>CALRDB010000019.1 GCA_943354745.1 Candidatus Nomurabacteria bacterium | reverse complement strand
CGCCACCGCAAGACGTCCAACTTCACTTTGGGATTTTATTAGAAATTAGGTATTAGAAATTAGAAATTCATTGCTTCATTGTCCTATAGGCATGTCAATGACGCAATGCTGTCTCCCTCATGCAATTTCATAATCCGCACCCCTTGCGTCTGTCTACCAAGAGTTGCGATTTCTTTCACGTCGGTTCGGATTACCTGACTCTTCTTCGAAATAGCGACAAGCTCTTCATCCGGCGAAACCACGACGTGTCCGCCGATAAGTTCACCTGTTTTTGAAGTGATTTTCGCGGTCTTGATACCTGACCCACCTCGTTTCTGGGTTTTGTATTCTGAAAGTTTTGTCTTCTTTCCGTACCCGTTTTCCATAATGACAAGCAGTTCAGGTTTTTCGGTCTTTTTGCTGACGATACCAGTGCCCACAATTGAGTCCCCTTTCACAAGCTTCATCGCGTTCACACCACCCGCCCCCCGTCCCATTTCACGAATGTCACTCTCCTTGAAGCGGATAGACTGACCCTTCCTCGTCACGAGTATGGCGTCGTCACCTTTCTCCACAAATGATGCCGATACCAGCTCATCACCTGGTTGTAGCTTAATGGCAAGTAAGCCACTTCGGCGCACATCGTGAAAGTTTGCGGCAGCGGTCTTCTTACCCACTCCAGCTTTCGTTACCATGAGCAGTGAGAGCGCAGTCGTCTTGACCGCCTTCGGCATGGGAAGAATCGAAGTTACTTTCTCTTCAGCAGAAAGTGCGAGGAAGTTCATAATTGATTTACCCTTGGTTGCGCGCCTTCCTTCTGGGATTTCGTACATCTTGATCTGGTAGGCCTTTCCTTTATCGGTAAAGAAGAGGAAATCATTGTGCGTGGTACCGGTAATGACATGAGTGACGAAATCTTCGTCTTTAGTATCCAAATCAACCACACCGACACCTCCACGACGTTGTTTACGATACTCCTCAGGATCGGTTCGCTTGATATAGCCACCCTTTGTGAGCACAAGTACGGCGTCCTGGTCAGGAATCAAATCTTCTTCCGAGAATTCCTTGGCCCCGTGTTTCATAACACGGGTACGGCGATCGTCACCGTATTTGACAGAAATTTCCTCAAGCTCCTTTTTAATAACCGCGAGCATTTTCTTGGCACTGCCCAAGATTGACTTCAATTCTTCAATGAGTGCCTGCACTTCAAGAAGCTCGTCCTCAATCTTTTTCCGTTCAAGACCGGAAAGTTTCTGTAGGCGCATATCAAGAATCGCCTGCGCCTGAATCTCAGAAAAACGAAACGTCTTGATAAGGCCCGCACGCGCCTCATTTACATCTTTTGATTTCTTGATAAGTTTGATGATTTCATCGATATGGTCGAGGGCTTTTTTGAGGCCAAGCAAAATATGCTCTCTTGCTTCTGCCTGCCTGAGGTCGAAGGCGGTTCGTCGCTTCACCACCTCCTTTCGATGAATGATGAATTGCTCTAAAATGGCCTTAAGTGAGAGTGTTTGCGGAATCCCATTGACCAAAGCGACGGTATTGAAATGAAAGGTTTCCTCAAGTTGGGTGTGCTTGTAGAGAAAGTTTAAAATCTTCTCGGGGAAACTGCCCTGTTTGAGATCGATAACCACCCGAACATCCCTGGTTGACTCGTCGCGTAGCCCTTTGATGCCATCGATTTTCTTCTCGCGAACCAAGTCGGCGATTTGGATAATCATCTCGGCCTTGTTGACGCGGTATGGAATAGAAGTGATGACGATCTGGAACTGGCCGTTCTTGTTTTCTATGATTTCAGCGACACCTCGCGTTACTACACCCCCCTTACCTGTCGAATAGGCGTGACGAAGATCTTGCGATCCAAACACGATACCGCCAGTGGGAAAATCGGGACCGGTGACAAACTGTAGTAAGTCTTCAGTGGTAGCATCATCATGTTCCATAAGATGCACGGTTGCCGCCACAACTTCACGAAGATTGTGGGGAGGGATGTTGGTCGCCATACCGACAGCGATACCGAGTGTACCGTTCAACAATAAGTTTGGGACAGCAGCAGGAAGCACGACGGGTTCTTTACGAGTCGAATCGTAGTTGGGACGGAAATCGACGGTCTCTTTTTCGATATCACGTAAAAGCTCGCCGGAAAGTTTAGACATTTTCGCCTCGGTATAACGCATCGCAGCGGCGCTGTCGCCGTCGAGCGAACCGAAGTTTCCCTGACCGATAACCAGCGGATAACGAAACGAAAAAGTTTGTGCCATTTTAACCATCGCATCATAGACGGAAATATCTCCATGCGGATGGTATTTTCCAAGCACATCACCAACTACCGCCGCCGACTTACGTGGCCTCGAGGACGCCGTGAGTCCCATATCATGCATCGCAAAAAGAATTCGGCGATGCACCGGCTTGAGACCGTCACGAATATCAGGAAGAGCGCGCGTCGTAATAACCGACATCGCGTAGTCGAGATACGACTCCTTCATTTCGGTCGTGATGCTCCTTGCAACGACGTTTTGATGTGGCGGTTTTACTGGAATTTTTGATTCAGGATTTGACATATACAACCAACCTCCTAACTTTCTTAGGTTCTTCTATACTACTATAAACAAGGCTTTCGTGCCAACACTTTTCGCACACCGTTATCTCGAGATGGTTTCAGTAGACGGCTCTTCATTGGATGGAACCGGGGGCACAGCAGGAGGAGCGTCAGAAAGTTTTGAAAAGGTACCAACGGCACCTTTAAGCGCGGTTGATGCGTCATCATAGAAAACACTAATACCGTCTACGAGGGCTTTAAAAGGACCGTCTTCCTTTTCACTTGTTACGGCAACAGTTGCAGGTTCGGAAAAAGAAAAACTAATGAGCCAGAGGACAACAATAATTCCCGTTAACCCAAGCGAAGTACCAATCGCTATTTTGTTTCGCACAGGCTCCGGCTTCTTTTGAAGTTTGGAAATCAGGTTCAACATGCGAATATTCGAATAGAACGAATCAACGAATAGCTACGAATAAGAATAAAAGTTCTTCTCCGATTCGAATATATTCGCATTATACCCCTGCCTTAAGCACCACCACTTCCCCTTCCTTCCCTTCCAAATCCTTTTTCTTAATAGTGAGCTTATCTTGCACTTCAGCCTTCTCTTCTCCAGCTTCCTTTAGGAATTGTTTAAGCGCAGCTTTATCCCCCAATCCTTCAAAGTGAATAGGGATTACCAGGTGAGGTTCGAGCATGACCGCCAATTTATTCGCGGCAGAAGGAACAAGTACACCTTCTCCTCCGATAGGAACAAAAAGAATATCAATGCCGTCCAGCTCCTCTTTGAGTACCGCAGGAAGGTCTGGCGAAGAAAGAGCCCCAAGAAAACAGAGCTTCATCCCCTCGAGGTTGACCGTATAGACGGTATTTATGTGAGGCTCTCCTCCATAGGTTGACTCAGTGGAGAACCCGCGAACCGCCACATCTTTGATTTCATATTCGCCAGGCCCAGAGATAAGAAATGGCTGTCTTTCGCCATGTGAGAGGTTTTCTGCGCCGTTAAAATCAGCATGATTAAGACTGACCAACGCCACATCCGCCCCGAAGCGCGAGGCTTTAAGTTTCGAGTCCTTGGAAGGCGGATTAAACGCGAGGGTAATATCGCCAAATTGAACTTTTATAAATTCCCCGCCGAGGTAAGTAATTATCATAGTGGAAAAATCCTTAATCCTTTATCTTTTATCCTTAACAACAGAAGCAGTATAGCAAACCACGTTTAATTATTCTAATTTCTAAGTGCTCTAATTATTCTAAGGAGTATCCGAATGTCGGTTTCTGGATTTTAGATTTTGGTATTGAGGTTTCCTTAGGTCAATTAGAATACTTAGGTTAATTAGGTCAATTACTAAAAGTGGACTTTTTGTACATTCTGGGGTATTCTTCTGCCACGTTCGTTTTGAACGTTTTATTCACAAACTGTTAGGAATAGCACCTTACAACTACCGACACACGAGGACGAACTTTCGTAATTTCGTATTTTTAGTTCGTACGTTCGTATTGTAAGAATTTCCCGACATATTTAGTACTCGTATGGAAGATACCAACACCGTTGTTTTAAGCGAAGCGGAGATTGAAGCCGCTGCCGCAGTAGCAAAGCAAAACGAAAAGCTCATGACTAAGCTCATGAGCTCGGTCAAGAACCCTCCGTCGATCGGAGATTTAATAGAAGGTACCGTTATCTCCTCCTCGCACGGACGGGTGTATATTGATTTGCCTCCATTTGGAACAGGCATCATCTACGGTCGCGAGTACATCAACGCGCGCGATGTTATCAAGAAGATCAACCCCGGTGACAATATTGCTGCGAAGATTGTTGATTTCGAAAACCCGGACGGCTATATCGAACTCTCCCTCAAAGAAGCACGACAAGCGCTTATTTGGAATGAAGCTGAAGTAGCAATCCGAGAGAAGAAGGTCTTCGAGCTCACGGTTAAGGAGGCAAATAAAGGTGGACTTATTTTGGAATGGCAAAGTATCGCTGGTTTCCTCCCGGCATCACAGCTGAAAGCTGACCACTATCCTCGTGTACCCGATGGTGACAAGGACAAGATTTTTGACGAACTAAAGAAACTTATTGGTGAAAAACTTCAGGTTACAATTATTTCCGCTATTCCAAAGGAGGGAAAGCTTATTTTCTCCGAGAAGAGCACCACCGAGAAGGAACGCGAGAAGATCATCGGTAAATACAACGTAACCGATGAGCGAGAAGGCGAAATCACCGGATTAGTTGATTTCGGCGCATTCGTCAAACTGGAAGAAGGTCTCGAAGGATTGGTTCATATTTCTGAGATCGACTGGGCACTCGTTGAAGATCCTCGTAAGCTCTACAAAGTTGGAGAAAAAGTGAAGGTGAAGATTATCGAAATTAAAGAAGGTAAGATTTCCCTTTCCATCAAGGCGCTCAAACCGAATCCTTGGGTAGAAGCCGGAACCAAATACAAGAAGGACGATACCGTAAAGGGGGTAGTGATTAAATTCAACAAGCACGGTGCACTCGCCTCAATCGAGGAAGGTGTCGCGGGACTTGTGCACATCTCAGAGTTCGGTAGCGAAGACAAACTCCGCCGCAACTTGGAACTTGGGAAGACCTACGCCTTCAAGATCACTCTCTTTGATCCTAAAGAGCAGAAGATGGCCCTCTCATTTGTCGGCGAAAAGAAATAAGATCCTCTGTTTTGTAGGAGTTGTAGGAGTCAAACTCCTACAAAACTATAGTACTAGGCCTAGTACAGAAATGCTGTAGGAGTTTGACTCCTACAGCATTTCTAATTCATCTTCCATCTGACCCGTTGACTTCTTTGCCTTGCCAAGCAAAAAGTCGTAGGCAAAAGTTTTAAGTCCTCCCGGTGTTGGAAAAAGTTCTTTCAGAAATGGTTTTGTCAGTATCGGCGAATCAACCACTTCTGCATAATGACCAAGACTCGAATATGGGTAATGTATCGCCCACTCCCATGCATCATTAAAGGTTTTGCATGCTTTTTCAAGACCTCCAGGGTAAAGCTCCATGGTGTTTTTCACCATGACGTAGACTCCTGCATATCTGAAATAAATATCTTCGGTGATATTTCGCAATCGATAAGGACCCTGAAACAGACTTCCTTTCTCCTTGTATTTTGCATTTGCATGATTGGCCATACCGGTACCAAGTTTGTGCATAAATTTAGCAACCCCGCCTTCTACAATTTCTTTCAGAATAAGATGGAAGTGATTCGGCATGAGCGTAAATGCTTCAATCGCTACGAGCGCATTCTTATCCGGCCAAGATGAAGCTCGCTTGAGCGTATTTGCGATTTTCTCGTCCATAAGGTCTCGATACCAACTTTCCGAATGAAAGTAGTCATTGAAGTGATTGAGCATAAGCAAAAAGCGCCATCTATCTCCATCATCCTGAACAATCGGCATACCTCGGGCGCCTCGTTTCATCACATGCACATACGAACCAACCGTAAATGGTTCCTTTCTCATGCTCAAATTATAGCTCTGTAGGAGTCAAACTCCTACAAGTAGAAATAAAGTGGCTAACTATATGAGTTTGTAGGAGTTTGACTCCTACAATTACAACTTATGATAGGACAATTTCAGGACCGCCGAGGAACTCTTCCTTTCCGTCGTGGATAAAGATCGCCTGCTCATCGGTTAGTATCCGCACCGAGTGAGAAGTAGAATGTATCTTTTCTCTTAGAAGTTCCTGGTGTTCTTCAGGTTTATAGTGCACGAACAGAAGGAACGGCAACAGATTCATCGCAGTAAAATCAGTCACGCCGAAACGGTCTCTTACTTTCTCTTTCCATGTTGATGTTTCAATGCTCGGGCAGGCAACATAACTTCCGGCGCTTCCTCCCATATACACGAGACCTTTCGGGAGTAGTTCTTTGATGACGTGTTCAAATCCACTCCTCCGTATTGAGGCGAGAAGATAGAACGTATTGCCTCCTTCAACATACACCAACTCTTTTTTACTTAAGATGTCACGAAGTTCGTCTTCTTTCTTACCGTCCAGATCCAACTCCTCAACATCAAAATGATTATCACGAAAATAGCTACGATTCCTTTCAAAATACGCGAGATCCCTCGCCCCCTTCGAGGCGGTAATAACGTGTGACATCCGGAACTGATTTAGAGGTCTTCCTAAAACTGGCGGGAGTTTCCCGCTAATTACAAACCGAAAACTGGAGAGTAGCAGTAGTGTCTTTTTTTCCTGAACTTTCACCTTTTTATTTTACACTTCTAACTCGCGAATGATACTGACTCATCGCCCTCGTAAAGACGTAAGAATGCTCACGTGGCGGGCTTTCTCGCTAGCTATGATATTGCGACATGGCTTTTTCTCGACTTTCGGCAATCAAACAGTGCAACCCTTCTGCGATATTTTTTGCCAACTTCTTAAATTCCACCATCTGATCCGGAGTGAATTTGCCTAAGATGATTTTCTCCACCGCCTTTTCCTCCTGCGATTTCGTCACCGCAGAAGCGGATGAGGCGATTCCGACACGCACGCGGACGAAGGCTTCACTCTTGACCATCTTCATGATCGACTCGACACCATGATGTCCACCCGAACTTTTATTAAACGAAATTTTGTACTTTCCAAATGGAATATCGAGGTCGTCATGAATTACCGCAAGATTAGGAATCTCAGTTTTTTTATCTTTTCCCTTCCCGACCGTCTTTACTTTCAGTTCTTTGATTCCTTTTAGAGCTTGCCCTGAATTATTCATAAAGGTTTGTGGGAAGACGAGGGTAACCTTCTCTGAACCTACCTTTCCTTCTGAAATAAGTGAATTGCGCTTCTTATCTTCACTCCACTCAGGAAGTTCTTCCGTCTTTCTGAATACCTCAAGTACCATCGCGCCTGTGTTGTGACGCGTGTTCTCGTATTCACTACCTGGATTTCCTAAACCAACAAGGTAAAACATAAATGCGAATTTACGAATCGGAACGAATCAACGAATAACTACGAATGCAACAATCTTATCTTATTCGAAGCAATTCGTATATTCGTATATTCATATTTTCGTATTTTCGTATTGCATATGCGCCACGAAACACCTTTGCTCATTGCGTCAATGCACTCGCACATACTACAATTCATCAATCATGGAACCTCTGGAGGAAACAAACGCACATCCAACACCTCCTGAAATTAAAAAAGAGGGTGCGAAGGAATCTATTTTAGATTTTGTAAGGTTTGCGATTATCGCCGTGATTATCGTCGTGCCGATACGCATGTTTGTCGCACAACCGTTCATCGTGAGCGGAGCATCGATGGTTCCCTCGTTCGAAAGCGGGCACTATCTCATCATTGACGAGCTTTCTTACCGGTTTGAAGAACCGAAGCGGGGCGAAGTCATCGTGTTCCACTTCCCTCCTGAACCGACCAAGTTTCTTATTAAGCGTGTCGCGGGACTTCCTGGAGAGACGTTAGAGATAGACGGCAACGTGGTCACCGTGAAGAACGCCGAGTACCCTCAAGGATTCGTCTGGGAGCAAGGAATATTTAATTCGACCAAGGATGCAAATAAGACAACGGTAACACTAGGCGAAAAAGAGTACTTCGTCCTTGGTGACAACCGAGGTGAGAGTGCCGACTCAAGACTTTGGGGTACCCTTAACCGCAAATTCATTGTCGGACGACCACTCATTCGCCTTTTTCCCATTTCTGAAGTGAGTGTCTTCCCCGGTGAATGGAAGTAATACACGAGGAGTGACCTACGAGAGTACGCATTACATGAAATGGAACACCACCCAAGAGGTCTTTCTGAAGCTATCACCTTTATTGTATGTTGCCGTCATTTTTCTAATTCATACTCAATAATCTGTAATTCATTTTTAGTATGAAACCCCCTATTCAACCAATCGTGCCCGAACGACAGTTCAATGCTGTCAAAAAGCAGAAGTCTGGGCGTACCCCAACCCATATCGAGTATAAAAATATCGATCCAAGAATTGAGACGGCACTCTATTATGGATTTACCCCGCTTAGTACTCCTCTTTCGATCACCAAAGAAGATCACGAGAAAGCCAAAATGCTCGGAGACGCGAGTAAGGCCGATTCTCTCTGCCTCATGCCAACACTCCAAGAAAAGGCGGCCATGTTCCGTTATTTCGAGGAGAAGCACATGTCTGAATACGGTCATCCGATTATGTTTTCCGCGGAATTTACCCCGAGTGGTAAGTTGAAAGATAAATCGGACAAGCATCGCCTCACGTTTGAGATCATGGGCAGTAATAAAAGTATCGCAGAGGCGACTCTTATTCAAACCGGATTGGCTACACTAAAGAATGAGGGACACAATGAACTTTCAGTTGCACTGAACAGCGTCGGCGACCGCGAATCACTTAATCGGTTTGTGCGTGAACTTACCAACTATTACCGAAAGCATATTGCCTCTCTTCCACAAGCCTGCAAGACACTGCTACGGAAAAATCCGATCGAATTACTAACGTGTGATCATGAAAAGTGTCGTACTCTTGCCGAAGAGGCACCACAATCGATTAGTTTTCTTGGGGACGAAAGCCGTCGACACTTTAAAGAAGTACTTGAGTTTCTTGAAGAGCTCGAAATACCCTTTGGTATCGACCCGAAACTTATAAGCAATCGCCTTTTCGCATCAGAAACGCTTTTTGAAATTAGAGAAACAACGGAAAATGGAACCACTCGTCCCCTCTGCTCAGGGGTGCGCTATAACACCCTAGGGAAGCGATTAGGCCTTAAACGTGAAGTACCTTCTATCGGAATGAACCTACTGCTTTCACGGTCCAAGAAAGAGAGCGCCGCTACAAGACGAGTACTCTTCAAAAGACCTTCAATTTTCTTCTTCCAACTAGGCTTTTGTGCCAAGCTAAAAAGTCTTCGGGTAATCGAGACGTTGCGAAAAGCCGGTATTCCTCTCTACCAGTCACTTAACCGAGATAAACTTCTTTCTCAGGTATCTTCGATTGAAAACATGAAAATTCCCTACTCGATTATTCTCGGCCAACGAGAGGCGCTCGAGAACTCGGTTATTGTGAGAAATACACAGAACCGTGCACAGGAAACGGTTAAACTGCACCAACTCGCGGATCATCTCAAGAAATTAAAGCTTGCTTAGCCACGACAGAGCGCCGCGACACCTATCGCATACAGAATGCTGCGTAAGCTCCGTAACGACAATTGCGCTCTCGTGATTGGTATGCTACTATAGCGCCCATGTCAGCCCCAAACGTAAACGTTGAAGTTCAAAAGACCGGAAGCGAAAGTAGTTTAAGCCTGCTTCGTCGTTTTACGAAGCGTGTGCAAGGTTCCGGTGTACTCAATAAAGTACGCAGCCTTCGTTACAAAGAACGCAACCAATCTTCCCTTAAAAAGAAGATGTCGACCCTCAAATTCATCAACCGCCTTGCTGATCGTGAGAAGCTTGCAAAATTGGGCAAACTTCCAGTCGAAAAGAAGAGAGGCCGAAGATAACCTCAGGAGCGCATGGCTTCGATAACCATCTCCCACTCTCTAGAACCTAAACCCCGCCTCCCGCGGGGTCTTTGGTCTGATCTGGCGAATTCCGTATTAGGAGAGAAGTACGAGCTCAGTATTGCTTTTGTCGAGCCTTCAGAAATAAAAATGCTCAATAAAAAATATCGGGGTAAAGCGTCTTCGACGGACATTCTGAGCTTTTCTCTGTCCCCTCTTTCCGGCGAAATCATCTTCTGCATGCAGGATGTTGCAGAACAGGCACCACTTTTTAAACGAAGTGTTTCAAATTTTCTTAACTTTTTATTTATCCACGGTCTTGTTCATTTGAAAGGATATGAACATGGGAGTAGAATGGAGCGTGAAGAGATTAAATTTCGCAAAAAGTTCAAAATTTAATCTACTCATCACTGATAACTCATCACTGAATGACTGAATAACTTTTTTATTCTCGTTATTCAGTTATAGATTTTTCAGTCATTGGTTATCCTTTCTTCATGTCCCACAAAAACATTTCAGTCGGCATTGATATCGGCACCTACCAGACGCGAGTCGTAGCAGCAGAAAGCGCCAAAGAAGGAGACCGAGAGCTTCCTAAGGTAATAGGTGTCGGGTTTGCAGAATCCCGTGGTCTTCGACACGGTTATATACTGAGCCAGGGGGATGCGATCAAGAGTGTTCGCCAGGCCGTTGAACAAGCGTCAAAAGCAGCGAACACCCCTATCACGAGAGCGGTTGTTTCTATTGGTGGTATTGGACTTTCCTGTCTGACCTCGAGCGGTACCGTTGTGATTACGAGAGCTGACTCTGAAATCACCGAACTTGATGTTAAAAAAGCGATTGAAACGAGCGAGCAGGAGATTCCTCCCCCGCTGTCACTAAACCGAAAAATTCTTCATACGATTCCACTTCAGTTCAAGGTAGATGGTAAAGTAATTTTAGGAAAACCTGAAGGATTGCGCGGAAGTAAACTTGAAGTGCGCACGCTCTTCATTACCTGTTTTGAACATCATATAAATGATCTTCTTGAAACACTCGCGGAAGCGGGTATTGAGGTTGAAGATCTGGTAGCTGCGCCTATGGCAGCAAGTTTGGTAACACTCACGAAACAGCAAAAAATGGCTGGGGTGGTACTCGCAAATATCGGATCTGAAACAGTCTCAATTGTTGTTTTTGAAAATAACCTTCCCCTTTCCCTTGAGATATTCCCAATTGGTAGTAACGACATTACCAACGATATTGCGCTTGGACTTCGTATTCCGCTTGAAGAGGCGGAAAGCATCAAACGAGGTTCACTTATAGGAAGTACTTTCTCTCAGAAAAAACTGGAAGAGATTATCGAAGCAAGACTTTCCGATATTTTCGAACTCATCGAAGCTCATCTTAAAAAACTTGGTCGAAGTGGACTCCTCCCTGCCGGTATTGTACTTACCGGAGGTGGGTCCGCCATCGAAACGGTTGATGATCTTGCTAAAGCCTCTCTACGACTCCCTGCGCGCGTGGCCAGTGTGTCGTTCGGGAATAATATTCGGGGACAAATTAAAGATGCGTCCTGGTCAGTTGCCTACGGCCTCTGCATCATCGGCCTTCAAAATGAAGATGCGGAAACTATCTCCGGTCTCAAATTTGTTAAGAAAACGCGAAAGGGTCTTATGAATCTTTTTAGGCAGTTCCTTCCGTAAAGGTCATTCCCTGTAACGAAACAACAGAATAATTACTGAAATAGGTCAACCCCTTTACTCTTTTAAGTTGAGTGCTAAGATTGCCTTTACCTACGAGAGAGTACGACATATGGTTTTTTTCTCTTGTTTTTTGATTAGCTCCACTTCTTTTATCGGCTCTGTTGGCCTTCTTCCTAAAAGCTAGAAGCTAACAGCTATAAGCTATTCCTTATGCCCCAAATCATTCCAGAAGTTGAAGCATTCGCGCGAATCAAGGTCTTCGGTTGCGGTGGCTCGGGCAAAAATGCGCTGAACCACATGATCAACTGCAAGGTGAAAGGCGTTGAGTTTATTGGCGTAAACACCGACGCGCAGGACCTCCATAATACGCAAGCGAAAAAGAAAATTCATATCGGCAAGAACCTGACGCGCGGTCTCGGTACCGGAATGAATCCAGAGATTGGCAAACGTGCAGCTGAAGAAACTCGCGAAGAACTTCAAGAGGCGATAAAGGGTGCTGACATGGTATTCATCGCCGGAGGAGAAGGAGGTGGAACGTTTACCGGATCTGCCCCCATCGTGGCAAAGACGGCCAAGGAAATGGGAGCACTCACCGTCGCCGTGACCACGAGACCGTTCTTTTTCGAAGGCGCACAACGACTTCGACTTGCCGATCAAGGTCTTGAAGAGCTCCGAAAGGTAGTGGACGCGATTATCGTAATCCCAAACGACCGACTTCTCTCTGCCATTTCAAAAGACACTACGGCAAAAGCGGCATTCGCCATGTGTGATGAAGTACTTCGTCAGGCAGTAGAAGGTATCTCAGATCTCATCACCACCCCTGGTATCATTAACCTCGACTTCGCTGACATCCGCTCCATCTTGGAGAATGCGGGATCAGCTCTCATCGGTATCGGTTCCGCCACCGGCGAGAAACGCGCAGAAGAAGCGGCGAAAATAGCTATCAACTCTCCCCTTCTTGAACTCTCAATCAATGGTGCAAAAGGTGTGCTCTTCTCGATCGCCGGAGGAGACGATCTCACTATGTTTGAAATTCAGGACGCCGCGAAGGTAATTACCGAATCGATCGACCCAAACGCAAAGGTCATCTTCGGGACGATCAAGGACGAAAAGCTCAAGAAGGGTGAAATAAAGATTACCGTGATTGCGTCAGGTTTCCCTGATGGAGCAAAATCTAAGCCACTCTTTGCTGTTGAAAAACCAGCGGTTACAGAGGACAAGAGTAAGATCTTTAGCACGATTATGCCTAGTTTTTCTGCCAACAAAGAAACGCCTAAGGCCGTTTTACCTGTAGTGGAAGAAAAGAAGATTCTCGAGGACGTCGACGACGATTGGGGCGCGGTTCCGGCTTTTCTTCGCCGAGCAAAAAAATAGATTTAAGTTGTAAGCTTTGAGATTAAAGTAAGAAGAAAACCGAGAAATCGGTTTTCTTTAATTTGGCACGTAATACTGGTATACTATCCTTGTTTTACTGAAATCTTAAATCATTAATCTTAAATCTAATGTACGACTTAGCAATCATTGGTGGCGGTCCTGCGGGTGTTGCCGCGGGAATTTATGCTTCACGCAAACGCTTGAAGACGGTTTTTATCGCGCGTGATTTTGGCGGACAAAGTACCGTATCCGAAGGTATTGAAAACTGGATAGGAACCGTGAAAATTTCTGGAACCGATCTTGCCAAAACCCTGGAAGCACATCTTCGTGCCTACGCCGGTGACATCGTTGATATTAAGGCGGGAGAGACAGTGGCAAACGTTACAAAAAGCACAAATGGTTTTACCGTTATGACCGATGCGAGTACCTACGAGGCACGGACAGTACTTGTAACCGCAGGGAGTGCGCGAAGGAAGCTGGATGTAAAAGGCGCAGATAGCTTGGAACATAAGGGCATCACCTACTGCGCGAGTTGCGACGGACCTTTGTTTGCCGACTTGGATGTCGCGGTTATAGGTGGCGGTAACGCAGGTTTTGAATCGGCGGCACAGCTGCTTGCATACACAAAGAGTGTCACTCTCATACACAAAAACAATGAGTTTAAGGCGGACCCTATAACCGTAAAGAAAGTGCTGGCGAATCCTAAAATGAAGGCACTGCTTTCAACCGATATCCTAGAAGTTAAAGGAGACAAA
This sequence comes from Candidatus Nomurabacteria bacterium, assembly GCA_943354745.1. GTDB lineage: Bacteria > Patescibacteriota > Minisyncoccia > Phycocordibacterales > UBA10002 > UBA10002. Next base: position 4,186 of record CALRDB010000019.1, on the reverse strand, counting down.
TTCGTAACAAGCCTTGTCTATCAGAACAGGGAATCTGGAGGACCTAAGGAACTTCTGGTGCAGGGTATCTTTGTCGAAATTGGCTCGTCTCCGGCCACTGATTTCCTTGGCGACCTCGTGAAGCTAACACCCTATAAGCAGGTCATAGTAGACCCTAGGACACAACAGACTTCACTTTTGGGCATCTGGGCCGCAGGAGACTGCACGGACGGTTTATACCACCAAAACAACATCGCAGCAGGTGATGCTGTTAAGGCACTTGAGGACATTTATCTTTACGTTCATACCTCTTAGCGGAGTTTGTCATCCCCGCGGAGGCGGGGATCCAGTCTGCATCTTTCCTCCATACTTCATAACTCATATTTCCCTCTTCATGCCCCAACTTCCTCACTGTTTTTATCGTATTAGTATAAAGGCGCTTATTCTTGATGACTCTCGGAGAAAATTTTTGCTCACACAGAAAGCTAGCGGAATGTGGGACACTCCCGGTGGAGGACTTGAACACGGAGAACTCCCTGAGGAGGGTTTGTGTCGTGAGATTAAAGAGGAAATGGGACTTGCACTTACGTGGATTGCAGAAAAGCCATCATTCTTCGTATCCAGTCCTAAAAAAGATGACCCGTCATGTTGGCTGGCAAATGTATTCTACGAAGTACATATCGGGAGCCTCGCCTTTACTCCGTCGGACGAATGCGTAGCGGCGCGATTCGTGACGCCTGAAGAAGCATTAGCCCTTCCTGCATATACCTGTGTTCACAAGCTCGCCAGACTGTTTGCTTCGTCCAAAAAACTTTAAATTTCGGTGGACGCTGAGGGGATTGAACGCTACTCTTTCAGTACAGGTTTCCCGTTTTCTCGCCTTAAGAAAGACTCAAAAACATGGGAGAACCTTTTCAATCCCCTCACACAAGCAAAATAATTTGCTTGTTAGTGCGCTCGCTCAAAGATTCGCTGTGCGCGCTGAGGGGATTGAACCCCCGGCCTACCCTACGTCAAAGGGTCGCTCTACCACTGAGCTAAGCGCGCGATTCTTTAATTACTTTTTCGCAGAACTTCTGACTAAGGTATACCAACTTTCGCTGAATGGCAACGTTTGCACACCGCAATAAGCATACTCCTTTGTAATGAGAGTAGGTAGCACTCCCTTCAGTCCGTTTATCCTTTACCACATATTTAAAAGAACTCAATGGTAAGCCGAGAGACATCGACCAGTACTGTTTTATAGATTCCGAGTCTTGATCTGCCCGTAAATGTAGCTCACATCTTATGGTAGTAAGATCAAAATTATAATTTCTTTTAAGTACTGCAAGAAAAAATCGTAGCACCAATGGATCAGAATTTCCGATACCAGTTTCGGTCGACTTTTTAAAACCCTCACCAAGATAAAGCATTGCAAGAGCAATATCCAAGACTGCTCTATCAGAAGTATCTACCTGTAATAAAGTGTTTTCGGCCCGTTCCTTTGCCTCCCTGAGATTCGTTTCTTTTTGGTTATTATGCCAAACAACAGCCCTCTTTCTAGCGAGAACTAGGCCAGCCTTCCATGATGCCCGCAGCTTTTGAAGTTGATTGTCACTCAGTCGTATATCCTTGAACCACCCACTCAGAGTAGAACCTGGGATTCCCAAATTCTTATGTATGACTCGAAGCGAAAGACCTCTTTTACGAAGTCTACATGCTTCTTCTTTCAATCCGTTCCAACTAGATATCATGTATACATGATATCATCACTGATTCGGATACGCTTACACAGTTATCCACACTTCTTGAGCAAATCTAGAACAACCCCTTCGAAAGCCTTGGGTGGCGCATGTGGTAGAGAATGACCACGATACCACTCATCGCGAGTGAAAGATTTTTAACCACAAACTCCCCTGCAAGCGTGAGCATCGGGAACGAAGGACTAAACATAATTTGAGGTGCTGTTATAAACACTCCGAATGTCCCCAAGAGATGAAGGATAAGAATGGCATGGGTTGTCCTTGGGAATATATTCAAGAGTAGCGCAACGCCGATAACTGCCTCAAGTCCCCCGAGGAAGAGATTACCTATTCCAGATGCCAAAAACGGGAAGCTCGCATAGACAATGTCGTAGACAGGGTTAAACCCCGACAGTTTGAGCATGGCGAACCAGAAGAAGATGATACCGAGGGCGATGCGAAGTAGGGCAATACTTCTCTCAAATACTTTTTCGCTGTACATAGTGATAGTGTAACCCAGTTTTATGAAATCAAAAAGTGGATGGCCGACCACTCATACAAACTCTATCGAGCAAATGGAATGCTATAGGGGATCCAGTGTATTACGGAGGATGTGAGATTTGAACTCACGGTCCGGTTTCCCAGACGACAGTTTAGTAAACTGTTGGTTTAAACCACTCACCCAATCCTCCAGCTTTTTCTTTGCATATAGAACACTCTCGTGAGAGCCTTCAAGCCTTCCACGGCGTGTGGAGACGAGAGGAATTTTGACCCTTACAGGGTCAGTACCCGCGATTGGATTTCTTGTGCGCGCGTCGCGCTTCAAGAAATGCGGAGGCGGGAGGAATTTTGAAACCTACTGTTTCAGTACACCTTTCCGATTTGCTCGGGTGGAGACCCTCGCAAATAACGGAGAAGGTCTTCAAATCCTCCACGCAAGGCAAGCAGTTGCCTTGCTCGCCTCCTAACGCAAAATCGCAAACGATTTTTCGCTGCGGAGGCGGGAGGAGTTTTGAAACCTACTGTTTCAGTACACCTTTCCGATTTGCTCGGGTGGAAACCCTCGCAAATAACGGAGAAGGTCTTCAAATCCTCCACGCAAGGCAAGCAGTTGCCTTGCTCGCCTCCTGACGCAAAATCGCAAACGATTTTTCGCTGCGGAGGCGGGAGGATTTGAACCTCCGATACCCTTTCGGGTATGCCGGTTTTCGAAACCGGTGATTTCAACCGCTCACCCACGCCTCCATGGACGACACGACAGAATATAGCACTTTTTGCGATTTTTACAAAAAATGCTATAGTCTTCCTGCCTTTCTAGTACCTGCTTCGTTAGAAATTAAGTATTAGAAATTAGCCATTCGGTGGCTTCTGCACCGGTTTTTGGCCCTATCGTCTAACGGTTAGGACGCGGGCTTTTCAAGCCTGAAATCGGGGTTCGATTCCCCGTAGGGTCATTCGCTCAAAAAGGAGCGCCGTCATAGGCGCCCTTTTTGTTGAATGACCCTAAGCAATGTGCCTGCGCACATTGCGTTGGGGAATCGAAAAGGTTCTCCCTTATTTCCGAACACCAAAGGTGTAAGGAAATGGGAAAGGTGTACGCCGAGATTTTAAAGGAGTGAAACGACTATTAAAATCCAAGTGTAGTTTCGAAGAAAGCTACCTGAAACTGTAAGTTTCGATAAGCGTACTCGCGGTCCCCGTATCTCCATCCGGGAATCGAAAAGGTTCTCCGTTATTTGCGAATCCGCTTTAGCGGATGAGTAAATCGGAAAGGTGTACGCCGAGATTTTAAAGGAGTGAAACGACTATTAAAATCCAAGTGTAGTTTCGAAGAAAGCTACCTGACCCAAGTAGCAGTCGATAAGCGTACCCCGCCCTGCTCCCTGCGGAGGGTAGGCAGGTCGCGGTCCCCGTAGGGTCATTCGCTCAAAATGGAGCAACCGATCTGGAACTTGTTTTTACAGCAAATCCTGTGCATAAAAAAACCGGCCAGCATACTGCTAACCGGCTCTAGACGGATGGATCGACAGACATCACGTACTCGCCACAGGCACTCCGCTTACGAAGAAGCGGCGAGAGGGCTGAAATAATCGCGAGGAATATTCCCAACTCCAATGGACGCATTATCTGGATTCACAACCTTGGATTGGTACAGATGAGCGGACTTGAGTGCTGGATTTGGGAGGATTTTCTCCACTGTCCCTTTGCTCCCTGGGGGGAAGGTCATCGATGACCTGCCGACTTGTAGCACGATTGACTTTACGAGGACGAAGCCCGAACCCAACTCAACAGCAGTTGCTGTTTGTTTTGTTCTGTTCGAAGGAACAGGGGTACACGTTGCTGAAGTTGTTTTCATAGGGTTTGGTATGGTCTCGGCATTGGTGTTTTTGCGTTTATTGTTTGGTTCGGAAAGTTAAGAAAATGGACAGGAACGGGGATCTTCTCTCCATCTTCCATCTCCAAGATGACTCCATTGGAGTTAGCGG
>CALRDB010000018.1 GCA_943354745.1 Candidatus Nomurabacteria bacterium | reverse complement strand
CTACTCCTTCTCAATCTTCCCCCAGCACCCCATCGCCTCGCAGACTCGGCACTTCCCCTCTAAAGAGGGGCAGAGGGGGAGAAGGCAAGACGACAGGAGAGATGACATGGATGTCGCACGGGGACCAAGTCGTAAAGATTCCGAAAGGATTTACGATAACGGGGAAGTCGGGTGCGTGTCCTGTCGTAGCGATTGAAGATACAAAACGGCGACTGTATGGAATCCAGTTTCATCCGGAAGTAAAACATACGGAGCACGGAATGAAGATCATTGAAAACTTCACAAAGATTGTCGGCGCAAAAAAGACATGGAAACTCGGGAAGGACTGGATAGAGGCACAGGTTGCCAGTATCAAAGAGAAAGTGGGGAACGGACGCGCGCTCTGCGCACTGTCGGGAGGTGTGGATTCTACCGTAGCAGCCTATCTCGTCCACCGCGCGATTGGGAAACAGCTCACCTGTGTCTATGTGGACACGGGACTGATGCGTCAAGGTGAGACGGAGCAAATTAAAAAGACTTTTTCTGCACTTCCGCAGCTTGATTTTAGGGTGGTGGACGCGGAGAAAGAGTTTTTGACGGCACTTGAAGGAGTGACCGAGCCGGAAAAAAAGAGGAAGATTATTGGAGAGTTGTTTATACGGTTGTTTGAGAAAGAGACCGAGAAGTTAATAGTTAAAAGTCAAAAGTTAAAGGTTGAGTTTTTGGTACAAGGAACGCTCTACACAGACGCGATTACGTCGGGAGTTTCCGTGGGTGGAAAGGCATCGGTTATCAAGTCACATCACAACGTTGGAGGACTTCCGAAAGATGTGAAGTTTAAGCTTATCGAGCCACTTCGGGATTTGTATAAGGATGAAGTGCGTGTGTTAGGAAAAGTACTTGGAGTACCTGATCCAATAGTGATGCGCCAACCGTTCCCCGGTCCGGGACTAGCGGTCCGCATCATTGGCGCCGTAACGAAAGAAAAACTCGAGATGCTCCGTCATGCCGACGCCATCTTCCGCGAGGAGCTTCTCGCGTCGGGCGAAGCGAAAGGAATACAGCAGTATTTCGCCGTCCTTCCCGACATCCGCTCTGTCGGTGTGCAGGGTGATGCGCGCACCTACGGCCATCCCATCATTCTCCGTGCCGTTACGACCGCCGACTTTATGACCGCGGACTGGGCACGGATTCCGCACGAACTTCTTGCGAAGATTTCCGCACGCATCACGAATGAGGTTGCGGGGGTGAACCGCGTAGCGTACGATATTACCTCCAAACCGCCGGGAACGGTAGAATGGGAGTAAGATGAGTCAAGAGTTGAAAGTGTAAAGTTAAAAGTGCAAGATATACGAAAAACAAAATAAGAAAAGAAAACAGCTTTAAACTTTTTACTTTAAACTTTTAACTCTTTTTATGGCCCAACGAGAAACAACTCCACGCGCAGAACTCCATACCCATCTTGGCGGGGCGGTTGATCCTGTGATCATGTGGACCATTGCACATCGGCAAGGTATTCGTCTTCCCGTTAAAGAATATTGGGAGTTCGAGGATATGATCACGATGGGTCCGGAAAAGAAAAATCTCGGTATCGATGAGATGGATAAGAATTATTATCACCTTACCGAGCTCATTCAGTCGTCTCCTGAGGCGATGGAAGAAGCCGTACATTCGGTCATTGGCGGAGGATATCGGAAGTGTAATCTTGTGCTCCAGGAACTTCGGTTTAGTCCGATGAAACGGAATCGAACGGGAGAGCGTGATCTTGATTTCATTATTCTCGCGGCCCTCTGGGGAATGCGCCGCGCCATTATGGAATATCCACAAGTGAATGCGGGCCTTATCGTCGCGCTCGATAGGACATTTACTCCTGCTCAGAACTTAATAACCGTGGAGAAGGCGATAAAATATGCACCTGACGGTATTGTCGGTGTGGACGTACTCGGACCGGATCGAGATGCATTTTCCATGAAGGAGCATGCGCCACTTCTTGCTCGCGCGAGGAAAGCTGGTTTGGGACTTACCGTTCATGCCGGTGAGACGGGCAACCTTGAAGAACTTCGCTATGTGGTACGACATATTCGTCCCGAGCGTATCGGACACGGACTTGCTGCTGCGAGGGATCCACAGCTACTGAAAGATATTGTAAAACAAGGAATCGTCCTCGAATTGTGCCCCACCTCTAATCTGCGCAATAGCGTGGTAAAGAATGTACAGGAACTCCATACGATCATTCGCACCTTTCTCGACAATGGTGTACGTATTACCATCAACACCGATGGTCCTGAAATGTATCGCACCAGTGTGGTGAAAGAGGAAGAATTTCTTCTTGCAAACGGTATTATGAACGAGAAAGAAACCGAGCAATGTACGAAGTGGGCATTCGAAGCGGCGTTCGTAACGTTAAAAGAGAACGGGAAAAATACTAAGGTTCCAGTGAATAAGAAAAAGTAATATAACCGAATGGAAGAACGACTCCAGAAGATTGAAAAAGAAATTACCGCGATTACTGAACGTAATAAGCGTGTTGAGGCCGATAAGGCGTGGGAAGGAAGTTCCGTGCGTCTTTTTTGTATTGCGCTGATTACCTATGGTGTCGCGTCGTTCCTCCTCATTATCGTTAATGCCGAGCACATCTTTCTTGGTGCACTTGTACCGGTTGCCGGTTTCCTGCTTTCAGTCCAAACACTCCCTGCAGTAAAGCGCTGGTGGATATCCCGGCTTCTCCAGAAACGTTCCTAACCAACAACGAACAATTCACTTTTCCGTCTCTTTGTATTAGAGTAAGCCCAAACGTCGGGCTATTATTTTCTATGGCCCAATTTGAACACAAGTTACAACTCAAAAACAAACAACCAGCAGACCTATGATTGACCCGAAACTGATACCCGGCCGTGAATACCTTCGGAGCCTTAATGAGCAGGCAATGGCAACTTGGCTTAACGACGAATTCCACGGCAGGCCACACACGAAGCTCCTCAGGGAAGAAAATGAAACTCCCCCGGAGACTGTCATTAAATACTATGCCTATTTAGGGCTCAGTGAGCGTGGTCGTGTTGACGACGCATTGAAGGCTTCTGTTTCCGAATGGAAGAGGACTCAGTGTATTGCGGACGAACAAGCCGCACTGATGATCCTCTCCCTGTTCAATACTGCCGACAAGGGGATTCCGCTTTTCGAAGTTAAGACAGAACTTAAGTCGATTATCGAGTCATCAATGCTCGATAGCCTTACCCCTTTGCTTCTCGGTGCGCTCCTTCGGGCAATAGCGGCGCTTTCCTCAAAGGAATTCGACATGAACTTTTGGATCTGGGTTAAGAAGTACCTCAAGGCGTATTCTAACTTCGCACATTGGGTTATCTCTGAGATTCAGGTGGTCACCATACCAGCTTTTCAATAAAGATGGTGAGAAGGAAAACGTGAAGCCATTCAGCAATGCTGGATGGCTTCTTTTATTTCGGCTAGCGATGGGCGTCGCGCAAACTTCTTAGTTTGCATGACGCCGGAGCGAAGACGAAATATAAGGGTTTAATACCGCGGGGCTCCGCCCCGCGAAGTACGAGCATTGCTTGTTCCTTAAAACCAGGGCTTGCCCTGAGGTCAATACCGCTTTTATTGAGTCTTTTGGATTTCGCTTACATTTTGCGCTTGCGTTTGTTTTTGTTCACGGTGGTGCTTGTACTCGTGCCAGACGATAGCGATGTAGAAGACATCGAAGATCGTAATCGCCATAAGAATGAGTGAGTTGTGCTCGCTGATGCGGTAGATTTGGTAAAGCATAAAAAGGAACGAGGTCCAGATGGTGACGAGATACGCCCAATGTTTGTCGCGTCGAAGTTGGATGACGAGGAACAGATTAAGTAGACCGTGGAAAAGAAGATAGACGGCGGCAAAGGTCTTTGTAGAGGTTTCCGGGTTGAGGAGTGTCCCCACGATAAAATTCGTGACGCGGTCACGAGGATCCTCAAGTAGCTCATTTTGAAGCAGTCTTGAGAACCACACATTCAGAGTCGCCTTACTGACGAAAAGAAAGGTAAGGCCGCTCACTGTCTCCCATATGCCGTTAAAGGCTTTAAGAGCCAGACCAACTTCAAATAGCCTATGCCACTGTGTTTGTTTGAGTATATTCTTCATGCAGATACAGTAGTATAGCGTATTTCCGTGTTACATTTATATATACGTTATACACAAAATCCATATGGCATCAAAACTCTGGTTTAAGCGAAAAAGCTACGGTTGGGGATGGATACCTTCTAGCATAGAGGGTTGGCTTGTACTACTCATCTATGTCGTGGCCAACGTCTGCATCTTTCGGGTAGTTGACCTGCGTTCACATTCAAGCAGTGACACGCTCATTAACTTTGCACCAAAGTTTCTGCTTATAACCGCAGGTTTATATCTTATCTGTTACGTTACTAGTGAAAGACATCATCGATAGTTAGCTGCGCGGGACGCCAAAGGAGAAAAGAGTGCTACTATTATCTCGGAATTGAGGTGAAAAAATTATGTGGAAAAAAACTAAAGATTTGGTCTTGTTTGCGTGGCACTGCTTGTTGCACCCCCTGCGAAATGCTTCGGTAACGCCAAGCTCCGCGTCGGCCGCGAAAGCTATGATCGCCGATATCGATTTTTCGGCTATTAAGACGGTGTTCGAACTTGGTCCTGGAACAGGGGTCTTCACTGAAGAAGTACTGAAACGCTGTAGGCCAGGCACACAGGTCGTTCTTGTCGAGATTGAAGAACGGTACGTCACTCTTCTTCGGAAACGTTTTGGGGGACGTGTTGTGGTAGAACACGCAAGCGTTGCTGATCTCGAACGCATCGTCGGCAAGTACGGAGGACACGTGGATTTGATTATTTCAGGCTTGCCGGTGATGATTCCTGGTGTGACCGAAAAACTGCTTCTATCTATTAAGAAGTACACAGAACAAGGGGCAATCTATCGGTTTTTTTCCTACGTGCCTCCGCTCGTCAAGCGGGTATATCGAGGGTTGCCTGTTCAAAAAATCGCTTTCGTGCTTTTGAATCTTCCGCCACTCTGGGTGTATGAACTCTCAGTACCCGAACATGCGTAATACAACACAACTTGTTGCATCGGTTGTCCTAGTGGAGCTCGTCGGAATTATCGGGGCGGTTTTTACCGCTCCGTCCATTCCGACGTGGTATGCAGGGCTCGTAAAGCCCTCGCTCAATCCCCCTTCGTGGGTTTTTGGTCCGGTCTGGACGATATTGTATGCGCTTATGGGCATCTCGCTCTTTCTCGTCTGGCGGCGACATTCCAACATTCTCAAGAATGTTGGAATGTCGTGCCTTTTTAAATGGTCGGTTGGGATGTTTTTTGTCCAGCTCGCGCTGAATTCGCTCTGGTCCATTTTCTTTTTCAAACTACAAAATCCCGCGCTTGCGTTTCTTGATATTATTCTGCTCTGGCTCGCGATTCTTGCGACAATAATTCTTTTTTACCGAATTTCCAAACCCGCTTCGTACCTACTTGTTCCGTATCTTCTCTGGGTGAGTTTTGCGGCGTATCTTAACTATTCTATTTGGATGCTTAATTCCTAACGATAATGAACTCTCAGTTGCTTTTTGCTACTCTAGCCTCTGTTGTCTCAACTCTCGGGACAATCCCTTATGTTGTGGACATTTTCCGCTTAAAGACAACGCCACATATCTACTCTTGGTTTGTGTGGATGGTGCTTCAAGGAACTGGATTTTTTCTCATGATAAGCGAGGGAGCTGGACATGGGGCCGTACTGATTGGGGTGAATGCTCTCTTGTGCGCGATAACCTTCACACTATCATTCAAGTACGGAACTAAAAATATTACCGTGTTTGATACTATTTGTTTCGTGGGGGCGCTTCTCGCCATGATACTCTGGTTTTTTCTTCATGATGCGCTCCTCTCCATTATTGTTGTGTCAGCAATTGATTTGTTGGCGTATTTCCCAACGTTTCGGAAGGCATACACGGAACCACAAACTGAAACCGTTTCGGCCTATCTTGCAGGCAGTCTCGCATGTTTACTTTCTCTCGGCGCCCTTTCTTCCTTCAGCATTACTACCTCTTTATACCTCATTGTTATTCTGGTATGTAATTTCGCACTTTCGAGTATGATTTTGTTTAGACGAAGGCAGGTTTGTTAGATAGCAGGGTATTTCATGCTGATTAAAGACTTCAAAGAGTGCAAGGAATTTATCGCCGGGGACAAAACGGTGCTCCGTGAGCTTCTGCATGCAGACAAAATATCAAATGCTGGATTTCGGTACAGCCTCGCGCACGCGACGGTGAAGGTAGGAGAGAGTTCAACTCCTCACGCGCTCAAGACCTCCGAGGTGTATTATCTTTTGGAAGGCGAGGGCGAAATGCATGTCGGTGAAGAAACGGCGAAAGTGCACACGGGACAAGTAATCGTTATTCCTCCAAACGCGAAACAATATATCCGTAATATCGGCACTGCAGACTTGAAGTTTCTCTGCATCGTAGACCCCGCGTAGCGGAAGGAAGATGAAAAAGTTTTTTAATTACCTCTTGTTCTCGGCATCTATTTTCTTATTCGCGCGAATAAGAAAATAGGAGTTGAGGGAATACATGAGACGATATCTAAAAAAAGACCAAGAGGTTCTCTTGGTCTTGTGGTTGGTCTCACGTTATGGTTATGCGTGTGGTTTAAGTAGAAAGAGCATGCGTTTTTGGCTGTACATTCGGAACCATTGGGCCTGTCGCTTGTTTGAAGTTTACTTTGGAATGCGTGAGTAGTGTTTGCAAGCACAGGTCTGCAAGTGGTAATACCACATTAAAGTTGCGGTTCATGTACCTATGGTGGAGTAAATGATGGCCGTTCAATCTGAAGAAGATTCCCGTACGCTCTACGTTCCGTTCTCTTGGAAGATGCATACACCAATGAATGTACTCATATGTTGCATAGTACAGACCAATGGTTGCTGCTGCCGTAAAAGGGATCGACCATGCTCCGCTATACCAACCCACAAGGTCGAAGGGAATTCCCGAAAGCAAAACAAGTACCGGTCCATTCCACCATGCCATGGGAATGGTCCACTTGTCCTTTTCCTCAATGAGATGGTAGGTGTGATCAGCTTTGAAGATACGGTGATGACGCAGTGCGTGGGATTTGTAGGGGTAGTCAACGCCCAATAGAGGTCGATGCATCAAGAATCGATGAAGTGTCCATTCAAAAAATGATGCGTACGCAATAGCACAGAAAACGGTAGAGATGATGTATAAAGACATAAGCTCCTTTTGGATGAGGAAGTTTGGGTTATAGGTTCCGAACAGTCAAGGAACTCTAGTATAAGTGTACTCTCTAAAAGTTAGGGTGTCCCTTTTTATACGGTTTTTGATACAATAAAGGACGATATGTCCCGACTTTCGAAAGAGCAAAAGTTTTTGTATATACGAATTGCAATTCTCCTCGCTGGGGTCGGATGTATAGGTTTTGCTTTTGCGGGGTTCAAAGGTTTTTCATTTTGGTACGGCGGGTTTGTACTTTGCCTTTGGACCGTACTTGGATTACTTAACCTTCGGGAAAGGAGTTCAGTGTGGTTTATGTTTCGACGGCCTGCGCTTTTCTGGCTCTTCTACGGTGTACTTGTTGCCTATGCATTTTTAGCAGATGAACTTGGACTGCGACTATTTTTGTGGGTGTATCCTTACTATCATGGACTTGGATTTATGTGGGTGTATTTTGTTCTCTATCCGTTTGGCGGACTTGCTCTACTTGAACTTCTCTATTTTTTGAGTGGACATCTTGGAGAGCCGTTAACCTTTAAGGCACTTCCTTGCAGTAGGTGGCATGAAATCGTTGATGTCCTAGAAAGTGTGCTTTTTATCGTGATGACGGGCGTTATCGTGCTCGGCGCTATGGGTCTTGAGACGAAGGTATTGGTCATCGCGGCAACCTCCCTTTTTTGGATGATTTTCGCGCTTCTCAAATTGAAACTACATATTCGTCATCCGGGGCACTATATACTCTTACTTCTCATTACAACATCCTTCACGACGCTACTGTATCAGCTTCCGAATGCACTTGCTCGAGAATGGGTGTATCTTCCTGCGTTTGTACTCGACCCCCTCTGGAGTCAGACGTTGTTTAGTATTCCATTCTGGGTATGGGTCGGCTATTTCTGGTTTACCGTCGTACCACTCCGTCTCTGGATTTTTCTCGTACTTAATCCTCGCGTAAAGTAGAAATGTACCTCGTGGATAACTATATAATGGCGTTATGAGGCGATCATTTGTGATAGTTGCGGTTTGGTTGCTCGCAGTCTCGTTACTTTTAATGGCAGGCTTGCATGTAGAGGCGCCCACGCGTTCGTTTGGCGTGACGCAGTCTGCGACAAAAGCCACTCGCGGTTTTCTTGCCGGCAGGGACCGTGTAACTCTATTGAGTGGCGGGAAGGCTATTCATGTTGAGCTTGCTACTACAGACACAGAGCGAATACAGGGCCTGGGAAATAGGGAAGCGATAGCTTCTGATGAAGGAATGCTTTTTGTGTTTCCAATGTCTGATGTGCACGGTATTTGGATGAAAGGAATGCGTTTCCCGCTTGATATTCTCTGGCTTGAAAAGAAGGATGCCACATCCCAGGAACTCGTGGTAATGGCCATGGAGGAGGGTGTTGCACCTGAGACCTTTCCAAGGGTCTTTTCACCGGAGGTAAAGACGTCCCTTGTTCTAGAGCTTAAGGGTGGGGGAGCAACGCAACATGGAATCCGTATAGGCTCAATCCTCACGTTGAAGGAGTAACCCCTATTTGTTTGAACGAATCTATAATAAAATGCCCCGCTTTAGGCGGGGCATTTTATTGTATATGTTGTACCTATAAGCCGAATTCTGTATTCTCCTCCATTCTGGTTTTACCCGAAATGGCGAAGGACGATAGTCATTTATCTGGGACGATCGTTACCGATCGCCTCTGGCGGCACTTCCCTCGACATACTATCGTGGGACTCGGCCTTGCACTTTGGTAAGAATTTAGCCGTTTCAACCTCAACGTTACCATCGAGGCTCACCCATTGGGGGTGTCCTTTTTCTTTCAAAAAAAGACGTCTCTGTTCGCATCTCACGTTTTGCAACGGATGGGTGTTACCCACTACCTTTTTAACGCTTTGTTTGCACAAAGTGCGTAAGTGTTCGGACTTTCCTCCCCAACTAACATAGTTAGAGCGACTATCCGGTACAACGTTACCAAAAATAGCATAGAAATCGACAAAAGGCAATAGCTTTTTCCGTGAGATTGAAAAGCCAAGCTATCCACTTTGCGTATTCTAGCTAAGGTCGATATAATTCCTAATGATAGCGGATATACAAACAGACTGTTTGCATTTTCTTTTAGGCGCTCTATTATTCTTTGTGTAAGGCAGATAAGTTAACAAGTATAATTTTTTATCCATATGGAAAATTTTGATCTTGGGGCAAATCTAGCAGGAGGCAAAGTCGAGAAACAAAAGGGGATTGAGCGAATTGCTTCGATCTTTCTTCTTACTCTTACTTTTCTGTTGCCACTCTTTTTTGTTCCGGGGGTCTCATTTCCATTACAGTTCAGTAAGGTAGTCCTACTTTCGGTACTTGTTCTTGCTGTCTTTTGTATTTGGGTCGTAGCAAGATTAAAAGACGGTAAGTTTGTTATTCCTACTTCTCCAATACTCATCGCGCTCTCGGTCGTCGTCGGACTTTTTGTCGTTTCGAGTCTTTTTTCCGGCTCCGCCTCCTCCTCACTTTTGGGGCAAGCCCTTGAGGTCGGCACAACCCTGAATCTTCTCCTCGTTTCTCTCTTGGCCTTTCTTATCCCAATGATGTTTAGGGTTAAGGAGCAGATTTTCGCCAGCTATCTCGCGTTTCTTGCTTCGTTCTTCCTGATTTCTATTTTCCACATAGTACGCCTTATGTTTGGTCCCGGTGTATTTTCAATGGGCATTTTTAACGACACGGTTTCCAATTCCATCGGGAAGTGGAATGATTTAGGTGTCTTTTTCGGCATTTCAGCACTCCTTTCGCTTATTACGGTAGAACTTCTTTCGTTGAATCGTTTTTTCAAGGCGGTTGTATACCTAACACTCCTCATTTCCCTCTTCTTCCTGGCAGTGGTTAATTTCTCAACGATTTGGTTTGTCGTTGGTCTCTTTGCGTTGATTTTCTTGGTCTATCTTATTTCGTTTGGTTCATCGACTACTGCTGCAGTCACAAGCACCGATGGGGCAGAAGAGGGAGGAACTTTTGCTCCGACACACAAAGCACGACGCATTCCTACTCCTTCAATCTTTGTCCTCATTGTTTCTGTGATTTTTGTGGTGACTGGCGGTTCGATAGGCAATCAAATTTCAAACGCGTTTAAAATTTCACAGGTCGAGGCGAGACCATCTTGGGGAGCAACCTTCGATGTCGCACGAAAGACACTCGTCACTGACCCTCTCTTTGGTTCAGGACCGAACCAGTTTACGCAAGAGTGGCTTAAATACAAACCCGACGGTATTAACGGGACTATTTTCTGGAATGTTGATTTCAACTATGGTGTAGGTCTTATCCCCACATTTCTCGCAACGTCCGGTATTCTCGGAACAATGGCATGGGTTGCATTCTTTCTTGTATTCCTTCTTGCTGGTTTCAGGGCAATTCTCTTAAATCTCTCCGATAGATTCTCACAATACCTCATCACGTCTTCGTTCTTTGTCTCATTGTTCCTGTGGATCTTTAACATCTTCTATATTCCGTCATTGACCATCTTTTCTCTTACCTTCATTTTCACAGGACTCTTTATCGCTTCACTCATGGTAGCGAAGCTCGCTCCTTCTAAGTCTCTTTCGTTTGGGCAAGACCCGCGTGCCGGCTTTGTCTCAGTACTACTACTGATTCTCCTGCTTATTAGTGGCGTCACTCTGGGATATGTTGTCATCCAAAAATATGCAGCCTCCGTCTTTTTCCAGAAGGGTATCATCTCCTTCAATACCGAAGGCGATCTCACGAAGGCTGAAAAACTGGTAGAACGAGCCGTCTCTCTCAGTCCAGCTGATCAATACTACCGATTCCTTACTGAGATTACACTCATGAGGATGAATACCTTACTTAATAAAAAGGCTGATACCGTAACGGCAGAGTCAGTGCGGAAAGATTTCCAGACATTATTAGGAACAGCGCTAGGTCATGCACGGCAGGCAGTTGCACTTAATCCAAAAAGCTATGAAAACTTCGTAAGTCTTGGACGAGTGTACGAGGCAGTTACTCCGCTAAAAATAGAAGGAGCATACGAGAGCGCAAAAGTTTCCTACGAGCAAGCTCTTACCCTTAATCCTCACAGCCCAGCAATTCATCTCACGCTGGCCCGTCTTGAAGTAGCGAAAAATGACAACGCAAAGGCACGTGAGCAGATATTGGCAGCGCTCAGGGAGAAAAATAACTATACTGAGGCAATTTTCCTTCTTTCTCAGATAGAGGCTCAAGAGGGTAATATCAAGGGGGCTATTTCTTCTGTTGAAGCGGCTGCAACCATTGCTCCCGACGACGCATCGGTATTCTTCCAGCTCGGACTTCTTAGGTTCAATGATAAATCGTATCCTGGAGCCGTTGGAGCTCTTGAGCGAGCGGTTGCCTTGAACCCTGCTTATGCTAATGCAAAGTACTTCCTCGGTCTTTCGTATGCGAAAGTGAAGAAAGAACAGGATGCTATTAAGCAATTTACCGACCTAAAAGCAACAAATCCAGATAACAAAGAGATCGATTTAATTTTGAAGAATCTAAAGGCAGGAAGGGAACCATTCGTAGACGCGCTTCCTCCGGTTGACGCAACTCCCGAAAAACGTTCCAAGCTTCCGGTTTCTGAAAAAGGTACGACTCGTAAAGCGGCAGCGACTCTTCCTGATGAGCAATAATACTCGATGGTAAAAGGAATTTTTCGGTTGATAGAACGAGAGATAAGCGGACTCCATGAGGCCGCTTATCTTTTGGGTGTTTTCGCGCTTCTTTCGCAGATTCTCGGATTCTTTCGTGATCGACTGCTTGCGTCAAATTTTGGGGCGGGGCAGATTCTCGATATGTACTACGCTGCTTTCCGCGTTCCTGACCTCATCTTTATCTGGAGTGCCTCAATGGTCTCACTATCGGTACTCATTCCATTTTTGTCCAATCGCCGTGACGAGAGTAAAGAAGCAGCACGAGTCTTTCTCAGTTCTGTCTTTTCGGCCTTCTTTCTCTTTATCGTTGTGGTGAGTGTCGTTGCTTTTTGGTGTGCGCCGACCCTCATTGGCATGCTATTTCCCGGATTTAACGGAGAGGTGGTGACAGAGACGGTTTTCCTCACGCGTATCATGCTCTTGCAGCCAATATTCCTTGGTATTTCAAATCTCTTCGCGAGCGTGACGCAACTGGAGCGTCGCTTCTTTGTGTATGCGATTAGTCCGATTCTCTACAACGTAGGTCTTATTGTCGGAGTCTTTGCTCTGTATCCGCTCATGGGACTTGCTGGACTTGCCTGGGGGGTGGTACTGGGTTCGTTACTTCATTTAGGTATCCAGATTCCCGTCATGATGAACACCGGTATGATGCCTCGTTTCTGCATTCCTGATTGGGGGCTCATCAAAAAAGTACTGATGGTCTCACTTCCCAGGACACTCGCGCTCTCCCTTCAAAATATCACTATATTGCTTCTCACTGCGTTAGGGTCGCTCCTCGGAATAGGCTCCATCGCTATTTTTAACCTTTCCTGGAATCTACAGTCTGTCCCATTGGCAATCGTAGGGGCAAGCTATTCACTCGCCGCCTTCCCAACCCTCGCCGGACTCTGGACTAAAGGAGAGAAAGGGGTATTTATTAGTACGCTTTCGACTGCCATGAGGCATGTTTTGTTTTGGTCTATGCCCGCACTCGTGTTATTTGTGGTGCTACGAGCACAGATTGTGCGAACGGTGCTTGGAAGCGGAGCATTCGATTGGAATGATACTCGACTTACCGCTGCGGCTCTCGCACTTTTCGCGGTTTCGGTTGTGGCCCAGAGTATCTCACTTCTTTTTACACGGGGCTACTATGCAGCGGGGAAGACGCGTACCCCTCTGCTCGTTGCGGTTGGAGGCGCGCTCCTCACTATCTGCTCAGCTTTTCTTTTCTCGAAACTCTTCGTACAAACACCTATCGTACGGTACTTTTTCGAATCAATTCTCCGTGTTTCGGATCTCCCTGGGACAAAGATGCTGGTGCTTCCTCTTTCCTACTCAATTGGTGCGATTGGGAGTGCTCTTATCTTTTGGATACTCTATACAAAGCATTTTCAACGATTTCAAGTGGCTGTGTATCATATGTTTTGGCAAAGCTTTGCTTCCTCGGTGATTATGGGATTTGTTTCCTATAGTTTGCTCAATGTACTCAGCACCGTATACAACTTACACACTACGCTCGGTGTTTTTCTCCAAGGATTTTTGGCGGGAATAGGTGGACTTGCATTCGGCGTGTGTGTCCTCTATCTGCTCGGTAATGTTGAAATTCGCGAAATCTGGAAGACTCTGCATCGTAAAATTTGGAAGGCGAAATTTATCGGACCGGATCCAACCGAGACGACATTTTAGCCAAGATGCGTTCGTGACTTTTTTATACCACTATTTTCTGCTAGTATGCCCGTATGGCAGAGTATAGGAATATACGCAACTTCTGTATCATTGCGCACATTGATCATGGAAAGTCGACCCTTGCGGATCGACTTCTTGAACTTACCGCTACCATTGAAAAGCGTAAGATGCAGAACCAAGTGCTTGATTCTATGGAGCTTGAGCGTGAACGGGGGATTACGATTAAAATGACTCCGGTGCGGATGAAGTACTCCGTAGGAGGCACTGACTATATCTTTAATCTTATCGATACGCCTGGACACATTGATTTCGCGTATGAGGTATCGCGTGCCATGAAGGCAGTGGAAGGGGCTATTGTGCTTGTAGACGCAACGCAAGGGGTACAGGCGCAGACGATATCGGTACTTGGTATGGCGCAAGAAGCAGGCCTTACCATCATTCCGGCCGTGAACAAAATAGATTCTCCTCTGGCGCAGGTTCCAGAGACAAGAAAGCAGATTGCTGAACTATGCGGTCTGGATGAAAGTGATGTGCTTCTGGTTTCCGGTAAGACCGGAGTAGGTGTCCCTGAACTTTTGCAGGCTGTGATTGATCGAGTGCCGGCACCGAATGTCCCCTCGGAAGAAGGTTTTCGCGGTCTTATCTTTGATTTCAAATACTCAAATCACGCAGGGGTTATTGTGTACCTACGTTCTTTTGACGGAAGTACGAAGAAAGGCGATAAGCTTCGGTTTGCCGCGTCAGAACAGGATTTTACGGTTCTTGAGGCTGGGATTTTTGCACCGGTCGAAACCACTGTCGATTCACTTTCTGCCGGAGAAATTGGGTATCTCATCACAGGTATCAAGGAACCGGGCATTGCGTCGGTCGGAGATACGATCCTTTCCGCAAAAGGGAGGGAAGCGCCACTTCCTGGATATAACCGGCCAAAGCCTGTGGTATGGGCCTCTATTTATCCAGAAAGCCAAGATGATTTTACGATGCTCCGCCAGGCTATTGATCGCCTTCGTCTTTCCGACTCCTCATTTACGTACGAGGAAGAATCGGGTGGCCTGCTTGGTCGCGGTTTTCGGTGTGGTTTCCTCGGGATGCTCCATCTTGAAATCATCACCGAGCGTTTGAGGCGCGAATTTAATCTCACGCTTGTGGTCACGACGCCTTCTATTACCTACGAAGTGGTGACCAAGCGAGGAAAACGTGAAGTGGTGTATTCCGCAGCACGTTTTCCCGAGTTTGGAGAAATTGCTGAGGTGTATGAACCATGGATTGAAGCACAGATCATCACTCCTGGTGAATATATCGCAAAGCTCATGCCCATGCTCTACGAACACGAAGCCTTTCTCAAGGTTACGGAAGATTTCGGAAATAACCGAAACCTTTTGGTTATCGAGATGCCTCTTCGTGAACTTATGCGTGGGTTTTTTGATGATGTTAAGAGTTTATCATCGGGATTTGCTTCGCTTTCGTATAAAATAATGGAACTTCGTAAGGCTGACGTGGTGAAGCTAGAGATACTGGTTGCCGAGGAAATCGTACAGGCTTTTTCACGTATTGTTTCGCGAAAGAGGGCGGAACTGGAAGCCGAAGCTGCGGTTGAGAAACTGCAAACTATTTTACCGGCACAGCTTTTTGCGACGAAGATCCAAGGGCAGGCACTGGGCCGAATCATTTCCTCACGAACCGTTCGCGCTACGCAGAAGACACTTGGAGATTTTGGAAAAAACGGAGGCGATCGAACGCGAAAGATGAAGCTTTGGCAAAATCAAAAGGAGGGCAAGAAGCGTTTGAAAGAGGCGGGAATAGGGAAAGTGCGCATCCCGCAAGATGTATTTTTGAAGATGGTCCGCAAAGATTAAATGCGAATTAGCGAATGTATCCGAATGTTCGAATAATACGAATAAGAAAGCCTAAGAGTCTTATTCGTAGCTATTCGTATATTCGAATGATTACTGATAGAGGGCGGGAATATAAAGCAATATCATGCTAATGATGATAAGTGCGCAGACGATGCCCCAGACGAGATTAAGTTTTCTACGGTGTTTAGGGTTGAATAGCATAGTCAATACGAATTACGAATCGATTCGAATATACGAATAGCTACGAATAAGATAGAATAATACTATCATGTCTTTTCCTGTATGTGAATTATTGCATATTCTTTGATTCATTTCGTCTCAATAGGTACCTGCGTATATGAGAGATTTTCAGCGAAAAAGAAAAATCCGTAAAGTGTTGTATTCTCGAGGAGCGCTTGTTGTCGTTGTGCTTATGCTTGTGCTTGTAAGTAAGGCCACCATTAGTTTGTATAGTAAAGAACGGGAGAGCCAGAAAAATCGGAGTCGCGTAGAAACTGAACTTTCTTCCCTTGCTTCACGAAAGGAGAAGTTGCAAAGTGATATCGCACGACTTAAAACAAGAGAGGGTATTGAAACAGAAATCAGGGAGCAGTTTCAGGTCGCAAAAAACGGTGAAAAGATGGTAGTACTTGTTGAAGAACAAAAACAAAATGCAGAACCGATCGGTACTCCTGGTGGTAAGTCGCTATTTTCTAGGTTTTTGGATATATTTCGGTAGCAATACAAACCACGAAATCGATACGAACGTACGGACAAGGTAAGCGGGTGTAGTATAGTGGCAATATGCGTGCTTCCCAAGCATGAGACGCGGGTTCGATTCCCGCCACCCGCACCACAAACGAACTAAACGGCTTTTTGGAAGCCAAAATGTGGGACGCGCGAAGCGCGTCCCACTGATTTCCCCCCATTTTTCCAAACGAATTCGGAGTCCCGCCTTCGGCGGGACGGACTGTTTTTTCGCCAAGAAGCAGGTTCGAGCCAAAGATTTCTTTGGCTTTGACCTTTTTTGCAAAAAGGTCATCATCAGAAGCAATTTTGTCCAATGATTGTGCGTCTTTCACCCATTCGGTAAACGGTTCGAGCCAATCATTTTGCTTGTGTGAAAGAGTAGTGATTTCTTCTTCGAGCGACTTCTTTTGCAAAATCAATTTTCCTTTTTCAACACGATAGATTTCTTTTTCAATATCTTGGTCGAGATAGCCCGAAAGAAGTCGCTCTAACTTTTTCGATAAAGAAGAAATCTTTTCATTTTTCTCTTTCTCACAAGCAGTCAAAGACTGGGCGGATTTTCCGTGGTCTTCATTTGCCATTTTTAACAATTCTTCCGCCCAGTCTTTGGGCAAAGAAACTTTTTGAATGAGAGATGATAACTGGCGATCCAATTCTTTTTCTCTAACAGCAGATTCGGGACATTTAAAATCTTTTCGTTTTTTTGTGCAGTGATAGTAAATATACTCGTGGACATTACCATTTTTCTGCCGTTTGAATTTGTGTTCGCCAGTTATCATCATTCCGCATGAAGCACAGGAAATGAGACCACAAAAAGGTTGGGGTTCATTTTTTGGTTTGCGTTCAGGTTGTCCGCGAAGTTTCAACATTTCCTGTGCTTCATCAAAAAGTTTCTTTGAAATGATTGGCTCGTGTTTACCCTCGTGCAATTCTTTTGCGTAGTTGAAAAGTCCAACATAAAACGGATTGGACAAAATGAAAGACACTCTGGTTTTTGAGATTCTCTTTCCGGAACGCGTAGATATTCCGTTCTTCGCCAAAAAGTTTGCAATATCTTCCAGTCGCTGATTACCTTTCGTGTATCGTTCAAAAGCCAAGCGAATAACACGAGATTTTTTCTTTTCTACTACAATCGTTTTAGTACGACTATCGTTGATGTAACCGATTGGCGCTTGGCTTGGAAATATTCCCATACGAACTTTTTGGCGAAGTCCGCGTTTCGTGTTCTCGGAAAGAGAATCAACATAGTATTTGCTTTGTACAAAGGCCATAGACAGCGAGAATTTGCCCTGTGGCGTGTTTTCAAACCAATGGCTAGGGAATTTGAGGCTCGCAAGGTTTCCGATGTCGAGAAAGTAGACAATCTGTCCGCCGTCCACCGAATTGCGCGCAAGGCGATCTGGGTGCCAACTGATAATCCCAGACACTTCACCTTTTTCAATTCGCCTCATCATTTCGCCAAAAATGGGACGACCTGGAATTTTCGCCGTACGCTTTTCTACAAATTCCTCAACGATTTCTAACTTTTCATTTTTGGCGAAAGCGCGCAATTCGGTAATTTGCGCATCAATGCTCAAAACTTGCTTATCCTCGACATCGGTACTCTTGCGAGCATACAAAAAGAATTTTTGCATATATATTTTTGGAACAGGAATAGCTACACTGGTGCTCACAATTTAACGTTAATCAAATTGTTACCAATGTAGCTATTCCTGTTGATTAACTAATAATTATTGTGAGCAATATCAGTATACCAAATATATTTCTAACACAAAAATTCTTTTTGTATTCAAAGCAAATACTATGTCAAAATTGCTTCTGATTTCGAACCTGCTTCTTGGCGAAAAAACAGTCCGTCCCGCCGAAGGCGGGACTCCGAATTCGTTTGGAAAAATGGGGGGAAATCAGTGGGACGCGCTTCGCGCGTCCCACATTTTGGCTTCCAAAAAGCCG
>CALRDB010000017.1 GCA_943354745.1 Candidatus Nomurabacteria bacterium | reverse complement strand
GCAGTCTACGACTATTCCGCTCTCTCCTCTCTTCTCATTTCCCCTGACCTTCTTCTCACCAATCCACCTTCCTCCGTTCTCTCGGTTTCGACAGGCTCACCGCAAGCTGCACTACTCGACCTCTACAAACTCTCGGTGTTCACCTTGGCGAATGTGCAGGGGTTGGCGGGACAAGTAGAAGGTATCGCACAGAGAGTAGGGAAGCTAAACTCACTCATCGGAACAAGTACACTCGAGAAGAAAACTCCATGGAGCCCTATTCTCGGATTCCTAAAGAAGCTCGGCGTGGTGATAGGAAATGGCGAAGCCTCCTTTACTACAGTATCAAGCGATGGCGTGGACGCTCGGAAACTCTGTCTCGACAATCTTTGTATTACTAAAGTTGAGCTCTCAGGTCTTTTGAACAAGGCTAATCTCGGAGCGGTCAGAAGCGCTCTCTCGAGCACCACAGTTTCTGTAGCCACCAGCACACTTGCTTCGCCTTCACATAAAACCTCAACTCCAGTACCGACGGTAGATACAGAATCTAGTCTCCCTAGCGACGTGAGTACTTCTACCGAGGCCACCTCTACTCCGTCAGAGACGCCGGGGGATAGCCCACTGTCTCTAACGGAGCAGGCGTCTTCTACTCCCGACTCTGTACCTCTTCTCGACTCTTCCGCAACATCATCTTCTCCGCAAACTCCGCCGGTTGAAACACCCATTGATACAGCGACAAGTACGCCACCACTGTAAAAGGGAAAAACGGGTAGAAAAGGGAACACCTCTTTTCTGTCATTCCCTTGGAAAACGGAGTAGTCGTAGACTGGGGAATCCAGTCTGGATCTCCCCTTTTTCTTTCCCTTTTCTAAGCCTTTCTTACCTTTTTTTCTACCCATTCTTTCCCATTTCTTTTACCCCTTTTACGAAGCGGGAAGAAATGGAAGTAAAGGGAAAGAATGGAATCCCCTTATCCCCACATATTCACTTCCTTTCCTACACTTTTCTCACTCCCGACGTGATATAATTTGTACAATGCGCACGATTTCTCGAAAGGATCGCACGTTAGACATGCTCCTGCTGGCAGGTGTTCTTGTGTTGTCTATCTTTTCCTTCACTCGCACCGCGGATGCTCAGGTCTTTAACTCCGCGAGCTATAACGTGCTTCAGCCTATCGTTAACACGACCAACACCGGAAGTTCGGCCAGTTTTCAAGTCGTCAGTAATATTGGTCAAATCAATATATTTCCAACCGATCTTAACGGCCCGACTATAAGTGGAGTGCACGCTCCAGTGGTGGGATATACTTCTGCCGAAGTGAGGTGGGTCACCGATATCGTCGCTTCTTCAACCCTCAGTTGGGGCACCACCTCGGGTGTCTTTACCACCTCAACTTCCTCCAGCGCGATGACCATCGTGCACGCGCTCAAGATGGGAGACCTCAGTGAAAGTACCACCTACTACTATAAAGTGACTTCGTATGACGCATTAGGACATGCCTCAACTTCAACTAACGGAGGTGGTGGTTACACATTCACCACCCCCGCTTCGACGGTGACCGTAACGAGCGGAGGGGGTACACGTACAGTGACTGTGGGAGACACCACTTTTCCAACTATGGGGACGATTACGATTACCGATATCACGACCGAGTCCGCCAAAGTATCATTTACCACCTCAAAATTAACCAATGACCTTATTAAACCAATCCTCGGTTTTCCAGAAGGTTTCACCGCGGGTAATGAAGATCTCTATCAAAAGAAACATGCGATAGAGCTTTCTAAACTAAAGCCCGATACCACGTATTCTTTTTATGTAAAAGTACTTGATGCGTTTAATTACACTAACCAATCGACCACCCTTAGCTTCAAGACCCCGGCACTCGGAGCATCGACAACTACGACGGTCACCTTCGAACCCGCGGGGACGCTTGAAAAATTGAGCGACATCGACAACAGTACTATTGAGAAATTCAGCAAGGTTATTAAAGTCGCTCCGCTCAAGTTTGTCACCAATGCGTTAAAGGCATTCCTCGGTGCTATCGCTGACAACCCTGTAGCCAAAGATATTAATGAAGAATCCTTTACCTCGGCGGTATCCGAGGCAGCTTCGAAAATAATCTCCTCTCCTGAAATCTCAGGTACCGACATTACGGTTGTACCTGGACCTGACTCGGCGGTCATCACCTGGACAACTGACAAACGTGCCGATTCGCTCGTCGCTTTCGCTAAGAGTACTGATTTCAAACTGAGCAGTGAGAACCCATATTCAATTACCGTTGGTTTCCCAGACGAACAGGAGGTGAAGCACCGAGTATATTTGGAAAATCTGGAGGCGAGCACGCTCTACCATTTTCAGATTCGCTCGCAGGGGAAACTCGGCCCCATCGCCCTTACCTCGGATAAGACCTTCACCACGCTCTCGCTTACGCCAGAAATCAGTAACGTGAAATTCACCGCTATCACTGACAATAGCGCGAACGTGGAGTGGGAAACAAACTTGCCTACCAAAAATACGATTTCCATCACCAACGCTCGGACGGGAGAAATCCAAACAAAAGAGGACAAGAGTTTTCTCAAGATCCACCAAATCTCGTTAAAGGACTTTACTCCGTCTACCGGCTATACGCTCAGATTGAAAGCGGTTGATGAAACAGGGCGCACCTCATTCCCGTCGGTGTTGCCATTCACGACCGCGATGTCTACGACACCCCCTAAGGTATCGCAGGTACGCATTGTCGCGTCTTTGATTCCCGATCAGATCGATACGGTGCAAACCATCGTCTCATGGAAAACCGATAAACCCGCCACCTCTCAAATCTTTTACGGAGAAGGGATTACCAGAGAATTAACCAAGTCTACGGCGATTGATAATGCGTTCGTGAGAGATCATATTGTGATCACGACTGATTTAAAGGCGGGTCAAGTCTATCAGGTACAGGTTCGCTCAAATGATCCGCAAGAGCACACGGGTCAATCTGATTTCTATACAACGCTCACGCCACGACCTAAGCAGTCCGCCATCGATCTTATTTTCAAGAACCTGGACAGCACCTTCGGATTCCTCAAGTTTTAGGTAAACATACCACTATACGAATGCATGCGAATCTACAAATAACTACGATAGGACTTACGCACCTGTCGCATTTCAGCTGTCATTCCACTGAAAAGTGGAACCCAGAGTATGCCGTGTAGTCCTGGATTCCTGCTTTCGCAGAAATGACAGGGGAGGAAGTTGAGAAATAAGCTAACGTGCGTAAATCCTATACGAATAAGAAAAGACGCGAATTAGTAGGTAATGGTATAATTCGCATACTAGGACACTCATTAGAAGCAACATGAAGCCCATCATCGAACTTAAAGACTTGACGGTTGTGTACGACAAAGGACAACCAAGTGAAACGGTTGGAGCTAGGGACATTAGCTTACAGATTTTTCCTGGTGAATATATTATCTTTTATGGACCATCGGGTTGTGGGAAGTCCACACTGCTCTATACGATTGCCGGATTGGAATCCCCCACGAAAGGCGATGTCTTTATCGATGGCCAAAATTTAAAGATGAAGAGTAAGAAGGAACTTATGGCTTTCTATCGAAAGACCATCGGGATGGTCTTTCAGGCATACTACCTTCTCCCGCATCTTAGCGCGCGTGATAACATTCTCTTACCGCAACTCTTTGCTCGTTTGCCTATTGCGACGCGTAACGCCCGTGTCCAGACACTCGTCGACCGATTCGGTATTACCAACTATGCCGACCGAAAGCCGTCACTCATGTCCGGTGGTCAACAACAAAGAACGGCCATTGCTCGGTCCCTTGTCAATGAACCGCTCATTGTATTGGCCGATGAACCGGTGGGTAATCTCGATTCGAAGAATGCCCAGATTGTGCTCGAAATGCTTCTTGATATTAATATTAAAGAGAAAAAGACCATTATTTACGTGACCCATAACCCACGTGATTTGCACTATGCCCATCGTGTTTTCCATCTTAAAGATGGCATCATCGAACGAGTGACCCGCAATGCTGAACGGGGCAGGGTCGACGGAAAGACGGAGGATAACCAATCTGAGCTTGCCAAGCTGTCCTCGATGTTCCCGTATCTCGCGGAGAGTCGTTTGCAAGCAAAACTCATTGTGAACAATATTGTGGGTCCGTATGATTTCAGCGTGTTGGATATGCTTGAGCAACTGGTTGAGAGATATATGCAGAAGACTATTACCAAAGAGGCACTGGTGAGTGCACTGCATACGTCGGTCACCGGTCCGGGCCTCTACGCTAACCGCGCCGAACATTTGGCCGAGAGTATTGCCACACTCACAACGGAAGTTCTTGCGGTGCAAGAAAACAAAAAGCAGGTCGGCCTTAAGGAGGGTGATACACTTTCGCTTATCAGGCACCACCTCCTCGATACCTATTCCTACGCGCTTACGGTGGAGCAGGCGAAACGCCTCGATGCCGCCCTCACGGAGCGTATCGCCCTCCGAATGAGCCCTCAGACGTTTGACGAGATACTGGATAAATCACAGGAAGAAGGTGGTGTTGGGCTTAACCGCAGGACAGCGCGAAAGTTCGCGGAAGAAACAGATCTAATTCTGATGGAAGAATAACCAGTATGAAACTCTCCGACCTTATCTATATAACCATTCAGAATCTTCGCAATCGGAAGTCGCGGATTTTCTTCACGGTGTTGGGCGTCGCTGTCGCTATTGCCGCCGTGTTTTCGTTGGTGGCATTTGGGTACGGTTTGCAGAAGAGTTTGCTTGAAAAGATTACCACGGCTGATTCACTCCTTACGTTTGATGCCATTCCTGTCGATCCAAATCTGATTCGGCTCACCCAAACGGTCGTTGATAAGATCACCGCCATACAAAACGTTGAGAAGACCAGTCCTCGCGCTAGTTTTTCTTCGGAAGTGTCTTACAACGACATTATTTCCAACATTACCTCGAATATTATCAATCCTGATTTTCTCCAGTTACAGGGGGTGTCCCCCATGCTCGGGCGATTCTTTAAGGAAGGGGACGAAAAGAAAATTGTCGTAACGTCGGTTGTCGCGCAACTGTTAAACCTCAAACCGGAGGAGGCGCTTGGTAAGACCGTAACATTGAAGATTTTCCCTCAAGTCGATAGCGCATCCGAGATAGCCACCGATGAACCGGTCGGAGAAACACCTCAAGTGTATCTTGTTGGCGACTATGAGATTGTGGGCATTATTGAAAGCCAAGCAAGTGAAGGGGAGGCATACATACAGAAGAGTGACGCAACCGGTATCACCATTAACGAATACAAAGTGGTGAAGGTAAAGGCGATGAACACGGAAGCGATGAAAGGGATTCGAGACAGTCTTATTGGGAATGGATTTCTGGTCTCCGCCCTCTCTGACATTGTTGACCAAGCGAACAAAATTTTCCGTATCGTGCAGGTGTCACTCGGCGTTTTCGGTGTCATCGCGCTCGTGGTTGCGGCTATCGGCCTTGTTAACACGATGACCATAGCTCTTCTCGAACGCACTAACGAAATCGGCGTTATGCGCGCTATTGGAGCTTCAGAGGAGGATATCAAACGGTTGTTCCTTGGGGAGTCGACCCTTATTGGGTTCTTAGGTGGGGTATGGGGTATTTTGGTTGGCTTTATCATCAGTGAATCTCTCAACTGGCTCTTCAACTTTTTGGCTACGTCATTCAATGGAAGTATCGTTCGGCTCTTCTCGTACCCACTTTGGTTCACGGTGTTCATCATTCTACTCTCTACCATTGTCGGATTTTTCAGCGGGCTATGGCCTGCCTACCGCGCGGCTAAGATGAATCCGCTTAAGGCGTTGAAGTATAAATAAAAGCGGTATTGACCCCAGGGTAAGCCCTGGTTTTAAGGAACAAGCAATGCTCGTACTTCGCGGGGACAAGCCTTGCGGTATTACACCCTTATATTTCGTCTTCGCTCCGGCGTCATGCAAACTAAGAAGTTTGCGCGACGCCCATCGCTAGCCGAAATAAAAAGTTTCCTAGCCCCGTTACATTCTTAAAAGAGACACGACTAGTCGCTACGTCCCTCGAGGTGCATCGAGACTTTGCGGAAGAGTGTGGTGAAACCCCCAATGCGCAGTCTCATAACTGGAGATTGGGTTTTCGTACGCTCGTATTTTGTTCGCGTCCGTATTGCTATAAAAAATGAACCGCCAGCTCTCGAAAGAGACTGGCGGTTTCGCGACGTTGTCGCGACAAGTGAAAAGAACTACTTTTGCATGACGACATGCCCCAGCATGTCAGTCCGGCTCTTCATTGGTATGTGGACTCCCGACGTCTGACCCGTCATATACACAGGACTCTCCTTCCATGTCCTCAGGGCAGATCCCTTCGGCATGTTTAGGATCTCCACGTACACATCGGCACGGACGGTCGTATCGGCAGGAATACTCACCCCACGCAGAGGGAAGCTGACTGTCACCAGATAGCTGTCTTGCGGGAAGACAACCCCGTCAATAAATGATCCATTGATGACGAGTCTCGTCTGATAGCCGATGAGGTCTATCTCCGAATCGACGCTTTCTACCGAGAGCGTCATGAACCCGTCTTGTACTCCTTCAATCGATGCGGTGACATCAAAGGAGGCGATTTTCGCGATGGTGTTTGCCTTCGCTGTTGTTTGGAATGGAGAGGTAACTTTGAGGCTGATGTCTCCGCTTCGGACTACTTTAATAAGTGGTCCTTGTGAGGGCACAACCTCGATTTCTGCCTCTTCACCCGTCACCATGTCCACCGCCTTGATTCCTCCCGCGAGAAGACTCCAGGACATACTTCCGGTCACGGTTACCGAGACGTTCTGTTTGAGTTTTAGGGATTTCGTAACCCCCGGCTGGATGATGAAGAGTCCTTGAGGTGTGATTTGCTGGATTCCGTTTGAGCTGGGATTCAACGCGTTTGAACCGTTGTTGACTGCCGTTGTCCCGTCATACAACATCACGTTGTGCGTATCGGTTGCCTTGAACCCAATCGTACCAAGACCAAGTCCACCGAAGACCCTGATACCGACAGGGCCGTTGGCCTGTGTCGAATCAACCACGAGTTCGAGTCCCTCGACACCCATGCTTCCGGCGATCGCGTATCTCGAGGCAACTTCGTTATGCACCGAGACTTTGATTTTCGACGGTCCCTTCACGGTCATGGTCGGGCCCCAACCTGAAGTCTCGATAGGGAATATGAGGTTCCCTGTAGTAAGTCCTCGTGCTGGTTGAGACTGTGTGTTTGGTAGCGATACTCTGATTGCCGATCCCGTAAAAGTTCGCCCCACTTTCCCCTTGAGGAAGTAGTCATGCGATCCTTCGGGAAAAACAACGGTATCTCGGAAAAAGAAATAACCCCCTTCCGATTTTTCTCCCACAGACACATCTACAGGTCCGGCGACAATGTTGCCGTTCTCGTCCATGAGAACAATGCTTGTTGTCGGACTGATATCAGCTTTACCCCCGTCAACGTAGAATCCTAACAGGTTGTGCGATACTGCTTCGCCTTTCGCCGTTGACTTGAATCCTCCTAGCATTTGCATGCCTTGATTTTTTACGATGTTCTGGGCAGCGATTTTGTCCGAACTTCCGAAGCTAAGTGTCGCAACGGGAGTACTGAGGTCGAATGTGTGAGTTGCTCCCAAAATAGGGAACTGACCACTAAACGAGACCGTCTTCCGCACGGTCGTGTATCCATCCACCGAGATCCCAGTTATGTCGAGCGCCATATTCGGGATGACAGTTGCCTGGTTTGCGCTGATCGAGCCAACCTTTGCGTACAGTGTTACCCGTACAGGTCGGTCGGGTGATACGTGTATCGGCCCGACAAGTGCTTGATCACGCTCATTCAGCTTAAATGGTCCCCAGCTAATGGCTTTGTCACCGATAGCAAGGTACAGGTCTGGATTTGCGTCACGCAAGAATCCGCGTTTCTGCACCGTGAGGTACACGCTCTGTGAAAACTCGGCCTTCGTCATAGAGAGTTCAATCTCCGTGTACGATGCGAGTGCTCCGACGCGTACCATTTGATCCGTAGGCTGACCTTCGTCACTGATTGTTACGGTTGTTCCGGATCGTGTAGCCTCCAATTGCTTTTGGAGGTGGGCGATCATGCCGACGAGGGCGTTGATCTGTGCAGTCATTTCTGCAGAATTTTTCGGCGTGCACGTGCCGTCTGTGTTGGCAGTAAAGCCTTCAGGTACGGTCGTTTGAATTCCCGCAATGTTCAAACAACAATCGATCTGAGCACCTCCACCACCACTTCCGCCGGAAACCACTGTTGTGGTAACCGTTTGACTGAATACCGATGTTGTCGCGATAAGCGCGACCGCGAGAGCTATGCTCTTCGCGTAATGAGTTATCTTCATACTATGTTGGTTTTTTGTCGATGATCCGTTATGTTTGAGAAGCAAAAATAGGCCTCATCCAAGGCGTATTTTGGAGCTTCTCACTGGTGCGCATGATAGCATAGAATATAGTCTTCGTCAAGACATCCACCCGTGATAAATCCTCGCTATTGCATTTCTGACATTTTTCACGTACGATACCGAACACTATGACATTTGTGGTTATTGAAACAGGCGGTAAGCAATATAAAGTGGCGGCAGGGGACTCGATCAAAATCGAGAAGCTTTCTGGCGACCTTAAGAAAGGTGACGCGGTCACCTTCGACAAAATACTCCTTACTGATGACGGTACGAATACCGTAGTCGGTGCTCCGTATGTTGCCGGCGCGAAGGTGCAGGCGGAAATTGTTGACATCAGCCGACACCCGAAAGTTGAGGTGGTGAAATACAAAGCCAAGAGTAACTACTTCAAACTCCGCGGTCACCGCCAGCCGTACATGAAAATTAAAATTGCGAAGGTCTAAGGCACCGATAAACACGGATTAAAGCAACGGATAAACACAAATAAAAAGACGACGTTCCAGGTTTTGGAACGTCGTTTTGCTTTCAAATGCTAATTTCTTAGTCAATGCAGTTTAGCTACCCGCATTGCTCGTTTGTTCTCCGACTTCAATTTTTTCCGTGCCCATCGTTACTGAACGAATCTTCACGACGTCCGAAGGTCGGCCAGTCAATGATGATGTCGTACACGCCGGCACCAAGGTCAATCGTAGTACCTTGACCCTTGTTGATGGTGAAGTAGTTCCAGTTGCTCTGGTTGCCTTGTCGCATCCAGAACCCATTGGCCACTTCGCTCGGTATCTCGGCATAAAAGGAGAGCCTCAGGGGACTTCTGAAGGTTATCTGAACCAGTGGTGATACCCCGTTCCGAAGCGACCGTGCGCTTTGCTCGTCCGACATGTTTATGGTGACCACATTTTTGTCCGCAGGAACGATAACCGTATTCTCGATACTTACCGAAGGGATGACCGACCTCGTTACCGTCGGTTGTCTTCCTCCGGTTTGAGCGGAGTACACAGCTTTTGCTGTCGTTCCGTTGTCTTGATTTTGGCGGTACGCCGTGAGTTGGATGTTCTTCAGTCCCGCCCAAGAAAGGGGGAAGAAAAACATTCCCGTTTGTTCGTCCCGTTTCATCTGCTGAGTCTGTACCGTTTCGCCTTTTTCGCTTAGGAATGAGACTTCCACCCAGTCGGCTCCCGGAACATTCAGAAGTTGCTCGTCACTCGGATATATCCTGACGTTAATGCTTGGGCTCGGAGGCGCATAGATTCCGTTGGGATTTTGAACGAGTTTGAAGTACTGTATTCCTTGAAAGACAGCTCGTCCTTGCTTTGTTTGATACGTCACGCGCATTTCGATGTTGTCGTCCGGATTCCGTGTCTCGAAGACAAAGTTGCCGATAGACACCACGAGGGCGTTTATCTCACTGAAGTCTGGTTGCCCGGCCATTGAGGGAACGTACGCTTTTTCAGCGTATGTCTTTACCCCAGGATCGCCATAGACGAATCCACTAGAATTGACTCCTGTGGCGACTGTGGTGATGAGGCGCTTGTTATTCGCAAGTAATACCTCCCGAGAGGTAATGGGCAACGTTGGCGCGAAGCCGTCGCTCTCTTTGACCGGTTGAGCTACTGTCGGCGTGATTGTGGGTGGTGACACTGTCGTTGTTCCTCCTCCACCACCTCCACCGCCATTGTTGGCCTGGCCGAAGATGGGGAGAGCCGAGACGATAAACAACATGACTGACCACACTGCGTTTCTTTTATTCGTTTTCATTTACTGTTTTTGGTTTTTCTGTTTTTACGGTTTTACGGTTGACTGAATTACTGGATTGACACCGACACTGACCCGATAGGTCTTCTGCTCGGAGCTAACAGGCGCCGAGACAGGGGATTCCGTCGATACCGCGACTACAGGCTTGGAAGCCTGCCACGCGTTGTACTGATTGATTCCGAACAGCGTAACGTTAAATAGGACGAGCGCTGCCATAAGGTACGCGAACTTCTTCATGATGGTTG
The DNA here is from genome assembly GCA_943354745.1 of Candidatus Nomurabacteria bacterium. GTDB lineage: Bacteria > Patescibacteriota > Minisyncoccia > Phycocordibacterales > UBA10002 > UBA10002. Next base: position 8,533 of record CALRDB010000017.1, on the reverse strand, counting down.
ATTTTGAGTTGTCGGAGAACAAACAAAAAGGCCTGAACAGGCCGTAATATCTTGGGATGCTCTCTACTTGCTACCGTAACATCTTACACAGTATTTGTCAACTTTCGCTACGATTCTTCAAGGCGGACTTGAGCGTCTCTTTGTCGGCGTATTCGAGCTCGCTTCCGGTCGAAAGACCTCGGCCGAGTGTGCTTATTTTGATGGAAAAATGAGTGAGTAGTGTCTTTAATTCGTCGGTGGTGTGTTCGCCATCGGGGTTGGCGGAGAGGGCGAGGATAATCTCTCTAAGTGGTTCTCTCTGGATTCCAGCTTTCGCTGGAATGACAGATGGGGTGACAGATCGCGAAACGCGGTCTGTCAGTTCTTGTATACGAAGTTTGTCGGCATGTTTTCGTTCGACGAGCGCCCTGGTGCCACCGAGGACAAAATACTTTCCTTGGTACATATTGCTTTTCTCCATCGCCTCGAGGTCGGTATCTTTGGCAACCACCATGAGTTCGCTCGTATCTCTATTCGGGTCGGCACAGATTGAGCAGAACAAGGCGTCGTTTCGTCTTTGGAAAAAACGAAAACACTCTCCACATTGCACGATGTGATCTTTGAGATTTGCTATCAGTTCTTGTAGCTCTTCGAGATATTCTCTGTCTTTGGAAAGCAAAAAAAAGACAAAGCGTTTCGCTTGCCTCGGTCCAATACCGGGGAACTGCCGGAATAGTTCAGCGAGTTTATTAAAAGTGTCCATACTGGGTGATACGAATGCTACCAATTAAGCGCACGAATGTTTCGAATATGCGAATACGAGCCTCCCCTCCTTTCTAAGGAGGGGAATGAGGGGTGGTTATTTGTGGATTTGTAGCATTCGCATGGTAATTCGTTACATTCGTATCAAACTTTAAAATGGTTCGGTGCTCGCTGTCTTCGTGGTTCTCTCGAAGTCGCTGAAATCGCTCTTTTCGAGCGACATGAAGGTCGCCTTCTTTTCGTCGAAGTAGAGCTCTACTTTGCCGGTCGGACCGTTACGGTGTTTTTCAATAAGAATTTCTGCAATATTCGGGCGGTCCGAATCTTCTTTGTATTTATCCTCGCGGTGGATAAACATCACGACGTCGGCATCTTGTTCGATGGAACCTGAATCTCTAAGGTCAGAGAGCCGAGGTCGGCCACCACGTTGTTCCACGGCTCGCGAGAGCTGTGAGAGGGCAAGGACAGGCACGTCGAGCTCGCGGGCAAGATGTTTCAGACTTCGAGAGATTTCGGTCACTTGTTGCACGAGGTTGTCAGAGCTTTTCGAGGAAGTAGGAGCCATGAGTTGAAGGTAATCTACGATAATCATACCGAGACCTTTTTCACTCTTAAGTCTTCGTGCAACCGAACGCATTTTAAGAATGTTGTTGGCGGGCTGGTCATCGATATAAATCGGCGCTTTAGAAAGACGGTCAAGCGAGTCACGAATTTTACCGAATTCGTCGGCCGCATTAAGTTTTCCCGTGCGTAGTTTCCACGCGTCCACTCGCGACTCCGCGGCGAGCATACGGTCTACAAGCTGTTGAGAGCTCATTTCAAGGGAGAAGATGCCGACCGGTACGTTGTGCATGGTTGCCGCGATACGGGCGATATCGAGCGCAAGAGACGTCTTACCCATACTTGGCCGTGCGGCAAGGATAATAAGGTCCGATTTTTGAAATCCAGCTAGCTTGTTATCAAGTTCTTTGAAGCCTGTCGGGACACCACGAAGCTCGTCTCCTGATTTGTGCAGTCGGTCGAGACGCTCCCAGGCTTCTCCAAGTGTGTCTTTCAGCTCGATGAATTTGTGAACACCCGAACGTTGAGTGATTTCGAAAATGCGTTTTTCGGCACGATCCATAAGATGTTCCAGATCCTCCGAATCAGCGTAGCCGAGTTCGCCTAGGTACGCCGAAGCATCGATGAGGTTTCGCATCAAGTGTTTCTTCTGGATAATTTCCGCGTAGTGGGTGAGGTTGGTTGAAGAGGGGACACTTGCTGTTAGTTCGGCAAGGTACGAGCCACCTCCAGCGGCTTCGAGTTCACTTTTTTCTGTAAGACGTGAGGAAAGTGAAAGTAGGTCGATGGGTATATTTTTACTACCAAGCTCCACCATCGTTTTCCAAACAAGACGATGGCGACCGGAATAGAAGACTGCTTCGGTAATCGAGTCGAGTACTTCGGATAACCCGTCTGGTCGAAGCATGATTGACCCGAGAAGTGCCTTCTCGGCATCGAGATTTTGAGGAGGTATGCGCAGTTTTGATTTTGTTTCGGCCATAGGTATGCATTGTAGCATCGCTCAACAGAGGGTCAAAGATGTACGTTTATAAGATGTTGGTAGACGGTGGATAAAGGCGGTTGTGGCCTCTAGTATTCACGCAAATGAAAAAAACGAACCGATTTCTCGGTTCGTTGGTTGCGATTTTCTTAGTGTAGAAAGTAGGAGTCATTCAGTGACTTCATGTTTGTGCGGGTGTATCTAGGGAACATCTCGTCCCACCAGATACCGCAGTTGAGTACCCAGAAGAATTCAGTGATGCTAACAATGGCGATAACCCACACTGAAACAGCGGTGACGTTGAAATACCAGTATATCAACGCACACACAAGTGTCGGTAGGAATGCCAAGAGTAAGGTGAGTGTCAGTGCAATCCTGCGGTTGAAGATGCGGATACCTTTGCCGATGTGAGAGATCAAAGTTTTCATACTTACTCTATAGTTCCTGTAGAGAGCCTTAGTGTCAAGTCTATGGTTGTAACTGTCCACACCTGTCATTCCCTTGGAAAACGGAGTAGTCGTAGACTGGGGAATCCAGTGCCTCATAAGACTTTTCTGGATCCCCGTCTACCCGCCATAGCCGTTTTGGAATTGGCGGGCCTCCGCAGGAATGACAAAACCGGACACGGAACCATACCGAGAAATAAGCCTTCTTCCTGAGGTGTGGAGAGTTACCTATAGTTCGTGACTCACTGCGAGTGCAGTAATAAGTTACGGGGTTGTGAGTTATAATCAGATGATGCAAGCTGTCATACTCGCCGCTGGACTCGGGACACGAATGCGTCCACTTACCAATACCGTCCCCAAACCACTTCTCAAAATAGGGAATCGGACGCTTTTAGACTACACCTTTGACGCGCTTCCGGATGAGGTGGATGAGGTGGTTATCGTTGTCGGTTATCTTTGCGAGCACATCAAGACCTACCTTGGTGAAAACTACAGAGGTCGTCGAATACGATACGTTGTTCAAGAGAAGTTAGAAGGTACCGCGAAAGCCTTGTGGGAGGCAAAACCATTTTTGAGAGGGAAGTTCCTCGTACTCATGGCCGACGACATCTATGAGAATAAAGATATAGCGAATTGTTTGAAGTATGACCAAGCTCTCTTAGTGAAGAAAACCGATACAGAAGGTCCTGGCGGGCGAGTTCTTCTGGACAAAGAAGGGAAGCTACAGGGTGTTGTTGAAGGTACCTATAACCCTGTCGGCGCGCTTATCAGTACCAATGTCTTTGTGTTGACCACCGAGATTTTCAACTACGAACCTGTGAAGCTCACCGATAGGGAAGGTGAGTGGGGTCTCCCTCAAACCGTCTCAAAAATGGCCCGCGATTTTCCAGTCGCGGTCGTCGAAGCTACTCGCTGGATTAAGATTACCACCCCGGAGGATCTCATTCTTACCAGCCAACTGTTATCGAAGCTCTAATCTCTTCCACGTAGCAATAGTGTACGGCCGTACACTATTGCTGTATTTGCTCTATGGTGCTTGTTCAAGGCCGAAAAACTTCTTCACCACATAGTCGTTATCAATAGACACGGCAAGAATAAAGCGGACATATTTTCGCAAGTTGTAAAGCTCTATCAGATATTCAATCTCGCCGCGACAGTCAAACGGGTATATGAAAAAAGATTGGTGTTGTTCATAAAAGCCAAGTCGAAGGAGGTGTCCACGAAGTGCGTTGCGCGCTTCTCGATCCTTTTCGGGAATATCAAATGAAACCATCCGCCAACGGGTGTCCCATAGCGGAGGTCTTTGAATTTTCATGCGATGTAGGTCATATTTGAGCGCTCTCTTCCTGCCGTTATCGTTAAGGGTTAAGGTAAAAGATCCGTCCGGATTCGCTACTGCTCCAACAAGTCTTGATGCGTATAATGAATTTACCGCACGCTCGGAAGCTTGTCTCCCGAGTTCTTTCCATTCTTTAGTCAGCGCCCCAATAATTTTCCACGATGTCCGAGGAGAACCTGAGAGTCCCAAAGAGAGTCCACCGAAAAGTAGCAGTAGCGCTTTCTTTTTCGCAATACCCATTCTCCGTTCCCTATAAGAAGCTAATCGACCGCGGACGCTCTTCTTTGTTTCCTCCGAAATACTCATGACTTGATCTTATCAGTCAAGGTATTTTAAGCAATAGTGTACGGCCGTACACTATTGCTTAAAATGAATGATGAGCAAGAAATTATAGCTTCTTGCGGAGGATGGGGCCGGAGTCGGTGTCCATCACCTCAAAACCTTCCTTGTTGATTTGATCGCGGAGTTCATCGGATTTTTTGAAGTCCTTCGCTTTACGCGCGTCTTCGCGTGCGGACGCAAGCTTTTTGATGTCGGCAGGCACCGTGTTCATTTCCTGAGAAAGCTTTTCTCCCAACTCATACAAACCAATACCCAAAACTCTGTCAACTCTATGTATGAGCTCCCATTTTGCGATTTCCTTTGGGTTATAACTGTCTACCGCTTCGTGCATTAATGCAATAAGAGTTGGGGTATCTAAATCATTTGACACAGCCTCGTCTACCTTCTTCTCCCAGTCCTTGAGCGACCATGTTGTTTGTTTTGTGCTCGTGACTCTTGCAGTCGTAGCGTTCGCGTTCAATAGAAATGTCCAAAGACCTCTTTGTGCTGCTTCAAGTGCCCCCCAACTGAAATTAACAGGGGAGCGGTAATGGGACTGCAAGAGGTAGTAGCGATAGGCAAGTGGGTGAATTCCGCGTTCTTTCAGCGCTTGTAACGTAATAAAAGTCTCACCCGATTTTGCCATCTTGCCGTCGGACATGTTAAGAAACTCATTGTGCATCCAGACATTGGCAAGCGGTACGTCATAAGCGGCCTCGGATTGGGCGATTTCGTTTTGATGGTGAGTGGGGACATGGTCGATTCCGCCGGTATGAATATCGAACGGTTGACCCAAGTATTTACGTGACATCGCCGAGCATTCAATGTGCCAGCCGGGGAATCCCTTGCCGAATGGAGGAAAGTCCCAGCCCAAGTCAGTGGCTCCGAATTTCCATAAAGAAAAATCGCGCGGGTTCTTTTTCTCAGCATTTATCATGACACGTGCACCGTCCCGAAGGTCGCCGAGTTTAAATCCTCCGCGCGTTCCATACGAAGGGAATTTTGATGTATCAAAATAAACGCCGTCACTTATTTTGTAGGCGATACCTTTCGCTAACAGTTTCTGTACAATCTCGATATCTTCCGGGATATTATCGCTTGCGCGCGGTAGTACGTCTGGCTGTTCAATGTTAAGTGCGTCCAAATCTTCCCGAAACGCTGTTTCGTATTTCCTCGCAATTTCCTGCATTGCCTCGAACGTAAAAGGTTTTCCTTCCCTTTTTAGCGCCTTTATCATTTTGTCATCACCGTCGTCATTATCGGAAGTAAGGTGTCCGACGTCGGTAATATTCATTACGTGCTTAACTTTGTAGCCGTTGTATTTTAATGTACGTTTAAGCACATCCGCGAACACATAGGAGCGGAGGTTTCCGATATGCGCGTAGTTGTAGACCGTCGGTCCGCAGGTATAGAGACCCACTTCGCCATCGCGAATCGGTTTACATTCTTCTTTTTTGCCGGTGAGGGTGTTGTAGAGGTGAAGGGACATGTAACTGTTACTGTAACAAGTAACTGGAACAAAACAAAATCTTCGTCTTTGAGTTCCTGTTACCTGTTCCAGTTATAGGTTCCAGTGCTACTCACAGCCAGCGTTTACGTTTAAACCATGTGTAGAGACCGAACGCGATACAACCGACGAGCGACGCAAGAATCCAGAAATCAAGCGGAAGTCCGACAATCGGACGTGAGACGGTCTCGATTTGGAACAGTGATAACACCGTGGTGGCGGGCAGTGCAATAAAAGCAAGAATGGTAAGCGTCTTCATAATTTCATTCTGTTTGGTGGAGAGGAGGGCGTTATTTGTTTCTCGTAATTCGGAAAGAAACGCTACGTTACTTGCAACCGCGTGCTCAACTCGGGAGTAGTCGCCGATAAGCGTTCGTAGGTGAAACGCAAAGGGTGCACCAAGGAGTTTCTTGCCGGCAATCTCGAACGATTCAAGCACGTCTTGGTGCAGAGCTAGAGACCGTCTGAAATAGAGAAGATCGCGTGAGACCCTTGAGAGGGACATGACCATGGCGCGTTCTTCTCCGTTGAAGATGCGTTCCTCGATAGAACTGAGCGATTCACGCACTGAATCAAGTTCGTGCGAGAGTGACTCGTACAACTTGCTCAGAATAAAAAAGAAAATATATCCGGCATGCGGTCCGAACGTCCCCTTATCGAGGGTTGCACTTGTGTCGAACATTTTCGCGACGTAGTGCAGCGTCTCGTTAGTGCTATAGCGCACCGTAATCAAAAATTTCTTACCTATAATGAAGTCTATTTCTTGGTCGTGTTCTTCACTGCTTCGTCGAAGATGGGGAAAGTGTAGTATGAGGTAAATAAAATCTTGGTAGAGATCGACTTTTGGTTTAAGTGTGGGGGCGGAAAGTTCATGTACTACAAGCGGGTTCAGGTTGTAGTTCTTCGCGATGGAACGTATCTCATCTTGCGTGGGTGACTCAAGGTCAATCCACGTGAGCCCTCGGTTTGTGTGTTTGGTAAGCATGGTGAATGTGTGTTTCTTGAACGAGATAGACTCTATTATACAAAGGAAATTGCTTTATACGAAACCGAACGGCGGTCGGCCAATTTTATGTATACTTACGCTATAATACATTTCAATGAAAAGGGCATTTCTTATACACGGATGGGATGGAAGGCCGGATAACCATTGGTTTCCATATCTTTCGCTTGAGCTTAAAGCCAATGGTTTTGACGTGTCGGCACCGCAGATGCCACACGCTAGTGAACCGAAAGTAAAGGAATGGCTGTCTTTCTTAACGGACTACGTCGGGAAGCCAGACCAAGATACCTATTTTGTCGGACACAGTTTGGGGTGTATTGCCATTGCGAGATATTTGTCGGAGCTTTCGGATGATACGAACTCCGAACGAGATACGAAAGTACGAAGGGGGAACAAGAAGAATGAGGAGGTAAAAATCGGGGGATGTGTATTTGTGGCCGGGTTTTCCGGCCGGCTTGAAATACCCGAGATACGCGAATTTTACGAAGTACCGTTTGATCCTAGCAAAGCAAAAGCACGTTGTGATAAGTTTGTGATGATTTTTTCCGATAATGACCCCTACGTCCCGATGGAGAAGTCTCTTGCGGTGGCAGGGCAGGTGGGTGCGCGGACGATTCTTGAACGGGGGAGAGGACACTTTGGAACTAAAGATGGCGTAACGACATTGCCGAGTGCGCTTTCCGCGCTGTTGAAAATTTCTTCTTAATTTTGCTAACGTCCTACCACCTCTTCCTTTTTCATGTCCTACCCCCTTTATCACACTGACGCACTCGTACTCGGTAGTGCTCCTGCAAGTGAGGGAAGTAGAACTATTTCATTTTTCACGCGAGAGCTTGGATTCTTAACTGCCTCTGCCCAGAGTGTTCGTGAAGAACGCTCAAAACTTCGCTATGGACTGCAGGATTTCTCACACTCGGAGATCGCGTTGGTTCGCGGAAAAGAATTTTGGCGGATTACGCACGTCTCGCTCTTTGAGAATATATTCCAGGAACTAAAAGGAGATCGAAAAGCTGCGCGCATGATAGGGAGAATATTTTCGCTTCTCAAGCGTCTCCTTGCTGGCGAGGAAAAGAACGAGCCATTGTTTGTCGCCGTTCTCGAAGGACTGCATTATGTCGCCCAGGTAAAGGATACACATCTTGTTGATGGAGTTGAAATTGTGCTTGTGTTGCGCGTACTCTATCTCCTTGGCTATCTCGCCCCACGTGGTGAATTTGATCCATTCCTCTCCCATTCCGATCTGTGGAACGATTCACTCATTTCGAACGCACTGCTGTTCCGTACGATTGCAATCTCGGAAATCAATAACTCTCTCCGAGAGACACAGCTCTGAGAATTAATGAATTTTGGATACCTCTTGTGGAATATCTACGCTATCGAGTACGGAATATAAAACTGAGAAATTTGACATCTCGGATTCTTGTTGGGAGTTTACCGTTCTTTGTTTTTTGCTAGTAGATAGTAGATGTCTTTCTTGGTATACTTACCGATACTATGGCTCTTCCTCAGGAGAATCGGCCTCCTCTACAAAAGAAAAGCAGTCTTGAGAGTCTCGAAGACCGTCTTTATTCTCGGACACCTCCTCCGCTTCGGCATGACGAGGAATTTATCGGAGAGGAAAAACATATTCGCA
>CALRDB010000016.1 GCA_943354745.1 Candidatus Nomurabacteria bacterium | reverse complement strand
TACTTCTGTTTCTCCATAACGACCTCTTTCCTCTTCAGCCTCTCAATGGTAAGCGCCGCATCTATATTTTGCTTTCGGAGTAACCCATCAAGACCATTTGGGGAATCCGGAGACAACTTCTTGCCAAAGAAAGGCTTGGTTTCGTTTATACCTCGAAGCTGGAGTAAAAGAACTTTGGGAATATTCCTTTTCCCAGCCAAAACATCCTGATTTCCATTTCCGGCAAAACTCTGCCATTCGGGCTTTCCTCCAAGACGACGTCCCTGCTCTTCAGACCACCATGTATGCGCAATGAGCTGGCCTCGGGCGACCATTTCTTCGAGTAACTGCTCGTGGCTTTTCTCTTTTTCTGGAGAAGGTGTGTTTTGAGGGAATGAATCGAGGCTCATATATTAAAACTGATTAACAAACCGCAGGTCTCCGGAATACAGGTGCCGAATATCGTCAATGCCGTACTTAATCATAATGAGACGGTCTATACCGCCACCGAACGCAAATCCGCGCCACTTGGTGTGATCTACGCCAGCTTCTTTCATAACATTGGGGTGAATCATGCCACCACCGAGCATTTCAAGCCACTTCCCTTTGAATTTCATATCTATCTCGACCGACGGTTCAGTGAATGAGAAATAGCTTGGTCGGAAACGGATTTCTATGTCATTCCCCATGAGTCTTTTATAAAAATGCGTAAGCGTCCCCATAAGCGTCGCAAGCGAGACATCTTTGTCCACATACATGCCGTCGAGCTGGAAAAATTGCGCTTCGTGTGTCGCGTCGGTCGCTTCGTTGCGAAATACTTTTCCGGGAAAGATTTTTCGAATCGGAAAATTGTCTTTTTCTGTTTCCAGATTGCGCGCAGTAAGAGAGGTCGTATGCGTACGAAGCACAGGTCTCTCACTTTTGCCACTCTTGATTTCTGAATCTTGAGTCTTGAATCCATCCTTTTGGTCTTTGAACCAAAAAGTGTCCTGCATATCTCTCGCAGGGTGGTCAGCAGGAATATTAAGCCCGTCAAAACAGTAAAATTCAGTTTCTTTCTCGGGTCCAAAATCAAGCTCAAAACCGAGGTCGGTCCAAATCTTCGTGATTTCGCGTATAACCTGCGTCAGCGGATGCAGATGTCCTTTGATTTCCTTCGGTTGCATGCGATCCATTTAAGCATAAAATGCCGTTCTTTGGAACGGGTAGTCACTACTGGATTCCAGTGTTCACGGGAATGACAGAAAGATTGGGAGAAATCCCTCCTGTCGAAGACGACAGTGATCCCTTTTATAAAGGGAGAATTAAGATGGAGCCGCCTCCCAGATTTGAACTGGGGACCTTCGCTTTACAAAAGCGCTGCTCTACCAACTGAGCTAAGGCGGCAGTGCCTCAAAGAGTAGTCAAAAATACGGACACCTGTCAAAGCTATTTTACTTCAGTCTCGGCAACACTCTTCTCAGTCCTTTCCAGCACGGTCTTCAAATGTGCAGAAACTTCCTTACCGGTACGCAGACTCTGACGCTTGGCTCGAAGATACCGATTAAGACGTACCGCTATGGTGTGCATCATACTATCAAAAAACGCTTCCGTCTTGCGGATAACCGCGCTAAGCCACAACACGAAGGCACGCACGATAACGAAGGTAAACTTTCGAAAGCGATTACTATAGTACAACCAGCCTTCAATAAGAATCGGGTCACCTACTCGCCGAAGCGCCGAAAGCGGAGTACGCACGTTTCGGGAAAGTTCAAGGATCTTACAAACGAAAAGCGCCACAAGCCCAAAAAGAGAAACTCCGAATACCGAAAGAGACAGCATATACATTTAAGCCCTTCCTCCCGTAGCAAAACGGGAAAATCGGGTGATTTCAATTTTCTCGCCGAATTTCTGAATTGCGCCCTCAACAAGTGTGCGGATTGTCTGATCGGGATTCTTAATAAACGGCTGTTCAAGAAGTATTCTCTCAGCGAAATAAGAATTAAGTTTCCCTTCGAGGATTTTTTCCTGCATCTCGACAGGTTTCCCTTCCACCTCCTTCATGAGTACTTCTTTGGCTCGTGCAAGTGCCTCCTGACTGACGTCTTCACGTCTAATGAATTCTGGTCTCGATGCCGCAATATGCATAGCAATATCGCGCGCAAGTACTTGGAATGATTCGTTTCCCGAAACAAAGTCGGTCTCAGATGAAAGCTCGACAAGTACGCCGACCGTACCGCCGTGGTGAATATACGACGCTACTGCCCCAGCTCCAAGCATGCGGTCAGACCTCTTCGCGGCGGCATCAGCGCCCTTTCTTTGCAGAATCACTTTCGCCTTCTCGAGGTCACCTTTAGATTCTTCAAGAGCCTTCCGACAAAGCATTACGGAGACACCGCTCTCGTCACGCAGTTTCTTGATTAACTCGGTAGTGATTTCCATAGTGAAAAGTATAGCTTATTACTGAATAACTTGTAACTGAATAACTGAGAAAGTCATTCGGCCATTCAGTGATGCGTTATGAGTTATTTATAGGAGCCGTTTTGCCTGCTTCGTACGCAGTTACGATGCGATTTACGAAATACGCGATACTCGCGCGAGAAGCATCATTTGCCGGTATGACGTAGTCCACCTTCGAGAGGTCACAATCAGAACTTGCAAGAGCAATAACAGGAATTTTTTCTTTTTTTCCTTCGGTAACCGCGATATGCTCCTTACCTGAATCGATAACAAACAATGCTCCGGGCATACCCTTAAGAGGAACAAGTCCTCCAAACATTTCCTCAAGTTTAGCAACCTCACGATCGATAAGAAGACGCTCCTTTTTTGTATACTTTGCGAGCTCTCCTTTCTCCCGCTTTGAGATCAGGTCAAGCATTTTGTCGATGCGAGCGCGAATGTTAGCAAAATTGGTGAGGGTACCTCCAATCCATCGTCCAAACACGGCAGGCATACCAAGTTTTGCCGCTCCGCTTTTCACCGCTTCACGGGCTTCACTCTTACCACCCACAAAAAGCAAAGTCTTTCCTGAGGCGGAAAGAGTCTTGACGAATTCCTCCACTTTTTCGAGCGCAGCTTTCGTCTTTTCAAGGTCAAAAATCTCCACGCCACTTTTCGTGCCGAAAATGAAGGAGGCTGTTGTCGGATGACGCTTAGAACGTCGGTAACCAAAATGAGCTCCTATGCTAAATAGAGAATCAATGAGGGGGTCGTTTGTTTGCGGTGTTGGTTCAGTCATGGAGTGAGAGTGTACCAAATATGTTGCAAGGACGCAACTTTCACGAAATCAGCTATTAACCCCTTGCTTTTCTGCACTAGCCTGTTCGAGCGCTTCCAATATAAGGTCAAGATTACCTTCAAAAATAGTCGGTAAATTATGCCATGACTCCTTAACACGATGATCGGTTATACGATCCTGCAAGATATTGTAGGTACGGATCTTTTCAGAGCGGTCAGCAGTACCGATCTGCTCCTTACGAGCACCCGCGTACTGTTTTGCCTCTGTCTCCTCCTTTATGATTTCGAGCTTTGCGAGCAAGATACCCATGGCCTTTTCACGGTTCCGCCCTTGGCTTCGCTCTGACGTACAGCGAACCACGATACCGGTCGGCTTATGCGTGAGGCGTACGGCTGTCTCCACTTTATTAACGTTCTGTCCACCAGCACCTCCAGAACGAGAAAACTCAATTTCAATATCCGATAAAGGAACGTCAAGACTCGTTTTTTTACGAATCGGCAAAATCGCAACGGAAGCCGTTGAGGTATGCACCCGTCCCGATTTCTCGGTATCAGGAACACGTTGAATACGATGCACTCCCGTTTCAAAACGAAGTGTCTTATATGCGCCATTCCCGCCAATCTCAAAAGAAGCTTCTTTATACCCCCCTATTGAGGTTGAGGATTCATCCATGGGAATAAACGACCACCCCCGCTTTTGCGCATAGGCCTTGTACATGTCAGCAAGCTTATGAGCAAAAAGCGCCGCCTCCTCTCCTCCAACACCCGCTCGTACTTCAAGTACGAGCTCGTTAGGAAAACGCTCCTCTTCTTCACCTTCCCTAAGGATGCCTTCAATTTGCTCTTTTAGAGTATTTTTCTTTTCTTCCAGATCCAAAAGTTCTTTCTTCGCAAGCTCCGCCATGGAAGGATCTGCGAGGAGTATCGCTTTCAATTCTTCTTCTTCCTTGAGGACACGTCCAAGACTCTCTGCGAGGTAGGAAGTTTTGTGATTTGATTTGTATTTGTCTAAATCCATCGTGAGAGAAATATCGAATATCTAATTTCGAATCTGAAAAAGAAGAAAGAAGAAATACCAAAATTTTTGCTTTTTCTGGTTCGGTACTCGATATTTTTCGGTATTTGATATTCGAGATTTGATATTATGGCGAATAGCCGATTCATCACCGGCGATCATACCACTAGGAGATCCACTACGCCTTCTTCTTAGTTGCTTTTTTGGCGGTGCTTTTGGCCTGCTTTGCCTTAAATCGGTCGATGCGACCAGCAGTATCGACAATCTTGTCGGCACCAGTATAGAACGGGTGACATTGGCTACAAATTTCAATATTGAGCTCTGATTTGGTAGACCCTACAGCAAAAATAGCTCCGCAGGCGCAGGTCGCTTTGGCTTCTGTATAGAATTGTGGGTGGATGTCCTTCTTCATACGAAAATACGAATTATGCGAATATACGAATGACTACGAATCGGAATAAGAAAAGACTACCAGAAAACCTTAAAAATGACAAACACGTGTCCAGTGTTATCATTATAGCGGACCATTGAAAAATATATGGGCACACAAACTACCAAAAGAGCACAGCCTACAACAGGAATAGCTAAACTAAGACACCTCACAAATAAGAGGCCTAAAAAAATTACAGGTGGGACACCTTACCCGGATAAAAATTTTGGATCTCCAAGCTATTTTTCCAAAAACCCAAACCCTCCCAGAGGCTGGGCCGTGAAAACCGACCAGGACTAACAACAAGTCCTTCACTCCCCAAACGAGGCTTCACCGTCTCGCTTTTTATTGTATTAGACATACAGACAAGTATCACTCTGAAACTCCGTGGTCTGAGCACGGTGTTTTTTTATATAAAAAAAGGCCACTATGCAAGCACAGTGGACCCTCGTGAACAAACCGTAAACCAAATCTCTAGTGATTGCCGCGGAGTTCGAAAATCCGAACCCGCCCGATTTCCTGCAGCCGTGCTTCCGAAAGGTGACTGACACCCCGAGAAAGCTGGAACCCGATGTAGGTCCCCGCCTCGTTCGTCAGAACCGTTTGGACGGGGTATTGCCCCGACCACTCCGAGTCCCACCACACCACTACGTTTGCAGGAAGTGGCCGGGTAAGGAGAACGAAGCATCCCCAGAATTTCCCGTCCGGCATATCAAACTGCCGGTAAGACACTCCATTTTTCTGGAGGATATTGAGTTCGACTCCGGGAAGCTCACTCGGCGGTCTCGGCTCGGGCGACGGAATAATAACCGACCCACCCACTCCTCCAATCACTGAAGGATGTTCTGTTACGGGGGGTTTTACCGGAGTGACAACGGCAGGCACGGGTGGATCACAATCGAAGTGATCCTCTTTGAGACCTACGAGCCCGTAGGTCGCACCCGTTCCCCAGGTGAGTTGAACGGCAGGATATCTCGTCGTGCTGACGTAGACGACCTGCACAAACACCGTCTCGCCGTCGAGGACGAAGGTGCCCTGATGGTACTTCTCCGCTACGAGCCAACTTCCCGGGGCAGATGACGCGTAGCCGGTACGGGAAACGAATCCCTGTGTCTGCATTGCCACTTCAAAGGTTTCCCCCGTCATGGCGTCGGCAAAGGTGATCTTGTCAACCGACAGTCCATTGATGATCGTCGGCAAACCAGCGGCTTGTAACAGACGCCGTCCGATCACCCAACCGTCAAGCGAGCCTCGGGCAGAGGTGTATGCATTCGACAATTCGCCTTCCACGAGAATCGGCGTATTGTAATACCAGGGAAACCACGCGAATGCTGCGTTATAGCGAACAAGCGCTGGTTCCACTTCTTTTGCCATTCCACGACAATCTCTGACCGGCGGATGTGCCGGATCATAGGTCACCACAGGCGGAGGCACCGGCTGTGAAGATGGGGGGTCGCAATCGAAACGATCCTTCTGTGCGCCAACTTCACCGTATGTCGCACCCTCTCCCCATGTGAGTTGGGTTGCGGGATAATTTATGTTTTCGGCATAGACCTTTACATAAATAGTGCTCCCACCAAGCGTCATGGTTCCGTAATGATATGGTTCTGAAGCATCCTTCGTCAGCGACACATAGGTCACACTTTTTGACACGACATCATAAAACCCTATTTTCCCTACAGGAATGCCATAATACTGTTCTAACCCTTCCAGCCGCAAAAGATGCGACTGATTATCCGCTCCAACGAATATCCATGCGTCGAAGATGGCACGCACTGCGCTGTATCTGTACGAAAGTTGCCCTTCGGTAAATATAGGGTCAACCCCATACCGGGAGAACTCGCTCTCATATTGTTTCAAGAATGTCTTGAAGTCCGCAGTCAGCGTCCGACAGTTTTCTTGTGACTCAGCCGCAGACACATGTGTTAACGATATGAACAGACAGAACAGACAGAACAGACTTCTTATACTTTTCATCAACTTCTCACTTTCTTTTGGTTTTTTCTTATTTATTGATTTTTCAAACACCGTAAACGGAAAACAGTTCCGAAACGGGTACAGAAATTTCGAGTTAAACTATATCATACACTAGTAAATAAGTCAATAGTTTCTCGATACAGAAGAAGCCGTACTGTGGGCTTTTTTGACTTAACCTGGATTCCCGTCTCCGCGGGAATGACAGACAGGGAGGTCTTTTTGTTAAGGATTAAAAATTACGGATTTAGGATTCCCGCTAACTCCCCTGAAGAATGTCTATCTGCTTCTGATACTTCGCCGCGAGCTCCATCACATCGTCTCCGTAAAAGGCATATGCTTTCTTACTGGCATTGGTCCACCCAGCGAGATAGCGAAGAGCTGCGAGACGCTCGGCGGCGAGCGTTCCTTTGTCCGCACCATTGTCCATGAGTAAAATTGCGGAAGCCATAATAGCATCACCAGCTTCCCACGGATTTGGTGGATTATGCCCTGTCGCCTTCGCAATGCGTTCCTCGTAAAGAACCCATGTTGAAGGAATAAATTGCGCGGGTCCCATTGCCCCTCCGTATCCATACCAAGGCTTTTTTGACACCGGCATCTTATCGGGATCCAATCCAAGTCGTCGAGTAATGTCGAGAAATGGCTCCGTATCACGAGGAGCTTTCATATCAACACGCCAGCTTCCCTTTCCAATATTTTCTCCCAAATTTGATTCTTCCGCGATAATACCAAGAATGAGCGCGGGACGTACTCCTGTCCTTTTCCCCGCTGCAGTTGTAAGTTCAAGTGCTTTGCCAAACGGAATGGCAGCACTACCCCTCAGTGTGAAGAGCTCAGCACGTATCTGAGCCGCGGAAAGTTGCTTCACCTTTATAATCTTCTGATACTCAGCTTCAAGGCCTTTTGAGATTTTTAGAATGCGAGCTTTTTCCGCTTGCTGAGTCTCGACTTTCTTTTTTTCGAGTTCCTGCAACTGCCGTAGTTGCGTCTCTTCGGTACGTCTGTTCTCAAGCGCCACCCGTTCCACTTCGGTTTCTTTCTTGTCGGTATCAAGCGTTAGGTATGAACTACGGAGCGCAGCTTTAATTACTTGATACTGGTCAATATCTTGAAAAAATTCCGAAAAATTCTTTCCGCCGAGCATAATTTCCGGCAGTGAAACTGATTCAGTCTTTTCAGTCTTACGAAGAAGTTCACCTAGTGATTCTTTCTCACGGCCGATCTTATTACCTAATTTTTCAATGACTACTTGTTTCTCCCCAGACTCTTTACCCAAGCGTTCAATCTCGAGGCTTCGAGCCTTAATTGAGAGCTTCGCTTTAGCAATAGTGGCATTGAGGATAGCAACATCACGTTCAAGTGAGACCGATTCTTGCGCGCGAGCATTGAGGATTGCTTGCTGTTCGGCGATTTGAGCTTCCACACTAGCAAGTTCTTTTTCGAGAAGAGCGCGACGCTCGTTCACATTCTGGGCAAAGGTAAAAAGAGGCACAAACATAAGTGCCGCTAGAAAAACAGCATTGCGTATTGTTCGTCGCATAGAGGGTAAACTCTACTATAACACAAAAGACGGGTGTCCCCGTCTTTTGTTTCTTCCTCCTTTCCTGTAATTATTTTTTAGCTTCTTTCTTTTCTTCCTTCTTTGGTGTCGCTCCTCCTTCTGCGGCTGGTGTCGCTCCTTCCTCACCCTCAACCGGTTCTTTGCCCTTCTTCATAACTTCAATGGTAGACAGATCGACAGGAGCTTCTTCAACTACTTCTTCCTTGGGTTCGTATACCGAGGCAACAATGTCGTCAGGGGAGACAACAAGGACAACACCAGCAGGGAGTTTGATTTCTTTAGCGGTAATAACGTTGCCGAACGCACTAAGGGTAGAAATATCCACTTCGAGCTTTTGAGGAAGATCCTTCGGCTCAGCTTCAATTTCAAGATCATGAACCACTTTTACAAGAACAGCACCAAGATCCTTTACCGCTGGTGACACACCCTTAAATTCAATCGGTACTTTAATCTTAAGCTTCTGACCTTTTTCGAATACATAAAAATCAGCGTGCCGAGCTTCGCTGGTTACCGGATGCTTATTTACATCGTGAATAAGAGCCGGAACTTCTTCACTGCCGTTCTGGAGATTAACAATGGTGTTTTCACCTGCCTTTTTCCATACTTTCTCAAAATCACGTGTATTTATCACAATGGAGGTTGCCTTCTGCTTTCGTCCATAAAATACAGCAGGAATAAACCCTTTATTCCGAAGAGTGTTGGGAGCAACTTTTACGTCTCTTTTTTGGAACTGAAGCGTAATTGCCATAGAGCAACTAGTATACGGATTACCGCTAAAAAATCAAGAGGGGCGCGGAACCTTGAATTTCGAATATAAAATGTCAAATATCGAAAGATACCGAATTCGAAATACCAAACCAGAAGAAATCTTAAATTCATTCTTCATTTTCAGTATTGTATATTCCCTGCTTCTCGAAATTCGAAATTAGACATTCGATATTAAGACACTGGATTCGGTGGTATTTTCCCTTCAAAGAACGCAATGAGGTTTTCAGCTGCAACCCGCGACATCGCGGCTCTTGTCTCCTCAGTAGCTGAAGCGATATGCGGCGTAATAACTACATTGGGGAGATCGGAAAGTCCCGGAGCAAGAGCGGGTTCATGCTCAAATACATCGAGTGCAGCACCACGTATAACGCCCGTTTTAAGAGCTTCAACAAGAGCTACTTCATCGATGACTGGCCCGCGCGACGTGTTGATAAGATAAGCGCTTTTTTTCATAAGCGAAAGACGCTCTTTATTGAGAAGATGTTCGGTTTCTTTGAGAAGCGGGACGTGTATAGAAACGACATCGGCTACCTTGAGTACCTCTTCGGTTGTCTTTAGATAGGTAGCGCCAAGTTCCTTATCGAGATAGTCATTCGGAGCGGGATCGTTATAGACGATATTCATATCAAAGCCCCGCTTCGCGTGATACGCCACCCGTGCTCCAATCCGCCCCGCGCCAAGAATACCAAGCGTCTTCCCTTTTAAATCCAGACCTAAAAGGAGTTCAGGTGCCCAGCCTTTATACTCGCCGGCGCGGAGCATTCGGTCTCCCTCGACCAAACGACACGCGATTGCAAGAATAAGTGCAAACGTATGTTCGGCAACTGTATCGGTAAGCACTCCAGGGGTGTTGGTAACCATTACTCCTCGTTTCTTTGCTTCAATCGTATCGATGTTGTTATACCCGACAGCATAGTTGGCAAAAATCTTTACTGACGGGGCTGCGTCAAAGACAACACTGTCAATCTTATCTCCGAGTTGGGAGAGCACTCCCTCATACCCACCTGTGCCTAGTATCGCGAGAAGTTCTTCTCTCGATAGCGGTGCGTCTTTTTCATTTACCGTCACCTCGAGACCAGCTTTGGTAAGCATCGAAATCCCCTCCCCTGGAATTCTTCGTGTCACATATATTTTTTTCATATACCGAATTATACACCAGAAAAACTAGGCAAGATATACTACGAGCTGTTATAATCATCCTATGCAAAAGAAAATCGAATTTCTCGCCATTGGCGATATCACCACCGATGCGTTTATTCGGCTTAAAGAGGCCGAGGTAACATGTGACATCAACAAAGAACATTGCAAGATTGCAATGAATTTTGCGGATAAGATCCCCTACGAATTCATGGAAGAGGTGACCGCAGTTGGAAATAGCCCAAATGCAGCGGTTGCGGCAGCACGGCTTGGCCTCACAAGTGCACTGGTCGCCAACATTGGAGACGATGACAGTGGGAAACGATGTCTCGCGTCACTTGAAAAAGACGGCGTTGATACGTCCTCAATAACGGCCCACAACGGTATCAAGACGAACTACCATTATGTTCTCTGGTATCAAGACGAACGGACCATTTTAGTAAAACACGAAACCTACCCGTACCACCTTCCTGAATTCCCCGAACCATCTTGGATCTATCTTAGCTCTCTCGGAGGGACTTCAGAGAGTCTACATCAAGAAATCTTTGATTACCTTGAGCAACATCCTGAAGTGAAACTTATCTTCCAACCAGGAACCTTCCAGATGAAACTTGGATATGAGAAGCTCACTAAGCTTTACGAGCGTACCCATGTATTTATCTGCAACCTCGGTGAAGCTCAGCAGATTCTCAAGACGAATGTACATGTGGTAACAGATTTGCTTCGACGGTTAAACTCAATAGGCCCGAAAATTACCATCATCACTGACGGACCGAGGGGTGCATACGCAATCGACTCAACCGTCTCACCCTCCCGAACCTATTACATGCCTCCTTACCCGGACTCAAAGCCTCCTTACGAGCGTACCGGAGCGGGAGATGCTTTTGCGTCTACCTTTAGTGTAGCGATTGCACTTGGAAACACGGTGGAAGAAGCACTGAGATGGGCACCCATCAACTCTATGTCGGTCGTACAGTTCGTAGGAGCTCAAAAAGGATTACTTACAAGAGAGGCGATCCTCAAATATCTTGAGAACGCCCCTGCAGACTATAAGCCGAAGCTCCTCACCGAAACCGTTCAGGCGTTTACTACAAAAAATACATAAGTGTCTGCATAGGATACTTGATACAAAAAACACCCTTTCGGGTGTTTTTTGCTTGTTTTTAATGAGAACGATTTCCTACCTATCTACCGATAAGAGATTGTGCCGCTTCCTTGATATGTCCACTGGTCATACCATAGTGCTCCAAAATCTCTTCTGGTTTCCCTGACTGACCAAAAACATCTTTGACGCCCACAAATTCCATCGGGACGGGATACTTTTGTACAAGCAGTTCCGCGACAGCCGAACCGACACCTCCCATAATCTGATGTTCTTCAACCGTCACAATTCTTCCACACTCCTTGGCGAGTTCAATAATCGACTTTTCATCAAGAGGTTTAATGGTGGAAAGATTAAGTAACGTTACCGCAATACCCTCTGCTTCTAGTTCTTTCGAGGCGACTAAGGCTTTATGAAGAAGTGCACCTGTTCCTATAATGCCTACCTTCTTATCCGTTTTGAGTGGCGAACGGAAAAAGACCTCTGCTTTCCCTATTTCGAACGGTGTCTCTTCGGTCGTGATAACCGGCGTTTTCTCGCGCGCGAGCCGGAGGTAGGTCGGCTCCTTTGTCTTTGCGATAGCTAAGGTCGCTTTTTTCGCTTCAATGGAATCACAAGGGGAAATAACAACCATATTGGGAAGTACGCGCATCAGCGCGATATCCTCAACTGCCTGATGTGTCCCGCCGTCGGGACCCACCGATACTCCCGCGTGCGAGCCAACAATCACCACCTTGCTGTCGTTGTAGCAAATAGTGGTGCGAATCTGTTCCCAGTTTCGCCCAGGGGAAAACATCGCGTATGACGAACAGAACGGGATTTTCCCCATCGCCGCCATACCGCTTGCAACGGTCACCAAGTTTTGTTCGCCGATGCCGATTTCCACGAACCGGTTCGGGAACTTCTTTGCGAAAAGATGCATTTGCGTGGACTCGGTGAGGTCGGCGCAGAGTCCCACCACCTGTTCATTGGCTTCTCCGGCCACCAAAAGTCCTTCACCGAATCCTTTGCGAATCGGCAATTGCTCGACGTCTTTGTCCCAAATTTTGGGGTTGAGTTTTACAGAATGATTGATCATTAAAGTCCAGTTAACGGATCATCTTTTTTTTACTATCTTCTTTATCATATCCCATGAAATGGCAATAAAACCAGCCAAAAACCAGATAGGGAGCAAAATTAAAGTCGCCCAAAATGACAAATTTGCAGGCAAACCAAAAAACAAAGCTACGAAATGATAGCCGACAATGAGAACGGTTACCGTGAAAAGGATTGTAAGGACGTAACGACGCATAAGTGATTATTCTTTTTTTATATTGTCTCCCAATTCTCTAAGCACTTTCAGCGCCATCGCGTCTTTCTCATTTTACCATCAACTTCAGTCCAAGCCCAACCGTCACCTTCTTCAAAAAGGAAAGCGTGGGATTCGTTCGTCCGGATTCAAACCGCGCCAGAGCGGATTGCGCCACGCCAATTTTCTCCGCAAGTCCTCGTTGGGTAAGTTTCTTTTCAATCCGTGCGCGTATGAGTGCGTCCATAATCTTAAATTCAAATTCCAAATCTTCGGATGCCTTTCGAACCCCCGGTCTTTTAAAAAGCTCCGTCTTAAGCTCTTTGTGCGTCACAAATTGCATTGTGTGTTTAGTTCTCATAACGAGATGATAACATATGTGTTATCTTACTGCAATCCCTTCATCACGTTTCTCGCATACGCAACTTCCCTTTTGGGAATTGACCTCTGTTGCTTAAAGATTGCGTGTACGATACATGCACGGCCCCTGTGAAAACAGTAAAAAATCCTTATATGATTGATTCCGGTAATTCTTAGTTCAAACAATCCGTTGCCGAGCGCTTTGGAGACGGGCATACCGAGGAGATTTCCATAGCGTTCCAAAGAATCAATGCTTCGAGCGACCCGAAACGCCAGAACGTCATCTAGTGACTCAATAAATTGCTTGACCTTAACTACATATACGACTTCCATGCATTTATTTTATCTTCTCTCCAATCTCCCGTAATACTTTCAGCGCCATCGCGCCTTCCTCCTTATTTGGCGCCTTGCCGTGCCACTCAAATTTCCGCTCAAAGTCGGGGACACCTTTCCCCGGGATTGTGTTGGCGATAATGACGGACGGCTTATCAAACTCCGCCTTGGCCTCCCCTATCGCGCGATGTATATCGGAGAAGTCGTGTCCGTTCACCTCAATGACGTGCCAGTTGAAGGCTTGCCATTTATCGGAAAGTGGTTCGAGAGGCATGATATCTTCCGTAAAGCCGTCTATCTGAATGTTATTGCGGTCAATAATCGCGATGAGATTGCCAAGCTTCTCTTTACCCGCGAGCATAATCGCCTCCCAGTTGTTCCCTTCATCAAGTTCCCCATCGCCAGTGAGACAATAAATCCATTTCTTGTAAGAGCGTCCCGCGTCTATTCGCTCCGCAATCGCCATCCCGGTCGCCTGCGAAAGACCTGAGCCAAGTGGCCCTGAAGAAGATTCTACTTCGGGCATAAACTCGCGGTGCGGATGTCCTTGGAATCGGCTTCCGTACTTGCGAAGTGTTTTTGTGAATTCCGAAACTCCGTCCTTTCCGAAATAGCCGGCGTGCGCCATCGCCGAATAGAGTACGGGGCAGATGTGCCCGTTACTAAGTAGAAGACGATCACGTTCCGGCCAACTGGGATTTTCCGGATCATGTCGAAGCTCGTGAAAATAAAGATAGGTGAAGACATCGGCCATACCAAGTGGGCCCGCGGTGTGTCCTGATCCTGCTTCGACAAGCGCCTCGATAATCGAGATACGAACTTTATTTGCCTGAATAGCCAAGACAGCAATCTCCGCATCGGTGAGATGGGTATCAGCAAGGTGGACCGCTACCTCTGGAGTTTTAGATGATGGTGCCATATCGTTAACAGTATAGCACCCTTTAATTCGTCACCCAATATTGGTTAGGACCACCAAGCGAACAAAGTGGATTATTCTTCGCTGAACTTTTTTGAGCACGCTCAAGATTTGTAATCAAGGCAAACGCCTTCCCCTCTCCTAAACGACAGTACCGATAGACATAACACCCTACCTCACTATCACAATGTCCAGTATTTTTATTAATTGGATCTGTCGGTACCGACTTCATATAGGTATCGAGAAAGGTACGCCAACAAGGATCGGTACTCCACTCGCACAAAGAAGGATAGCTCCCCTCGGCATCAAGATGCAGTAAGAGTGCGTTCGATATTTGTTTTAAATCAGAAATACGCCGGTTATCGCGGGAGTACCGTTTCGCTTCCGAGAATCCATAGAGTGCCGCGGTGAGGATGAGTACCGAAAGAGCTACTGCCACAAATACCTCAGAGGTCATAAACCCCTGTTTTTTACTATACCTTCCGATAGGGCGAGCATGTCCACCTGCCGATAGTTTGCGGTATTTCATGTTAGCGACACAATGCTTCCAGCTCTCTAATCGCCTGCGCAGGAT
Organism: Candidatus Nomurabacteria bacterium; assembly: GCA_943354745.1. Lineage (GTDB taxonomy): Bacteria > Patescibacteriota > Minisyncoccia > Phycocordibacterales > UBA10002 > UBA10002. The sequence continues at coordinate 4,389 of CALRDB010000016.1, read as the reverse complement.
TCGCTTTGCCAAATACGGCTGAACCAGCCACAAGCCGATTGGCTCCTGCCTCGATAAGACGAGGAGCTGTTTCAAGATTGACTCCTATATCAACACTGATGGTAAGTTCAGGATACTTTTTCCGTAATGACATGATTTTAGGAAGAACGAGGGCTTCATCAAGCGAGACACCCTGAAAACCAATTCGATCGTTTCCCATACATTGCACAAAAGTTATTTCAGGTAAGAAATTCTCCAGCATATCTAGCGGAGTCGAGGGCTTGAGGGCAAGTCCGACATCTACCACATGCTTCCACTCAGTAATAAGCTCGGAAAGTGCGTGTGGTGCAATACTTTCGAGATGCACAATCACGCGAGTGGCTCCAGCGCGTACCCAAAACGGCACAGCCTCCTCTGGCTTGCTCACCATAAGATCAAATTCAAAATCAAACTCTTTCCAGAAGGGGAATCCTTCTTCTTCGCGAAGTATTGAGGTTATTTCCCCATGGTCACCGACATACGGCCAGGTCTTACTCTCAGCAAATTTCCCATCAACAATATCAATCTGGACCGTATCGGCAGAACCTTTCACTAACTCAAGTTTTGCAAGAATTTCAGAAAAATCCTTTGGCAGGATAGCAGGAACTATTTGCATAAAAACAAACGGAACTACTACTAACTAATAGAATACAGCGAATAATGATGTGAGAAAATCAGGAACTAATCGCATCAATCTTTGCGAGTCGTCTAATGTGTCGTTCACCACCGTTATAGGGCGACTCGAGAAAAACACGAACGGCAGTCTTTGCTTCTTCCTCTCCAATAAAACGAGCACCTATCGAGAGGATATTCGAATTGTTATGCTCACGAGAGACTTTTATGATATCCGCCCGACCGCCATAGTACACGGCGGCGCGAACACCTCGAATGCGATTTGCAGCCATGACCTCTCCTTGCCCGGAGCCGGCACAAATAACACCCCGGCACTCAGGCTCACTCACGACCTTTCTCGCAAGTGGAATCACAAAGTCTGGATAATCATCATCGACGTCGTACGCGAACGGCCCCATATCCTCCGCCTCATGACCGAGTCCTTTGACGTACTCCATCAAGTCTTTCTTAAGTTCGAATCCGGCATGATCACCGGCAAAATATATTTTCATAGAAAATTATTATGATTTAACTATGCCAACTATTACTATAGTCAGAAAGAAGACAAATACCACGACCAAGAGAAATCGAAAGAATGGCGAAAGGTCCTTAACGTTTCTTCTCCACGTATGAGCTTTTTCGGCTGTCGGAAATGGAAGCATTATTGACATGGGAGTAAGAATATTGAATTAAGAATTATGAACGGAACGATTTTTGATTTTTCCGTGGAGCCAGCCGACTATCATACCCGCTATCGAATAAAAGAATATCGGCGACAGCAATTGGTATAACCATGGTCCTATAAATATATTTAGGAACTGAACTGGTATTGTGGCTTTGTTAAAGAAATTAAGGTAATGGACGACATAAAATATATATCCGCTCAAACTTTCCCCACAGATGTCTAACTTACCGCAACCATAGAGGAGAAAATTCCAAGCGATAACACTAAACAGCCCCACGATTAAACCTCCAATTAACCCTCTCAGCCAATATCTTTTTTGCATAGCTATATTTCTGGATTCCTGCCTTCGCAGGAATGACAGAAGGTTAGAGGTTCTTGCCAGCGGCTAATACGTGCTTAACAAGCATCGCCGCATATCCACTTTCATTATCATACCACGCAAGGACTTTTACAAGGTTGCCCCCAACAACTCGGGTCATAGAAAGCTCCGCAATCGCTCCTTCGGGGCGGCCGAGAATGTCAGATGAGACGAGCTCAGCTTCGGCGACGGCGAAAATCCCCTGCCAGCGTTTGTCTTTTGATGCATTGGTGAGCGCCGAGTTTATTTCCTCCACGCTGGTAGCACGTTTGGCGATAAAGGTGATATCGGCAATCGATCCGCACGGAACCGGTACACGAAGTGAAATGCCGTCAAACTTTCCTTCCAGACTCGGGTACGCTTTTGTTACCGCGATCGCGGCCCCAGTAGAAGATGGGATAATATTTTGCGCGGCTGCGCGACCCTCTCGAAGACCCTTCTTTCCTGCGGGACCGTCGACAAGTGCTTGCGTCGCGGTGTAGGCGTGCACCGTATTCAACACCGCTTTCTCAATACCGACTACCTCATCCAAAATGGCGACGACCGGCGATGTAGCATTTGTCGTACAAGAAGCGTTTGAAGTTACTTTAGCGTCTGCAAGCTTTTCTTCATTTAATCCCATAAGTATCGTCGTACCGTCCTTAATCGGCGCACTTATGACTACCCGTTTCGCCCCCGCGTCTATATGCGCTTGCGAAAGCTCAGCACTCGCGAAAAAGCCGGTGGATTCAACCACGACGTCCACGCCGAGCTCTCCCCACGGCAATTTCGCGGGCTCTTTTTCGCTCACGTAGGTAATTCCCGCGAGAGTGCACTCACTTTTGCCATAGACCGAATCGTATTTGAGGAGATACTCCATATTGGCCTTATCCCCCAAGTCATTTACCGCCACGACCTCTATGTCCGGGTGCTTCACCGCGGCCTTCAAAAATGCCCGTCCGATTCTGCCCAACCCGTTTATTGCTACTTTTATCTTTTTCATACCGTTAGTATACCGTTTTATCATCTCGCCGTTAAGTTTACGAGAATCTGATTCTCGTTGCGAGAATCAGATGCTCGTAATTTTATCGGTTCGTCATCTATGAGCATCGCTTGAAGTATCTCGTCATCTGCTGCCGTTTTACTCAAAATCATCTCCCGAGAACACGTTCGAAAGTCAGCGCAGGAGTCGAATATCTCCCCAAGGATATCTTTTTCGATAATAGGCGACTTTCTATCAAGTGCGTAATCGGCAAGACTCGAGAAGGGATAGGCTTCGATTCCCCACTGCCATGCCCGATCAAAGTCCCCCGCTGCTTTTAGGAAACCACCGGGGTACAACTCAAATACATTCTTCACCATGATGTATGAAGCGAGATGCCTCAAATAGGTATCGTTTCGAACCGTGCGCCCTTTGTATGCGCCCTGAAACAAACTTCCTTTTTCTTTATGTTTGAGATTTGCATAGGTACTCATACTGTTGCCGAGCTTCTGCATGAACTTTGAGATGCCTCCGTCTTCCGTTTCTTTGAGCAGTAGATGAAAGTGGTTCGGCATAAGCGTCCATGCGAGAACTTTCACCAGAGGTCTCTGTTCCGGCCAGTCTTGCGGCCGCTCAAACGTTCCGAGCAACCGCGTTTCCCTTTCCCATGCATCATTCGAATAGTGGTCATTCATGAAAAACAAGAGTCGCATAAATCTGCGCTGTTCTGAAATGTTTTTGGTAAGAGGTAATCCTCGTGCGCCGCGCTTCATCGCATGCACATATGAATCAACTGCGTGGGGTTCAACTCGCATAATGTTCTCTATATTGTATTGCGAGCATCTGATTCTCGCAAATTACGAGGATCAGATGCTCGCAGCTCCTTTTCTTTTCCTAACGGCCCATGTCGTAGAGCTGTTTTACCTCGGCGGCAGTAAGCGCGCGGTTGTAGAGGCGAAATTCGTCCAGGGTCCCGACGAAACCGTTCGAGGGAGGGTCACCCCACTGATTGCCGATACGGTTCACCGGACCACCGTTGTCAGAAGTGAAGCTGCTTCCGTCCGCTACGCCATCGACATACATCACCATTGTCGCAGCGCTCGAGTTTACCCACACGAGATGATGCCACAGGCCGTCATTGACCGTTGCCGAGCCGGAATTGCTGTTCCATACACCATTATAGTGGTAGTAGTTTATCTTCCCCGAAGCGGTGCGTAGCGCATTTGAAACGGGACCTCCGCTTTGGTGGGTAAGGATGTACGTGTCCCCTGAAGAAGTGGTTTTCGCCCACACCGATGCCGTCCAATTGCTCGTATGGCTAAGCGTGATGGCGGAACCCAAATCAACATGGTTAGTGCCGTTGAACTCAAGTCCTTGCCCGACCTTGCCCGAGGTGTAGAAAGTCGAGGTTGCAATGAGTCTCGGAATACCGGTATTCGCTCCCACACGGTCGAGAATCGTGCCACCTGAAATGTCCTGACCATTAAAGCTCCAATTGTTGATAAGGCCGCTCGTGAGTCGAGTGTTTTGCGATGAGTTTATTTTTTGAGCATTTGTCTTATACATGCTCATAATTTCGGCGGCGGTAAGTGCCCGTCCATATACACGGACATCGTCAACTCTGCCGTTAAAATAGCGCGGATAGGTGTTATCAGGATTTCTGCCGACCAGCGCATTGCGTGCGACGTCAGCGTTTCCCGCCGCGGCACCGCTACTCTCTTGTACTCCGTTTATATAGATATAGGCGGTACCGCT
>CALRDB010000015.1 GCA_943354745.1 Candidatus Nomurabacteria bacterium | reverse complement strand
TCCGGAGACGGAGGCACCCCCTTTGGTAAGGGGGATACCGCCCATGAAAGCTGGGTTGCGACGACGACAGTACCACTTGAAGACGCAGACCTGGAAAAGCTGGATAAACTGGTGGAGACGCTGGAAGCTAATGAGGATGTGCAGGAAGTGGTGACAAACGCCGAATAGTCTCTTTGTAATCTTAAAAGACCTTAGTAGCTGAAATATTAGAAATATGGCTAGAAACAAAGCTTTCCTTATGTAATGACTAAGTTCTGAAAGAATATGAAAAAACATTGGGAGAATCGTGCCTTAGAACTTCTCAAAAAGAGTCTGGAACCTCTTCCTCAAGAACTTAACGAAATAGATTGGAAGGTTGATTTCTCTGAAAAAGGAGACCGCATGGCAAGACACCTTTCCGCATTAGCTAATTATTCAGAAGGGGGGTTCCTCGTTTTTGGCGTTGACGACGAAGGAGAGAAGAAAGGCATAAACTCAAAGTCCTGCACAGAAATTGTTAAAAAAATTGGGAACATCGTGAGGGATGGTCTTGAACCGCCTATAATAATGGACACCTCGATACTTGAAGTAGACACGGCTAACCTTCTGTTTGTTTTTATAAAAGAATCCGATACCAAACCGGTCCACTTAAGAGGAAACTCCATCTACGAGGCCTATACTCGTTCCGCTGGACAGACCCGTAAATTAACAAAACAGGAAGTGGCACGGATGATTTCGAGTTCAACCGGACTAACTTTCGAGACAAAGCTCGCCAGTAGCGCTATGCGAAGAGAGGAAATAGTGGCAAAGCTCGACTTTTCTATATATTTTGATTTGTTAAAGAAACCTCTCCCTTCATCAACAGATGCAATCATAGAAACACTTTTGGCGGATAAACTTATCAAGAGAGCGATTGAGGGGTTTTATATAACAAACCTAGGCGCAATTCTCCTTGCAAAACAAATAAGTGACTTTGAGGAACTACAAAGAAGAGCGGTGAGAGTCATTCAGTACAGAGGTAAGGATCGCTTGGAAAGGACTAAAGAAATAACTGGCCAAAAAGGATACGCATCCGGCTTCGTTAGTCTAATCAACTACATAAGTGCGTTACTTCCAACAAACGAACTTATAAAGGAGTCTTTACGTCGAGAAACGAAGCTTTACCCCAGCTTGTCGCTTCGTGAGCTAATTGCCAATGCCCTTATCCACCAGGACTTTGAAACTGTTGGCTCAGGCCCTGTTATTGAAATATTTGAAGACCGAATTGAGATAAGAAATCCGGGTAAACCGCTCGTTAAGACCGAGCGTTTTTTGGACTACCCCCCTCGCTCAAGAAATGAACAACTCGCCTCAATGATGAGGAGATTCGGGGTCTGCGAGGAATTGGGCACAGGAATCGACAAAATCGTTTCTCAATGTGAGATGTACCAGCTACCCGCACCAAATTTTGTGGTTGAAGATGATCATCTTATTGCCACGCTGTACGCCCCGAGAGTGCTGACGAAAATGAATAAGGCTGACCGGATACGAGCCTGCTACTTACATGCCTGTCTTAAGTATGTCTCAAATGAAGTAATGACGAATGCGAGTGTACGAACTCGATTCAAAATCTCCAAAGCAAATTATCCGCTAGCTTCAAAAATAATCGCGGAAGCTTTAGAGGCAAAGGCAATAAAACAGCGCGACCCGTCAAACAAGTCACGGAAGCATGCCCAGTATATACCGGTTTGGGCATAACATCTTATATATGCGTATTCTTGCCATTGACCCCGGATATGAACGACTCGGCATTGCCGTGCTGGAGAAACTCCCGAAGCAGAAAGAGGTGCTGCTGTATTCTTCGTGTGTGCGGACTCCAAAGGAACTTCCACACGCGGAGCGCCTTCTTAAAATCGCGACCGAGGTGCGGAAAATAATTGATGAGTTTGAACCGGAGACATTTGCCATTGAAACGCTGTTTCTCGGCGTAAACCAGAAGACCGTTATGCCGGTCGCGGAAGCGCGGGGTGCAGTACTCGTAGAAGCGGCTCGGGTAGGACTAACCGTGTACGAATACACCCCCCTTCAGATAAAAATCGCAGTCACTGGCTACGGAAGGAGCGAGAAACATCAGGTAACCGAGATGGTGAAGAAACTTATCGTACTCCCTTCTTTAAAGCGCCTCGACGATGAATATGACGCGATTGCGGTAGGGCTGACCTGTCTTGCCTCCGCAAGACTTACTGGAACAAGTAACAGTAACAAGTGACTAGAACGAAAGACTTGGTGCTTCTTGGTTTGGTTCCAGTCCCCGTTACAAGTCCCTGTTACTGTGCTTTTCGGATATCCACAGGTGTGTGCCTCTTGCCAAAATCTACTGGTATTGATACATTCGGAGACGCAAGGGTTATACATTAGTATTTTAAATAAAAGATATGGACGAAGACACAGTGACTCCGGGGGCTGATGGGGCCGACGAAAGCGAGGAAAAAGAGCTTGACCCGGATATGCTCGAGGATACGTTTGATGACGTTGACCCTCTATAACCCCGTAAAACTCGAAGACTTATCACGGGGCAAGAAACACGAAACAGAAACGAAACCAACACGGAAGCGACACTGAACTCTATAGAAAACGCTCGGCCTAAAGGCCGAGCTTTTTCTATTCCATTCCTGTTCCGTGTTGGCGGCACCCTGTGCCGGTTCAGCGTATTTCGATAAACCGGTGCTTGCCTATTCGATACTTGCCGGAAGGAGCGGACTTGAGAAACCCTTCTCCTGCTTTTTCATCCGTATCAAGATTAGTAACCGCCCTTTCGCAAATAAGCCGACGGAGGTCTGACTTGGATTCAATCACCTTTTTCTCAAGCAAAACTTCCGCCACTTCCCTGCCCGCGAGCACGACCTGAATAAATTCTTGCGGCTTTCCTTTGGAAAAAGTACTGTCAAATTTTTCCGCCGCTTTTTCCGCTACCTCTTTGCCATGATACAACGCGACTATTTCCTTCGCCAGACGGATTTTGCTGTCTCGAGGGTTTCCCCCACCCTTCATCCCCTCTTCAATTTCCTGTATTTCGGGAACGGGAACTTTTGTCGCTAAGAGAAAATACTTTCCGATAAGCTCATCCCTGACCGACATCACTTTGCCAAACATGTCGCTCGGCTCGTCTGTGATGTTGATGACATTCCCCCATGAGGTGGACATTTTCCGACCGTCTGTTCCCTCCAGCATTTGTCCAGTAAAGATATCTTGTTCCGGCTGTCGGTAATGTTTCTGGATAACTCGCCCCGCTTTTAAATTAAAAAGTTGGTCAAACCCGCCGATCTCTATGTCTGCCTTCACGGCAACCGAGTCGTACCCTTGCATAAGCGGATAGAGAAACTCGCGGAAAGAAATCGGCTCTTCTTTGTCCATCCTGTCTTTGAAATTCCGCCGTTCTGTCATTTGTTGGATAGTGAATATATCCGCAAGCTCCGCGATTTCGGCAAACCCGAGCTTTGAAAGCCACGAGCTGTTGTACACGACCTCGGCTTGCTCAACATCAATCACCTTCCCGATAATTTCTTTGTAATTCTTCAGATTTTCCTTAACCGCTTCCGTCGAGAGCATTGGTCTCTTCTCCAATTTGTCAGAGGCATCGCCGATTTGCGCGGTAAAGTCACCGACAATGAGCACTATCTTGTGTCCGAGCTCTTGAAATGCCCTGAGCTTCCAGAGAATGGTCGCCCGCCCGATATGGATAGTTGTGCCTGTGGGGTCAATGCCGAGCTTCACGCGAAGCTGTTTCCCCGACCGTAGCTTTAGGAGGAGGGACTCTTTTACAAATACGTCCTCCACTCCTCTCGTCAGAAGCTCCTGTATTTTGGCTTCGTCGGTGGAAACCTTCGGAGTTTTGGTGAAAAATGACATAGCATTACTTTAGCACAACTAGAGAAAGCGCTAAAGTTTGAATTAACCTAAGGAAATCCCACGCTATCACCCCGCAAGTAGAGACAGAGGTCTTTTAGAACAATTAGGGCAATTAGATTAATTAGAATAATTTTACTGCATCTGCTACCATTCCTCCTATGTCCCGACTGAAAAAACACCGTCACCTTATACAGAGTAGCGTACTCCTCGTCCTCTCGTTTGGGTTTTTGTTTGCTGGAATTGTGGCCTTATGGGTATCCTCATGGAAGCTCCCTGACCTTTCTCAGTTAGAAAACCGAAAAGTAAGTGAATCGACGAAAATCTACGACCGTACCGGCACCATTGTGCTCTACGACCTCCACAAAGGAGCTCAGCGTACCATTGTGCCTTATGGCGAAATATCGCGAAATGTTAAAAATGCCACAATCGCCATAGAAGACGATGAGTTCTGGCAACACAATGGTATCCGCCCCAAGGCGATTCTCCGCGCCATCCTTACCAACCTGTTTAAAGGAAACTTACTTGGTGGCCAAGGGGGTTCGACGATCACCCAGCAGGTTATTAAAAATTCGCTTCTCACTAACGAGAAAAAGATTTCTCGAAAGCTGAAAGAATGGGTGCTCGCGCTCCGTCTTGAGAAAGCACTGGACAAAGAAACGATTCTTTCACTTTACCTCAACGAAATCCCCTATGGAGGAACGTTATACGGCATCGAAGAAGCATCGAGAGCCTTCCTTGGTAAAAGTTCTCGCGAACTTTCGTTTGCCGAAGCGGCCTACCTGGCTGCTCTTCCTAACGCGCCAACATACTATTCCCCCTACGGGAACCACCGCGATAAATTAGAAGAAAGGAAGAACCTTGTCCTTAAACGCATGCAGGAAGTTGGTTTTATAACGACCGCGGAATACGAAGCGGCGAAAAAGGAAGTACTGTGCGTACCGACAAACGAGTCGAAAGTAGTTGCGGTAAAGAAATCTTCAGCAAAAACACCCACGACCACCCCTCAAAAGACAACGTGCACTGGAACCTTTAAACCTTCCAGTGAAACAGGTATCCTTGCTCCTCATTTTGTTATTTACATCAGGCAGTACCTCGAGGAGAAATACGGACGTGAGGCTCTTGAAGAACAAGGATTCAAGGTGATCACAACACTTGATTACGATCTCCAAGCCATAGCGGAAAGCGTGGTGAAAAAATACGCGTTCCTCAACAAGGAAAAATTCGATGCTGAAAATGCGGCACTCAGTGCCGTTGATCCGAAAACCGGACAGATTTTGGTTATGGTTGGTTCTCGCGACTATTTCGACAAAAAAATCGATGGGAACTTTAACGCGACCATCGCCTACCGACAACCGGGCTCAGCGTTCAAACCTTTCGTTTATGCTGCGGCTCTTGAGAAAGGATATACTCCTGAGACAGTCGTATTCGATCTTCCTACTGAATTCTCTACCGAATGTAATCCCGACGGCACCCCTATCGTTCCTGAAAATGCGAAGAAGTGTTATAAACCTGAAAACTACGACGGAAAATATCGCGGCCCGATATCGCTCCGTGACGCGTTGGCGCAATCGGTAAACGTACCAGCAATTAAAGTCTTGTACCTTGCTGGCCTTAAAGAATCCCTTCGTTTGGCAAAAGACATGGGACTCACCACACTTGCTGATACAAATCGGTATGGACTGACCTTGGTTCTCGGTGGTGGTGAAGTAAAACTCCTCGAACTAACTTCAGCCTACAGCGTATTCGCAATGGAAGGCATCCGGCGAGAACCTAAAGGGATTCTTCGTATTGAGACAAAGGATGGCGTAGTAATAGAGGAATGGAAGGACATACCAGAACAGGTTCTTTCTGCGGAAACCTCCAGGAAGATAAGCGACATGCTTTCCGACAATAAAGCTCGAACTCCCGCTTTCAGTGCTACCTCCCCTTTGTACTTCCCAGGGCGTGACGTTGCCGCAAAAACCGGCACCACTAATGACTTTCGGGATGCTTGGATCGTTGGATACGCACCTAACCTTGCCGTAGGCGCTTGGGCGGGAAACAACGATAACCGGCAAATGCACAAAGTGGCCGCTTACATTGTTGCTCCGATGTGGAATGAATTCATGAATGAGGCATTAAAACGTATTCCACAAGAATCGTTCCAGAAACCGGCGGAGGCAAACACCGACTCTCTTCCTCCTGTTCTTCGTGGTATCTGGCAAGGGAACCAAACCTACTTCGTAGATACACTTTCAGGAAAACGCGCTACTGATTTCACCCCACTAGAATTCAGAGAGGAGCGAGCGGTGAGAGAGGTTCATTCTATACTTCAGTGGATTGATAAAAATAACCCAGTAGCACCCCGCGTGACCCCGCCTCAAACCGATCCGCAGTATGAGCGTTGGGAATACGCGGTGCGCAAATGGGCAACTGAAGAAGGTCTTACTGATGAGACCGTAAGCACCCTCCCCGTTGCCACCGATGACATCCATCGCCCTGAGTTTACCCCGCGGGTTTCCATCACCAACCCTATCTCTGGCTCCCTCTTAGCGAAAGGAGAAAAAACGGTCTTGCAAGCTGACATCTCCTCCCGTTTCCCCATCTCCCAGGTTCACTTCTTTGTTAATAATCTTTTTATAGGCTCAAGTACTAAGGCACCATGGCAACTTACTTTTTCTCCCTCGGATATGGAAGCAGTGCTCAGCTCTGAAAATGAGCTCACGGTGGTGGCCTACGATGTCTTCCAAAACAAAGGGCAAACTTCCGTGACGTTTAGCGTCACGGAGTAACGATAGCTGCTTCCTTCTTTTCTTCCCTTGTTTAGAAATCGAGAGTCTCCACGGAACCCACCCGGAACGTCGCCGACACGGAACAGACGCGGAACCATTCCGCGTCTGTTCCGTGTTCTTGTTCTGTGTCGCTTCCGTGTCTACCGGTTCATCGGCATCACCAAGTATCGGAAACTTGTGTCTCCGACCCCACTGATAAGGAGTGGTTTATTTTCTCCGCTAAAACGAAACACAACACTATCGGAAGAAAGTGTGTTTAGACAGTCTGCAATATACCGGTGATTGAAATTACTCTGTAAACTTTCCCCGGTAATCGCTGACGGAAGTGTTGAACTACTTTCACCAAGGTCTCCTGTTCGCGCTGAGAACTCGAATAATTTCTTTTTGGGGTCTAGGAGTACACGAAGCTGATTAAATCGGTCTGAGAAGAGTGTGGTGAGTTTAAGAGCCGACAAGAGATCTTCTTTTAACACCACAGCTTCTGCTTTAAACTCCTTCGGCATGATCTGTTGGTAATCTGGGAAAGATCCTTCCACAAGTCGAGAGGTTACCAGAAGACCGTTTCCCTCAATCGAAATCTGTCCTTTCCCGACAGACACTTTTATCTCTTCCTTTTCTTCTTCGAGAATGCGGATGAACTCAGTCACGTTTTTAATAGGAATAAGAATGGACTGGAACGCGGAGGAGGCCTTTTTAAACGGTGTCCTCTTCTCCGCAAGCCTAAATGAATCGGTTGCCACAAACACAAGCTCTTCATTATCATGAAAGAGGTACACACTCGAAAGTTCAGGTTTTAGATTTCCAAGGGCTCCTGCGTAATGAACAGCTTTAAAACCTTTACTTATCATCTGAGGGTTCATGGAAAACGATACTCCTTCAGCCTTTGGAATTGTGGGAAAATCGTCACTATTTCCCCCATGAATAACCGCTTTTGACCCTTCGGTTGAAATAGTAAGTTTTCCATCAACAACATCCAAAACCACAGCCTTCACATTTCCTAAATTAGAAATAAAGGAAGAAAAAACTCCTGCGGGAACCGCGCACTCCCCTTCTCGTTCAACCTTAACAGGAATCGTATACTCTACTCCCATATCAAGATTGGTCGCTCGAATCGTAAGAGTTCCTTTTTTTACAATAAGTAATACATGAGAAAGAATCGGAAGAGAGAGGTGTTTACCAGCTAGACGTTCAGCCTTATTAAGTATTTCCTGTAATTTATTTTTTATGACTTCTATTTTCATTCCGTTAGATGTTGTAAGTGGTAAACGAATCGACTGTATAGTTTTCTTTTTTTAATAACTCTTTTTGAAAATACATACCGATGTATTATTAAGAGGGGTGTGTATATGTGGATAAGTGTTACGTACTCTTTAGTGTAGCGATATGTTAGTGTCTCCAATTTTTTATTTCTTGTTGAGAGGGAAAGAAGAAGTGTGGAGAAGAAAAAAATAAGTTCATTCTCCCCACTTTGTTCACAGCTTATTTGTTTCTACGCAAGAGTTATACACAGAGTTTCGAACAAGATGGGTGTTAAAGAAGCGCTCTGATTTGATTAATTTCCTGAAGGAGGTTAGGGTCTTCTCGAATTTCATTTTTTATTTTGTCACAAGAGTGGATAACGGTCGTATGATCTCTTCCTCCGAGTTTTTGCCCAATAAGAGGAAACGAAACATTACAATCTTCTCGTAAGATGTACATAACAAGTTGTCTCGGTTTCACTACTTCTTTCCGGCGAGTCTTCTCGTAGATGTGGTTTTCATCAATGTTGTAAAAGTCTGCTACTACCTTCGTAATATCCTTTATAGACAAAGCTTTTTTCGGTTTGCTGGTATTTTTAAGGATCGCTTTCACCTCGAGAACCCCCAAATCACGCCCCTTCACCTGCGTCTGCATCATAATCGAGTTTAGGATCCCTTCAAGTTCTCGTATGTTCCCTTCTAACGCAGCCGCGATGTAGTCGGCCACATCGTCTTGGAGCTGGAACTTCATCATACGCGCCTTTGTTTTCAGTATGGAGACACGAGATTCTCGATCAGGTGGCGGAATATCTACAATCATTCCAGCAGCAAAACGCGACTTTAGACGTTCTTCTAAATTCTGAATGTAGTTCGGATGTTTATCTGACGAGAATATAATCTGTTTGTTGTTAGCATAGAGATCGTTAAACAAATGAAAAAGCTCTTCTTGGCTCTTCTCCTTGTTCGAAAAGAATTGAATGTCATCCATGATGAGGACGTCATACTGGCGATATTTTTCTTTAAATTGACTGATGCGACTTTGTTGCATCGAAGTTACGAAATCCTGAGAAAATTTCTCAGAAGTCACATAGATGATTCTTTGTCCCGGGAAAGCGGTTTTGATGTGATTCCCTATCGCTTGGATAAGGTGTGTTTTGCCATGGCCGGTTGATCCATAGATAAATAAAGGGTTGTAGGTATTTCCAGGAGTTTTAATAATAGCGAGTGAGGCAGCGTGGGCAAGTTCGTTGAATGGACCAACTACGAAGGAGTCGAAGGTGTACCGAGGGTTGAGATTTGTTTCTTTGTCCACGTAGTAGTCCTGCAGAGGAAGCTCAGAGGTCTGTGAGGTAGAGAAAGCCTTCAGGGCAGCCATTTCGCGCTTATGCGCGTCGTCTTTAGTAACGGTGTACTCTAGTGCCCTGATGTGTTCCGATAGATTACGGAGTGAGTGAAGGATGAATTTATGGTATTTATTGAGTAACCAGTCTTTAACAAACGTGTTGGGTACGGAAAGGAATACGATACCATCTTCAACGCGAGAGATCGCTGTACCTTTAAACCAAGTGGTGAAGTTTGCTTTGGAAACCGACAGTTCAATTTCGGTAAGCGCGCTCTCCCAGAGTTGTTTGGTGTCAACCCCGAGGGTTGGACTCTGAACTAAAGCGGGAAGATTATTTGTTGTTGAAGAAAATTCCATAGGGTTGAGTGTTTATTAGCGTTTCTTGGTGGTACTAGTATATACCGATAACAAAAATACAATACTTGTAAAAAACACTGTGTTATGTTAATAATGTGTGGACAAAACGGGGATAACTGAATCATACATTACTGAATAACTGAGTCACAAGGTCAAGAATCTTATCGTAAGGTTATTCAGTAATTCAGTTATCGGTTATAAGTAATAAGTTTCTTATATGAGCTTCACGTATAAACCAAAACGAAAGAAACGAGCGCGAACGCACGGGTTCCGTTCACGTATGGCGACCCCAGGTGGACGCAGTGCTCTTGCCAGACGACGAGCTAAGGGACGAAAGAAGCTTACCGTAACGCGCAAGAAAGCATCGTAAGCTTCCATGCTCGCTAAATCTAGGCGTTTTAAAACGGAGGATTTTAAAAAAATGCGGAAGATGCAAACACTGCACTCACCGCATTTTTTTATTCGTTTTTGTTCGGTACTCCACGGGGAGGAGAAAACCGCAGTCATTGTTTCCTCCGGAACGTATAAAAAAGCAGTTGATCGGAATAAGCTCCGACGAAGGATGTATCATATCGTCGCTAAGAATAAAGACTCTATCGTAACAAAGGCCTGTACAGTCACCTTCAAAAAAGGTGCTCTTCTTGTCCCATTTCAAGAACTTGAAAAGGAGTTTTCTGAAATAACGAAGAAAATGCGTTGCGTGTAAGGCTGAATTAGTAACTCTCCACGCCTCAGGAAGAAGGCTTATTTTGTTGTGTTTTGAACCGTTTCGTCTACAATGGGGACATGTTGGCATTCTTCAAGACGATTCTCTACGTCCCGCTCTACAACGGGCTTATTCTCTTGATAGGTGTCCTCCCAGGCCACTCTGTGGGGGTTGCTGTGATTTTGTTCACTTTTCTAGTGAAGTTGCTTCTCTCCCCTCTTTCTCATAAAGCCGCAAAGTTTCAACTTGAAATGAAGACGCATGAAGGAGAAATTAATCGAATTAAAGAACAGTTCAAGGCCGACAAACAAGCCCAAGGGAAAGCTATTCTGGATTTTTACAAAGAGAAGAAAATCAACCCTTTTGCCGCTATTCTTCCCCTCTTTGTGCAGATTCCAATCGTAATAGCGCTGTACTATGTTTTCTACGGCGGTGGTCTTCCTGCCATCGATGCAGCGCTCCTCTACTCCTTTGTATCGGTGCCGGTGCCCGATATGCATCTTTTCGGTATCAATATTCTAGAAAAAAGCTTGCTACTGGCCATACTTGCTGGGGTTGCCCAGTTTCTACAGGCGCATTACGCGATGCCTCCCGCTCCACCCAAGACAGATACCCCATCAATCGGGAACGATTTGGCTCGTGGTATGCATATGCAGATGAAGTACGTCCTCCCTGTGTTTATGGGCTTCATCTCGTACGCGGTAAGTGGAGCAGTTGCGCTTTATTTTATAACCAGTAGTCTGTTCACTGTCGCTCAGGAGCTGGTTGTACGCCGTTCACTGGCAAAGACACATCTGGTCAACCCGAAGGCCTAACGTAATGACGTATGACTGAATGGCCTATAACTGAATAACATCAAGGTTATTCAGTCATTCAGTTATAAGTGATTAGTTATTCAGCTACTATGACATCCGACGAAATCAAACAACTCATTGAGACTCTGCTTAAACACATGCACGTCGCCTGTGAGGGTATTGAGGTGCAGGAATCAGATGGCCGAGATCGCTTTGAGGTTAAGACTCCCGATTCACACATGCTCATTGGTGCAAAAGGAGCTAATTTGCTCGCACTCAACCATCTTGTTAAGAAGATTGTTTCCACTAAAAGAGCCACGCTAAAAGGAGAGGTTAAGGAAGGCACAGTGACCGAAGCAGGAGACTCTGAACGAACATTTTTTGTCGATGTAAACGGTTACCAGGAGGCCGCTACCCAGAATATAAAGAATGTCGCCAAGATCATGGGAGATCGGGCTCGATCCTTCAAATCAAGCGTTGAACTTGAGCCCATGTCTTCCTATGAGCGTATGATCGTGCACTCCTACTTTCAAGAAGCAAAAGATCTCAAAACCGAGTCTGTCGGAGAGGGCGACCGCAGGAGAGTTGTCATTAAGTTTGTTGAGCAGACAGAGAGCTTATAGCTTTCTGTCATCCTCGCGAATGCGGGGATCCAGAATTAAAGGTCTTCATACAGATCTCTCCACCCAGGATTCTCCGTTTCGATTAAGTTCAATTTCCATTTCCTGTTCCACTTTTTGAGCTGTTTTTCTCGTGCAATCGCAGATTCAATGCTTTCACCGCATTCGTAGTAGACCAAGATATGAACGTCGTATTTTTGTGTAAAACCTTCCACTGCTCCATTTTTATGTTCATATATTCGTTTAGGTAAATTTGAAGTTACTCCAGTATACAGAGTACCGTTTCTCTTGCTGGCAATAATATAAACACAATAATTCATGCGCTGGATCCCCGCATTCGCGAGGATGACAAGAAAAAAAGCTACAACAAATTAGAGAAGCCTAGACTTTTTCCTATAAGCTAAAAGCTATAAGCTGATCTACTCCGTCATCTGCAAGCTCCAGAGGGTGCTACTCACCTTATCGGTGAAGATGAGGAATTTTTCGTCTGAACTTAGGATTGGATTGACGAGGTCAATCGGGGCACCTCGTTTGTCGCTTATATCAAGAATACGGTCGAGTGTCCCGGAAGGAGTACTACTCCACACGGCATCTTCAAACGAGTTCACTCCTTGGTACCACACGTCGGGATAGCTCCCTACAGGAATAGTCTTCGGTACACCACAGTAGAATTTATCGCCATTCTTATTCCACACGCACTTTTCCGGGAGAGTGGTAACGCTTACCTCACGGTGCTTCCCTTTTATCATATCGAAGAGATAGAGGGAAAAATCCTTTTCACTACTCGCGGAATAGAGTATTTCGGAGTGAACCGGATTGGCCAAGGCGGTGAGTCCTGGAATATCGCGAAGGATAAGAGTGGATCCACCCTTTATGGGATCGAGCGATATAAGCATGCCCGAAGCGAGTACAGAGGGCTTGGAGAGAAGCATAATTTTATTCGCCGATGGCCAGGATACAAGCCATTCCCGAAGAGGGGAAGCCCACAGTTTCGTCTTCCCACTTCCGGAAAGGTCACTTCGTATCCCGGTTACTCCACCGTTCTCTTCGAGTAAATAGAAGAAGGATGTTCCTTCCGGAGAGATAGCGCCCTCGAGGATTTCCCTCTGGAGAAAAGCTCCTTGGAGCTCCCCCTCTGCCCCGGTAGTACCTTGATTGATGCGAGACGAGAAGGATTCAATTGTTTCGCTCCCATCGCGAACGTAGCGTGAAATAAGGGCACTGCCCGACTTACTCCAGAGGGCTTCATACACCTTCGGGATCGTGGTGTTGGTAAGGCGTTTCTCCCCTTCTCCTGCGGCACCAATTTCATAAATATTCCCAGCTGAGCGTTCCTGGTAGCGGACAATCGTTTCGCCACCCTTACTCCCCAGCATAGCTCCAGCGATGGGAATTTTAGAAAGTTGGCGGAGGATGGGTTCGAATGCTCCAGGCTTCCCTTCGGGAAGCACTGTGGGTGGTTCCTCCGTGGGGACGATCTCGTCACTCGGGGGTGGAAAGCTTCCGTCATCAGGAGGAAGAACCGCAGGTTTACTCCAAAGGAAATACAAAAACACTCCCAGTGCGATGAGTAGAAGACCTACAATAACGGCTATGATGATTTTATTTCTTCGGGACATAACAGAAATTAATTAAGTATAAGATGGAAAAAAGCTTAGAAATAACTAACAATGCCACCTTTAACTTTGCCCTCTGACATATTTAACCGATTAACGTTTTCTCTAGGCTACTAAATTTAATGCCAAGGCCGGTCTTGGTAACTGTTATTGTGGCCTAGACCGCGGGAGCATCTATCTGCAATGACTGAATCTTCTCTATTTCCTCAATAGCGGTCTGTGTGGTTCCTCTCGCCTTCGCTGCTTCGGTGAGAACAGCTTCGGATTCCTTAATAAAACCCTTCTTGTGTAAGTCACTAGCAGTCCTCATTGCTCCAGTATAAATTTCCTTCTGTATTTTGGTGAGCTTTCCGACTCTCTGATTAAACGTCAAACTATGATCCTTAGAAATGCGGATGGCATCATTTACAATGGGTGTAATTGCCCCGATGGCTTTCGCTACTTCTCTTTCCGCAGCAGCTCTGCCAGTTAGTAATTTTGCCGTTTCTAGTCCTGCCAATGCAGCTCTCTTTTCAGGAGTATTGATATTTTCCGACGCAAGTGTTTCAGGCTTAGACGGATCCACGCCAGCCGCAATCGCTGCATCTGTTAATCTTTTACTCTCTTTATCTGCTTGAACGTCAATCGCATCAACACCCCTTCTAAGACCTCCGATAAATTTCCCTTCGTCTTCTCTCGCCTTAAGTTCCGCCTCGGTGTAAACACTCACCACTGACAGTACTGAAGTATCTTTGTTGTTAGTGATACGGGGGAAGGATAAGGACAAATCAAGGTCCCTTCCAAGTGCTGGATTGATCTGGTTCATAAAAATGTACGAGCCGTACACGATGACAAGACCACCGAGAGCTCGTAGAATCTGCCCCTTCCCTTCACTGTGCCCTAGTATCGAGTCGGTGAAGAGGAGCGTAAAACCTCCCCGCACGATAGCGAACACCGCGAAGAGACCAGCTATGGCGACACCTACATTGTAAATAGTGCGGAGGTACCTTGGGAAACAGGTGGGGGCTTTACACTCTTGACCGGTTTTGAATTCAGAGCCGTTCACATCGATAGGGGCAAGAGGGACATAGTTCACATTGGAGGCGTGAGCCATGGGAATCGGGGACACCGATCCAGAACAAACGATGGCGATAACAAACAAACTGTAAAGAATAAATGAGCGCATATAACTGGCTTAATTATTGTACCGGTGTTGCTTCATTAGAAGTAAAGCCCGATTTCTCTGGGAATTCTATCGAGAGTCTTTCCTCGGCTACCTGAAAGGTCTTCTGCTCGTCGGTACTCTTCGCCTCTAGGAAGAGATCGGTTCTACCCGCTTTCTCCGATTGCCGACGGAGCGCCACCGAAGGGGTCCTTTCCGTGGTAATGGGATTGTAGTTTGCTTGCCAGTCGTAGGAAATCGCCTTGTCTAGCATGGAGTTGATTTCAAAGTAGTAAGGGAGCGCGCTAATTCGGACCTCATCTTCTTCGAGGTGGAATCTTCCACTCAATGCTTTGCTTGTGAGTAGTCCATAGCGTGGATGCTCTTCATAAAAAAGGAGACGAGGGGCTACCGGTACGACATTGACCAACGCCTCCGCTACCATGGTGTGATCCGGGCTCTCTACGGTGACTGAAATCGTTTTAGGTCGCATCGGGATACTTCCGCGAAATACAAAAAGACTTCTCCCTTTCCCTGATGAATCCCCAATCACGTCGTCACCCTCTTTCCATGTGTAAATGAGGGATTCTGCGGACATGACTGAAGTCCCTCGACTGAAGGAGGGCACAGCTGCCACAAGAACCGTGCCTTGATAGGGCATAAGAGCTTTGCCTTTATAGAACGGAGGTGTATAGCTCTGTGCCTGCCAGAGTAGGTTTACTTCAGCCGGACGGATAATCACCTTCGAAGAGTAGGTGCGACCGTCTTCCCCGATTGCCACGACACGAACAGTGGTCGTCTCACCATTCCTTCCTGACGGAACCGTTACATTCTTTATTCCTAGACCGGTTTTTAGAGGTACGTCGTTCACAAACCAATGCACTTCGGAACGGTTAAGGTCGATGTTGTAACTTTCGACGGAGACTGAGACGCTATCTCCTGGACGCGGGTGCTCAGGAGTCTTTGCCATGGTAAGCTCCGTTCCCGTCCCCCCTGAAAACTGAGCGGAGAGAACAGACGGCATGCCTACGAGGACAAAGGCTACACACAGAAAAAGGAAATAGGATCGTTGCATGCGTATAGTATACCAGAGCATTCTGTTTTGCTGTGCACAGGTACGTTACTTACGAGACAGAATCAGCCCCCTCTCACCTCTTGTCATTCCAGCGAAAGCTGGAATCCAGGTCTTTGTCTGTATTTTCTGGATTCCTGCATGGTTTACGACCACTCCGCTACTGCTTTGTCGCAGGAACTTTTACAAGGCGTAGCCTTGTAAAGAAAAACAGTAGTCTACTTCCACACAGTTCCCTGTATCTGCTTCGCTTTTTCACGAGCGAACTCCGAAGTATTTTTCGCGCCTTCCGAGGTTTTCTGTAGCCCTTCCTTGAGATTTTTATTCATGCCGGGGATTTTCGACGCGGCCCCTGCCACTTTCCCAGCCGCACCGACAACACCCGCGGTCTTTTCAAGTGTGTTTACCAGCGCTTCTTCGCCTCTCGTTGTCATAATAATAACTACTGTAGCAAGTGTCCACGCAGGGAGAGCGTTTAGAATGGGGATAAGCTCAATAAGTAATCCCCCATTGAGGGCCAGCGCTCGCTTCGGTTTCATGAAGGAAATCTCGGGAGCGACCAACTTAAAAGCGAACCAGATGGTGAGGTATGCCCATACATTCAGTAATGTTGTAAATATAACAACGGCAATGGTTCCAATCACCGGTAAAGCATTCGCATATTGAACCGCGGCTTGCAGAACATCGAACAACAACGCAATGACGATCAGTATAGCGCCAGCTTGAGAAGAGATCGTGTGTTTTTTTTGTTGGGGTTGAGAAGGCACAATGGTGAAGAACTGGAACTGGAACAAGTAACGGTAACTAGTAACAAATCCGCAGTCAGGTTTTTGCTTGTCCCAGTTAGTCAGTTACCTGTCCCAGTCCCCGTTATGACGCTCCCTCGGCTGCTTTCAAATCCTCTTTCGCTTTCTTAATCGAAAGAAGTTGGGACGGGTCGGAGGTGATGATCTGGTCTTCGGTGTAGGAGGCGATAACTTTAACCGCGACGTGTTTTAACCCGACGAAGAAGAGCCCCTCCCCTACATCCGACTCGAGTAGTAGATACTTCTCCTCGTCGGTAAGGTTAAAGATCGTCTGAAGCTTGTCCACGACGGTTGGAGACTGCTTGAGGAGCATCTGCATCGAGGAGTTCGTGAGAATCGGCAATCCGTAAGGTGATTTGAGGAAGTCGTCCACATCTTGAGTGATGGTGGAGAGGCCGAGGTAGTATTTACGGCCACGTTTAGCGAGTCCGAGGAGGAATGACGCGGTATCATCTGATTTCATCATCCACCAGGCTTCATCAATAACCATCAGGCGTTTCTTAAGCTCCTTTCTAATGGAGTTCCAGATAAAGTGCATGACGATATACATAGCCGCGGATTTGAGTTCATCCTCCATATCTCGGAGAGAGAAAACGATGAAATTCGCGTTGATATCGACATTTGATGGCTGGTTAATAAACCCTGCCCATGTACCTCGCGTGTATTTCGAAAGTCTCTGTACTAAGGACTCCGCTCCCTGCATACCGGCAAGTACCAATTCAAAGTCGGAGAGAAGCGGAGGTTCAATTTTCGAAAAGTCAGACTCGGGTGTGATATCTTTCAGCGCGTAGGTTTCTGTAATAGCACGGTCGATGATAGCGTCCTCTTCGGCGGTGAGGCCACCAAGTAAAATTCTGAACAACCCAACAAGATTAATGATGTTTGAACGAAGGATGTCAGCGGCCGACTCGTCTTCTCTCGGTGCCGCGAGCTCAAATGGGTTTATATGATGCTCTGAGTTTAGTGAAATATTGAAGTACTTCCCTCCTGTCGCTTCGGCCAAGTATTCGTACTCACGTTCCGGATCGATGACAATAACATCGGTCCCAAACATCAGTGAGCGGAGAATCTCGAGCTTGGTCATATAGCTCTTTCCCGAACCTGACTTTGCTAATGTTATTGAATTGTAGTTCTCAAGCGAGAAGCGATCGAAGAGGATAAGTGATGAGTTGTGGCGGTTAACGCCGTACAGTATGCCCTTGTTTGAGGTAAGATCGAACGAAACAAACGGGAATACACTCGAAAGTGGCGATGAATTGAGCTTGCTATGCACCGTAAGCTCGTCGTTGCCGAGAGGGGCGGTACTTCGGAAGCCCTGTTCCTGTTGGAAGAGTGCCGGCTTAATAATAACGAGTTTACTCTCGAGGAGCGATTTGATTTCATTTTCTGTTTTATCGAGCTCTTCTTCGCTCGAGGCGTAGATGGTGAGGTAGATCCCTACGTCAAAAAGCTTTTCTTGAGCTTGGAGGAGGTCATCCCGAAGTTTTTCCAGGTCTTGATAAGCCGTCTCAAGCATAGGGTCACGTACAAGACCTTTCTTTTCCCGGTCCGACATCTGACTCTGAACCTCGGCTACTTTCTTTTGGAATTGGCGAAGCACCTTGGCAGTATCAACGGGGTGTATGAAGATACTGATGTCGAATACTTTATCGAGATTAATGATGGGGGCGAACCACCCTTCGGTAAGATATCGAGGATAGGAAATGACAAAGAATGTCCGAGTGAACTTCCCGCTCACGTTCAAAGACTTCGGAGATACCTTGAGAGCGGCCGGCGCGATGACGTCTTGAAGTTCAAGTTGGCCTGATTGGTAAATCTGCTCAGGCAAAAACTCCGCGATATCCTTGTCGTTCTTTTTTGGTTTTAGAAAGTCTAGGAAGCCCATATAAGTTTGATACGAATGCTACAAATTAACGCACGAATGCTTCGAATATACGAATGAAGTAGTTCGGGTTTCGTGGATTAGTATCATTCGCATGGTAATTCGTTGCATTCGTGTTACTACTTCTCCTGCACCGTCTTCTCATTCTCTCCCGGGTTAAACAACTGATAGAAGACATCCACGACCTCTTCGGTGCCAAGCTGGGCTACACGAATGCCGGTTCTGACGAGACCTTGCTCCACTACCGACACACGTTGCTCGAGCTGAGTTCGGTTTTCCTCGAAGCCCTTCTCGTGCGCGGAAGTTGATGCGCTTCCCTTCCCTCCGAAACCTTCCTTGATCTTCATGCTAATACCGCCTGCCCCTGCTGACATCTGTACAATGGCGCCGGAGTACGAAACAACAATAAAGAAAATCTTATTCATGATGTTCGTACCCTCTGTGAATTTCTTGACGAAGCCGATGTATTCTCTGGTCTGGAGTTTTAAAAGTTCGTTCTTCTGGCCTTTGACTCGTTCTTCTAGGAGCGTGATATAGGGTTTGATATCGAAACGTCTCGACTGGACGACAATCTGTACTGAAAAATCGAGCGAGTTCAGGAAATTTTGGAATTGGGAGATGATCGCCTGCTGGTTGTCCTCCGACTTCAAGGCGAAGTTGATAGACGAAGCCATAAGGACCGCGCGAAGTCCGCCGTCCTTCAGAATGACGATGCCGTCTCTGATCTCCTTTATTTGTACAAAATCCTGAGATGCTTTGGCTGCTAGAGGCATATTATGCGAATATTCGAATCAAACGAATATGCGAATAGCTACGAATAAGATACAGACGGTGTCATTATACCTCACCCTTTTCCTTTACGCTTTTCGGTTCGAGTCGTAATACCCGAATAGGTTTAAGATAGTGACCCCTGAAATTAATCAAAAGACCGAGTTTTATACCAGTTGCCTGTAGGTAATTCTGTATTTGGCGAAAATCCTCTGGTAATAAAGAGCGCTTCGCTTTTAATTCAAGAGCAATTTTATTTTCTACCACAATATCCACAATATTCCCAGGTTCTCCTGTACGCAATTCTCTGTGGTAAGGCATTTGTGCTTCTTGCAACTTTTTTTCCAGTAAATCTCCATATTGCTTTTCTCTCGCGAATGGTCCTAATTCATTCTGAACAGAAAAGCAGAGACCGTTAACTCTAAAAGAAAGCTCCGGGTAGAGCACATGTTCCCCTGTTGTCGGTAGTTTCTTATTCGTAGCTATTCGTTGATTCGAACTCATTCGGATATTCGCATTATTATTTTTCGTATATCTATCTCCTCTTCACATTCTGATTAATATCGAGCGCCCAGGTCAGATCCTTCAGCTTACTGTCAGAGAGCGAGGGTACCCCACCGTCTTTTGAGAACTCTTTGACGG
>CALRDB010000014.1 GCA_943354745.1 Candidatus Nomurabacteria bacterium | reverse complement strand
CTTTCCTGCACAACAGACCATCCTCCCACAACCAAGATGAGAACAATGACTCCCGTCCACAACCAATTATTTCGATTCATGAATATTTCTTACTTATAATCCTCAACCCGTCTCCAATGCTTCCGCAATAGAATCGGGATAAAGGAGGCAAGTGGATGTCCTTGCCAAGCTTTAATAGGTTTAAGAACTAGTACTCATTTCAAGACATGTGCGAACCAGTTTAATCAACTGCCGACTCATAGATCTTTTCATCATTTCAATCCGATCTTTGTTTCCTTCCTGGTCCTCAAACAGAATCTCCTTCCCGCGCCAGATGTACATGCCGTAGGACTGATCAAAATCTCCGGTAGAGATGGCAATGATGCGATCTTTCGGGATTTTGAATAGTTCCGCCACTTCTTTGCCATTCAGACCGCCGCCAATGTTAAGGTCATAGTCTAGTAATGCGACAGAGAATGTTTCGCAAAATCCCACTCCCCTTTGTTGTTTGGCTAACTTCCAGATTTCTTTGTATGTTCGAACTATCTGAACTTTGAAGCGATTCCTTTTAAACAAACCTGCGAGACCTTCGGAATATTTATGATTGTCCTCGACGATTAGAATCTTCATGAGTTGAATTCGGCTTAAACTCACAACCCGCTAAAACACCACGTCAACAAGTCAGATGTGGGCTTATTTCCGAATTCAACTGGTTCTCGTAGTACCGACGGCTCCCTACGCAATAGAGTACTTTAATTGGCAATATAATTCAAAGAAAATGGCAGATTTGGATGTATGCTTGACTAAATCCTTATATTAGGCTATATTTAGAGGTACAAATGCCGCCAGTTTTTATGGCATTTCAATGGCTAAATGGACTTAGCCGTTGACTGAGGAAGAAAAACACCACCACCCCGCCTCGAAGACTCGGCACCCCTCCTCAACTGAGGAGGGGATGAAGAGGAGACAAACACATGTCACTCGAAAAAACACTCAAAGAGTACGGACTCAAAGAAAAGCACGCGAAGGTGTACCTCGCCTGTCTTGAACTCGGCTCCGGTTCAATACTGAAAATTAGCCAAAAAGCCGCCCTTCCCCGCTCTACCACGGAGGTTATCCTCAGTGCGCTTGCGGAGCGGGGATTTGTATCCTCTTTCAAAAAGCGAAATGCGAAATACTTCAGCACCGAAGACCCGAAAAAAATAATTGCTGACGCGAAAGCAAAAGCGGAGCTTTTGGAAAAAGCTCTCCCTGAATTCAGGAATCTGTATGCACGCTCAAATATCATCCCGACCGTCCGCCTCTACCACGGCAGAGAGGGTATGAAGACAGTGTTGAATGAAATTATCGCGGATACTCCGCTTTCCGCGAAAGAACTTCTTTCATTTAGCTCATATGATGACATCGCGGAGCGGTTGGGAAAAGATTTCTATACTTTCGTGAAAAAGCGCATCGAAAAGAAACTACCTGTGCGGGTCATCCTCCGAGAATCGGAGAAGGCACTGGAGCGGGCAAGATTGGACTCACAAGAATTACGGCAAACACGTCTCATTTCTGCATCGTATGAACATTACGGGCACTTTTTCATGTGGGGACGCAAAATCGCCATGATGTCACTCAAAAACGAGTGGTCAGTACTTATCATCGAAAGCGAAGAACTCGCCACGTCTCAGAAAGGGCTCTTTGAAGCACTTTGGGATTCGCTTCCGGTGCCGCAGTCCTAATTCTCCCTTTTCTAAAGGGAGCAGCTCGTCTTCGAGTCGAGGGATTTCTAAAATCCTCCGCCCTATCGGGCACCTCCTTTAGAAAAGGAGGAATAAGAAAGCACTACAGCTTATACTCACCAACAAGTCCCTGCGGACGATAGAGCATGAGGAGGATGAGCATAAGCCCATAGACCGCCTGGCGCGTTTGTGCAGCAATGTCAGAGGGAAAGCCGACGAAGCGTAGGAACTCGGGAAGCAGAATGAGCACTACTGCGCCGATAATCGCGCCTTTGTTTGATGCCAGTCCGCCGAGGATAATAGAGGAGAGAATAAAAATAGATTCGCTCACCATAAAGGTAGACGGGTCAATAAAGGTGATATAGGAAGCAAAAAGTGCTCCCGCGACGGACGCGAGCATTGCCCCGACCACGAAGACAGCGAGCTTGTAGTAGAGCGTTCGGTAGCCAAATACCGCGAGCGCTTCTTCGTCCTCGCGGATAGCCTTGAGCGCCCGCCCGAACGAAGACTCCGTAATGTGCCGGCACACCAGGTATACCAAGAGCAGAAATACGGAAGTAAGTAGCAGGAATGAAATGTTGGATGTAAAGCTATATTCCATATTCCCTATGCTCAACTCCGGTCTATGTATTCCGGGAATACCAAGCGGTCCGCGGGTCAGCTCTTGCCAGTTGAGGAAAATACTCCAGACAATCATATTGAACCCGACCGCGCCAAGCGCGACGTAGTCGCCACGGAATTTAGAGAGCACCCTGCCGATAAGGAGACTGATAACACCGGTCACTACGGCCCCGACAATTATCGCGAAAAAGAAATTGACACTGTAACGCGTCATGAGAATGGCTGTCGCATACGCACCGATACCGAAAAAAGCCGCGTGAGTGACGCTTAGAATTCCCGTATAGCCAACCGCAAGGTTAAGCGACAACGCGAGAATCGCGTAGATACCGACAAGAATGGCGAGGTGAATGAAGTATTCCATAAGGGTTAAAAGCACAAAGCACAGATGACACAAAGCCCAAACAAAACCCGAAAACAGAAAGCACAAATAAAGACTAAGAACTACTTTTATCGATAATAGCTGAAAATATACTACGGAGCTCATCAACTTCTCTGCTTATTTTTGCCACTTCCACGCCCACCTCAGGAACAGCGACTTCTATCAGTTCCAACCAGTGCCGTGTTTCCTTCGTCTCCTTTCTAGTAATTTTCATCCTATGGAGAAAATCTTTTTTACTGAGGGCTTCGTTTGCTTCGCGGTAATTCGCGCCGATTGAACCTGACGACCGAACAATTTGGTTGATAAGTGGATTAGTGATGCTGTTTTTTGGCAACTTTAAACACATGCGGATTACCGCCTTCGCGCATTCAGTACTGCGCTTTTCCAATTCTCTATATTTGTTTTCTCCGTTGTTTTCCATTTTCTTTTTTAGGCTTTGTGTTTTGCTTGAGCTTTGTGTTTTTGGAAGTCTGTGCTTTCATCCTCATTTTGGAAATAATCCTCTGGGCCGAAATAGCAAAAACAAAATGAGGATGCCAAATGTAATCGCACTCTTCCACTCCCCGGGAATTTGCCAGATACCGAAATTCTCAGCAAAGGCGAGCAGGAATCCTCCCGCAATACTCCCGTATACATTGCCGATACCGCCGATAATCACGGCCGTAACCGCGGAAAGAAGCCAAGGGAGTCCCATAATCGGCTCAATGCCGGTGTCAAAACCGATGAGCATACCGCCAAGTCCGCCGATAACTCCCGAAATAAAAAAGACCGACCCGATGATTTTTTCCGTATTGATGCCGACAATTTTTGAGACCTCTTCGTCATCGCTTATCGCGGTCACTGCTTTACCGCACATCGTGTACTTGAGAATAACCGCGAGAATGACGAATAAGAAAATACCAAGTGCGAGCGTTGTCAGTTGCACGGCGGTAATCGCTCCTCCAAAAATCTCAAATACTCTGTTTCCAGAAAGGAGTCCCGAGAGTGTTTGAAATTGGCTGGTGAAGAGAATCGCGATAACAGCTTGCAGTGCCGTGAGAACTCCGAGTGAAGCGATGAGTAAAACCGCGCCTGAAGCTTTGCGCGCGCGAAGCGGTTTGTAAACAACGGTATAGGCAAGATAGCTGACTAACCCTGAAATCACGAGACCAAGGAGAATGCCGACGGGGAGTGGAAGACCGAGGATTTTGGAAAGATAAAAAACGGCATACCCTCCGATAACCATCATCACTCCATACCCCATATCAATAAACTTACCCGTGCTGAAACTAAGGTTGAAACCGAGCGCGAGGATAGTATAGATGGACCCCGCGATGATGGAGTTGGCGATGAGTTGGGGGACGATGTCCATACAATACGAATTACGAATTGGTACGAAATTACGAAAAGTGTTTCTTAATTCCTCTAGTCTACGACTACTATCGCTTTCTTAAAGGAGGTGCGAATATGCGAGCCTGAGGATTTATAAATCCCTCCTTTCGAAGACTCAAGTGCTCCCTTTAAGAAAGGGAGAATAAGACCGTGACTCATCCCAAAAACTGTACCACGAACACCATCAAACGAAAACCCGCCCCGACATTCGTCGGGGCGGGTGTACTCTACGTTATTTCACTACCACCGGCTTTCCATTCTTTACGATCTTAATAGCATACCCTGCTTCCTTTGGGTCACCATTTTGGTCAAACTCAATCTTAGGGCTGGATACACCTCCTTCGTAGGAGACTTTATAGAGTGCATCCTTAATCGCCGTGCCATCCGTCCCGACTTCACCAATAACTTTCCCGAGAATCTTCAGCCCGTCATAGGCGAATGGACCAGAATAGATAATTTCATCACTACCAACTTTTGCTTTCATTTTTGCTTTAAAATCATCTGAGGGGCTCGTGCCAATAGTTGTGAACATAACTCCCTCCCCCGCCTTCCCTGCATTATTCCAGACGGTCATATCTTCAAGTGGATCAGCCCCGAAAATTGAAATCTTAAGACTTAACTCCTGTGCCTGCTTAATCACAATTTCAGCCTGTCCAGGCATCACAAGAAGATAGAGAATATCTGCTTTAATTGCCTTTATCTTTGATAAAAGCGATCGAGCGTCCTTACTAGTAGCGTCGATTCCTTCGGAAAATACCGCTTCTCCTCCGCCTGCTTTGAACGCCTCACTAAATCCTTTACTTAATCCAAGTCCCCAGTCGTTATTTACGAAGATAATAGCGACTTTCTTCTTTGCGAGTTTTTCAACTGCATATTTTGCCGCGAAACTTGATTGCAATACATCAGACGGTACGGTGCGGAAAATGAAATCTCCTGCATCGGAAACTTTTGCTGCCGTAGACGCGTAAGATATGAGTGGCACCTTGGCCTGTTCCACAATAGGTGCAATGGCGAGTGTGGCCGATGAACAGGTGTCGCCGAGAATTGCGGCTACTTTGTCCACACTTATGAGTTTATTCGCCGCACTTGTTGATTTCGCGGGAGTACACTGACTGTCTTCGTAGACAACCTCCAGTGTTCGTCCGCCAATACCGCCTGCACTATTTATATCATCTACTCCGATTTCAACCGCAGCCTTTGTGTTGGCTCCTATGTTCGCTAAATCACCTGTGAGCGGGCCAATGAATCCGATTTTAATCGGCTCTTTGACCGATGCTTTTTTGGTATCCTCACCGCGCTTTCCGTACACCACGATACCTCCGATGATAAGCAACAGAACGACGAGCCAAATCCCGAGCTTCGCCATCCCCCCTCCGTTTTGTGTGTCTGGTTCCATACCTAAAAATTAATTACTAAATAGAGTAAAAACTGCACAAATAGTAATACGGGGGTGTGAAATTACTACCTTTCCAAGGCTCTACCTTTATGTTAAAGTGTAGCCCCTCAGAAACCAGGTAAAGAACGCTTACTTGTAGTCATACTTTTGCGTCGAAGCTAATCCACAAACTATGTTTTCATTTTTCAAAAAGCGATCTGTGTACATAAGCCTCATTGTGATTATTGTCCTTGTCCTCATTTCTTTCTTTGCCTTTTCTTCAAAGAAGGGTCCGGGAGAGGTCATTTCAGTCACTCGTGGTGACATCATCCAAGAAGTTTTCATCACCGGAACGGTAAAGACGGACAAGAAAGTCTCGCTCTCCTTTGACCGTGGAGGTTCTATCTCTTCGCTTCCCTATTCCGTAGGGAGCACGGTCGCGCACGGCTCGGTACTCGCGTCACTCCAAAACGAAACGGAAGCAGCCGCAGTAGCAGAGCAGAAAGCCGCGGTCGCGATTAAAGAGGCAAAACTTGCAAAAATACACAAAGGCACACGCGCCGAAGAAATCAGTCTGAAAGAAGCTGAGGCGCGAAAAGCCGAGGTGTCGCTTCAAAACGATTTAAGTAAACTCGGCACTGTACTGGCCGATTCGTACAGCGCTGCTGAAGAAGCACTGAGCCGTTATGCCGCTCCTTTTTTCTCTAACGACGACACAACCACACCTCGACTGACCTATTCATCAGGAACCCAAAACGCCTACGACGCGGAAGCTAAACGTCTACAGGCGGGAATTAGTGTAAAAAAATTACAGGAACTCTTTGCGGACACGCGCCCTTCCACACTCTCACTTGTGAGTGCGATTACCGAGATGCGTGTCGTACAGAATCTGTTCGTCACGCTCGGCCTCACACTTCGCGACGACAGCAATCTTGATACAGCAACACTTACGGATTACCGAGGACGTGTCACCAGTGCCCGATCCGCACTTACTACGGCAATCAATGCGGCACAAAACCAGCTGAACACCATCAGGGATGACGCGGCCGAATTTGATCGCACCAAGCGGGCGCTTGAACTCGCCCAAGCACTAGCAACACCCGAGACAATACAGGAAGCTGAGCAAGAACTCCTGCAGTCCGAAGCAAAACTTCGCGGTACCGTTGCCGCACTTGAGAAGACGTTGCTCCGAGCTCCGTTTACCGGACAGATTTCTTCAAAGAACGCCGAAATCGGCGAGACGGTATCAAGTGGCAAGGCCATTATGGAATTCCTCAGCACTAATGCCTATACGATCGAGGCAAATGTACCGGAAGCCGATATTACCAAAATCGTCAAAGGAGACAGCGCCGAAGTAACCCTGGATGCGTACGGCGACAGTCTTACTTTTTCTGCTCGTGTTATTGAAATCGAGCCTGCCGCAACCGAAATAGAAGGAGTATCGACCTACAAGACCACCTTCTCTATAGACAACACCGATACGCGCGTCCGCTCCGGCATGACGGCAAATGTCACTATCAAAAAGATGCTTAGAAAGGACGCGCTGGTAATACCCCTACGAGCCATTACCACAGAAGGAGGAGTATCATCCGTATCTAAAGTACTTCCTAATGGAGAAGCAAAGAAAATACCTGTTTCGCTTGGAAGCCGAAACAATACACGAGAAGTTGAAGTCACCGAAGGTCTCAAAGAAGGAGACGCGGTTGTGATGCCGGAGGTAAAGTAAACACGATACAGAATATCGAATACTAAATTTCGAATCTTGAAAAAATTAAAATATTGAATACGCTAAGCATAGATTTTTAATATTCTCTGGTTTAATATTTGTTATTTTTCGATATCAGATATTCGAGATTAGAAATTGTTTGTATATGTCACTTCTCCAAACCAACCATCTTTCCAAAACCTATCTTGATAACGGCGTCGCCACCGACGCACTCAAAGACGTAAGTCTCTCAATCAACGCGGGCGAATTTGTCGCCATTATGGGACCTTCGGGTTCAGGAAAATCAACACTCCTCCATATATTAGGTTTTTTAGATCGTGAGTCGGGAGGTGAGTATTTGTTTGCGGGAGAAAAATTCTCTACACTCCCCGATGACGAGCTCGCCCGCATACGAAACCAAAAACTAGGATTCGTCTTTCAGTCGTTTAACCTGCTCCCCCACTTTTCGGTACTCGAGAATGTCATGCTACCCCTCATGTATTCAGAAGTTCCTGAATCGGAATGGAGAAAGAAAGCCGAGAAAGCTATTGAGCAGGTACTGCTTACTCACCGCAAGGACTATCCAGCCATACAGCTTTCTGGGGGTGAGAAACAGCGAGTAGCGATAGCACGAGCGCTTGTCACCGACCCTGCGGTTATCTTCGCTGACGAACCGACCGGAAATCTTGATTCCAAATCTGGCCAAGCTATTATGGAAATATTGGAAAAGCTAAACACGGCAGGTCGTACCATCATCCTTATCACGCACGAAACCTACACCGCCGAGCATGCAGGAAGAATTATCCGGTTGCTTGATGGACAAGTTGAATCGGATACAAAGGTCGAAAATCGGAGAAAGGCGAAGGAAGGATTTGTAAAGTGACATTTCTTAATGTCATCCCAGCGGAAGCTCGGATCCAGAATCAAAGCACTGGATTCCCCTTTTCAGGGGAATGACAAAAATTACTATGACATTCAAGAACAGCCTCAAAACCGCACTCGGAGGATTACACTCGAATAAATCGAGGTCAGCGTTGACCATTCTAGGTATCGTCATCGGCATTACCGCCATCATGCTGGTGCTCTCCCTTGGTATGGGGGCACAGAATCTTATCTTGAGTCAGGTGCAGGGTATGGGTTCGAAAACAATCGTTGCCGTTCCAGGTAGGCAACCGAGTGGTCCATCTGACTTTGCGAATGTGTTCCTTGATTCTCTCAAAGAGCGAGACCTCAGAAGTCTGCAAAGTAAAGCAAACGTACCAAATGCAGAAGATATCATGCCGATCATGTTTGGAACGGTGAAACTGTATTATCAAAACGAAACCTACCAAGCTACCGTCTTAGGTGGAGGTAACGAAGAAACAAATAACGTCATGGGGAAAATTTTTGACATCTACCCCGAAGTGGGAACGTTTTTTACCGCTGCCGATGTGCAATCCAAGGCAAGTGTGGTGGTCATTGGCGACAAGGTCCGCGAACACTTGTTTGGTGCAACCATCGACCCACTGGGAAAGAAAATCAGAATCAAAGACAAAGCGTTTCAAGTTATCGGGGTACTCGGAAAGAAAGGACAAGTGTCTTTTTTCAATTTTGACGATATGGTGCTCGCTCCTTACACCACTGTGGGGCAGTACCTGCTCGGCAGAAAATATTTTGACCGTATTATTGTATCGGCCTCGTCGGAAGACAAAATTCGTCAGAGCGTGGAAGACATACGGATGACGCTTCGAATGAACCACAATATTACCGACACAACCAAAGATGACTTCTTCGTCGAGACACAGGCCGATCTTGCAGCCCGCCTTAAAACCATCACCACAGCACTTACCCTTTTCCTTTCAGCTGTTGCAGGCATCTCCCTCTTCGTTGGTGGAGTCGGCATCATGAACATCATGCTTGTCTCCGTCACCGAACGGACGCGAGAAATCGGACTCCGAAAAGCCCTCGGCGCGACGAACCGCGATATTCTTATGCAATTCTTACTTGAATCGATGCTACTCACGTCACTTGGTGGACTTGTCGGCATCACCCTCGGTTCCTCCCTCTCTTTTGTTATTTCTTTCATTATCGCGAAGTTCGCACTCGCCACATGGAGCTTCAGCTTCCCCTACCTTGGCGCCGCGCTCGGCCTCGGTGTGTCGGTTATTATCGGTCTCGTGTTTGGTCTCTACCCCGCCCGAAAAGCTTCACAAAAAGCGCCTATTGAAGCCCTCCGCTACGAGTAAACATCCTCTGTTTTTTTCTGTCATTCCCGCGGAAGCGGGAATCCAATTCTTCCCTCTCCCTCTCAGTTGAGGGGGAGACTGAGAGGGAGTGGTGTTTCTTTCTTCTTCGCCCCTCTTTACCTAAGTAAAGAGTAGCTCCATAGTCCTTGCCGAATAAAAAGCCCCGAGTCTTTCGACAAGGGGCTGTGTTCGGTTCAAACCTTTTAGTGCTATCCGAGCGATTCGTGCACAGACACTATTTCAAGAGTAGTGTGACTATCGGCCTCTAACACTGAGCCAATGACTGAACGGTAAAAGCAGGTCGGCTTACCGGCATGACAGGCTCCTTCTCCTTCTTTTTTTTGGCTAACCAAATAGACGAGCGCGTCTCCATCACAGTCGATGAGAATCTTATGGACAACAAGGATGTTCCCGCTTTTCTCCTCTCCTTTTTTCCATCGCTTTTTACGAGAAGTAGAGTAAAAAACGGCTTCTCCTGTCTCAACTGTTTCTAAGAATTCTTCTTTTCTCGTGTAGACGAGCATCAGGACCTGGCGCGTCCATATATCTTGGACAACAATAGGAACCAATCCTCCCCGTTTCTTGAAATTAGGAATGCGGACAGTTGGCTTCATAGTTTTTCCTTTCACCGGTATTGCAGAGTACTTCATAGCTGGGTTTTTGTTTGGTTATATGAGTGAGCGGTATGCAGGCAGAGATATGCCTCTCGTGGAGGAATACATCTCTGCGCTAATGCAGTGATATCCTCCTTTGAGAACCAACAGACGCCTTCGCGCCAGGACACAGAGAGTTTCCCTGTGTCCGCATCAAAGAGAGAAGGATGGTCTAAGAGCCAAGACTCTCCAACCCTATCCAAAAGGTTGCGGAGAGCCGATTCTATATCGCTCTTGTTCATATGTTTCTGAGAAGGCCAGTACAGCATAGCGACAGTGAGACCGACGGCGGTCCGAATAAGAGCAAGTGCTTTTTCTTCCATATAATTCTCCTGTGGTTTTACAGACGTTAGAGTTGTCAAAGTTCAAGAAAGAACAAATAGGGCCATCTTGTTCAAGAGCCCGCCTGCGCAAAGGTAGAAAGTACTACACCGAGCGCAGGCCGACCCACGAAGTCGGCGTTACAGTAATCCGGTATATCACTGTGCATATGTTAGTTTTGCTTTGTCCGGGAACGTACCGTTCGTTTCCATAAGGTAACAACGTACGCCTATATTCTCCGCGAAGAGCGCGTCGCTGTTACGGTCCCCCACCATAAACGACTGATCCCAATCAATTGGAGTAATCCGTAAAAACTCAGTTAGTAATCCCGTCTTTGGTTTACGGCAGGCACAGATATCGTCTTGGAAGTGCGGACAAATGTATATTCGCTCAAACGAAATGCTTTTCCGAAAAAAGAGATTGAGCAATTTCGTTTGTACCACATCAAAAGCATCCTGAGGGAACGAGGTGGTGCCGAGCCCATCCTGATTTGAGACCAT
Source organism: Candidatus Nomurabacteria bacterium (assembly GCA_943354745.1). Lineage (GTDB taxonomy): Bacteria > Patescibacteriota > Minisyncoccia > Phycocordibacterales > UBA10002 > UBA10002. The sequence continues at coordinate 9,333 of CALRDB010000014.1, read as the reverse complement.
AACAAGCTTGTATCCTTGCTCTATTAAGGACTGCAGAACGGGAACGACACCCTGAAGTATTCGCAAGTCATCGAGACTGTCTATTTGTTTCGTGTCCGGCGGTTCGAAGATAAGCGTTCCATCACGGTCAAGGAATGCGACTTTTTGTAATTTTGTTTGCATAGTATTTTTGATTAAGACAAGCGAACGACGTTAGTAAGGTATTTTCTTATATCTGATACGGATGGCGTTTTTGTGCGCGGTGAGTCCTTCCCTTTCCGCCAGTGTCTCTACAGTATCCTTCAACCGAAGGAGTCCCTCTTTACTGACCTTCTGAATCTGCATCTTTTTCCCGAACGATTCCACCGAAAGTGGGGCGAACATCTTGGCGTAACCTGCTGTGGGAAGCGTGTGGTTACTCCCGGTCGCGTAGTCACCAAGCGGTTCGCTTGAGTAGGGACCGAGAAACACCGAACCTGCGTTCGTAATTTGCTTGAGAATCTGCGATTCATTTCGGCTCATAATCTCCAAGTGTTCGGGTGCATAGTCGTTGATAAGCGACAATGCCTTCGTCAGGTCGTCAAAAACAAATGCGAAACTGTTTTTGAGCGAACAACGAATAATGTTTTGACGGGAAAGCAGTGGCAATTGGCGAACGATTTCCTGCCTTACCTGCTCCGCAACTTTTTCCGAAAGGGTTACTAGAATCGCCTGTGCATCCTCGCTGTGTTCGAGTTGCGCAAGCATATCCGCGGCGACAAAAGCGGGGATGGCCGTTTCATCCGCAAATACAAGTACTTCAGTGGGACCGGCCGGCATATCGATATCCACTTCCCCGTACACAAGCATTTTCGCGGTAGTGACATACCGATTCCCCGGCCCGAATATTTTTGAGACCTTTGGAATAGTTTCTGTACCGTAGGCCATTGCCGCTACGGCTTGAGCTCCTCCAACCTTGAAAATCTTCGTGATTCCGCACAAATCCGCCGCTACCAGTACTGCGCTCGGTACTTTCCCTTCTTTATCGGGAGGAACGCACAGAATAATTTCCTTACAACCGGCAATGCGTGCGGGAAGTCCGAGCATAAGTACCGTGGATGGATACACCGCCTTACCTCCGGGGACATACAGCCCCACTCGCTCTATGGGTCGGAACTCCCGCCACACACTCACCCCTTTTTCCGTTATTACTTTTGCCTCACGTTTTATGAAGGATCCTTGGAATTTTAGAATGGCACTTTTTGCTTTTTTGAGCGCAATAATGACCGCCTGATTTTCCGTTCTGTATGCTTCTTCGATTTCTTCCGACGACACTTGAAGAGTTTTTAACTTTACACCATCAAATTTTTCTGTCAGCGCGGAAAGTGCCCGGTCCGTATTTGTACGGACATTTTGAAGTATTTCTTTCACCGTGCTTTCTACCTCCAGCACACTCTTTGGTGCTCGTCGCGCGAGCAAAAGTAGCTCTGCAGGTGAATAGTTGTTTGTGGGTATAATTTTCATGTTATTAAGTAATGAATAAAAAACGGGCTCTCACTCGAGAGCCCGTTTGTGTGTACGAAATAGGTAAAATAAATACGTCAAACACAAACCGACTCTTGAGAGTTGGCTCCGTGATGATGGATAGTATTACATTGTGATTGTATATTTTGCATATTTTTCTTATTCCTCCTTTCCTAAAGGAGGTGGCGAGTCTGCGAGCCGGAGGATTTAAAAAATCCCTCCTGCCGAAGACGGCAGTGCTCCCTTTACTAAGGGAGAATCGGAACTCTAAATCTGACGCTTCCAGCGCTTAATGGCGAGTTTGTACCCTCCTTTTCCGTGCTTATACCACTGCTTTACCCGCGCGATAGTGCGAGAAGAAAGGCCGGTAGCTTCCTCAATGGCGGCATACTGGGTACTTCCGGCAATTGAGCGTGCTGTATAGAAACGCTTGGAAAACTCAACGATTTCGGACTCGGTGAACAAGTCCCGCATAAAAGCGCTCATTTCCTCGCTATTTTTCATAGAGAGAAATGCCTTCGTCAGTGCCCGAGCATTCGTGTCGGTGATGCTCCAAACTGGTCCTGTCTTGGCACTTCCCTTTGCCCTTACCTTTGTTTTCTGCTGTTTTTTCGCCATATGCTATTTTCGGTAGTCCAATCGCCCCTAGAGCATGCCTGAAAACCAGGGTTCCCGAGCCGAGAGTCGCGTGTTCGTCGGTGAGAAACCGAGTCGGAGGACGAGCTGTAGCCGCGCTACAGTGAGTCCGAGACGAGCGTTTCGTAACCAGAACACGCGACTCGCAGGCAGGGAAGGGTTTTCAGACATGCTCCCAAGCGACTTTACTTGGGTAAAGAGTAGCAAATACCACTTTTATTGTCAATGGCTCCACTTTACCCAAGTAAAGTGGAGCCGAGGGAGGCTATAGAGGAGGAGTCACAAGGAAGCAATGCGGAAAGAAAAACTAGAAAGAAAGTTCGGTACCTTCTACAGCGTCGCGGAACTCTATGCCGGATTCGGAGAGGAATTTCTTGGGAACGGCATGGTACCCGCCAAAAATCTTGAGCATGCCATCATGGACGGGAAAAACAACTTTAGGTTTGAGTAGTTTTGCGTAGTCAACCGCTTCGGATGCCTTCACCCACCCGCCGGCGACAGGAAGAGCGAGAATCTCAACCGGTTTTTGCGGATTATAGAACGCGTCACCTGGGTAGAAAAACCGGTTTGCGAAAAAGTAACCGGTGTTTTGCACCTGTCCGAACTCTTGATAGATAGTTGCGTGTTTTTCTCCACAACCTTCCACGTGAATACCGTTAAACTCCCCCACACCACCATGTTCCAACAACTGATACGTGATGCCTTCGGCATCAAGCAATTTCCCCACCCCTTTGTTTGTCACAATCTTCGCCTTCGGATTATTTTTGAGGACGGTCTTCAACGACTCAATATGGAGGTGGTCCTGATGTTCGTGGGTAATAAAAATATAGTCGATATTTTTTGCCTCACTCTGCAACGTGGAATACGCTCCCGGGTCGGTCATTATCCTGACTCCGTCTTCCTCAATGATTAAGCAGCAATGTCCGAGTTTGGTGATTTTCATAATTATTCCTGCACCGTGTGCGTGATAAGACTGAGTGGATAGCGGGTGCCGGAAAGATAGGCTTGGATTTCATTCTTGATGTCCATATCTCGCAACGTACTCTTATCCATCGCGTTAATTTCCTCTGGCGTAAACCAGCGGTTTTCCGATATTTCTTCGGTGTCAAAGTGTCCAGAGGAAGAAGCACCGATAGTTCCAGAGAAAATAATCTTCAGAGGGTGCGGGAGGGTTTGTTCACCGAATTTCCCTGCCAAATCTCTGCGTACCCGCGAATAGACACCAAGTATGTGCGTCGGGGTAAAGTTCAGACCGGTCTCCTCTTTCACCTCGCGAGCAACAGCCGCAACAGGGTTTTCCCCCACATCAATCCAGCCCGCGGGCTGGTTCCACTTCCCGTGGTCGGGGTGAGGAGGATTGTTTTCTTGCACCAACAGAAACTTTCCGTCACGCTCAAGAATGGCACCGACGACACCGAAGACCTGGGTAAAAACGCGTTTAGCGATTTCTGACATGTTAGTTGAGTGTTTTTAGAAACTCCTTAAACTCTTTTCCTGTTTCAGCATGCTCAAGCCCGAAACGGACGGTCGCTTTGAGAAATCCGATTTTGGAACCGCAGTCGAGCCACTCACCCTCAAGCTCTACCCCGTAAATATCTCCTTTCCGCGCGACAATATCAAGTGCGTGCGCGAGACGGAGTTCTTCCCCTTCTTGCACCTTCACGTTTCTCAACGTTCGAATAACATCGGGGGTAATGATGTACTTCCCCACCACCGCAAGATTGGATGGTGCGTCTTTGAGCGCCGGCTTCTCTACCATTTCATGTACCTGAAAGAGAGTTCCGCCTATATTGTCCGCCCTCACCACACCCTTGGAAGAAACGACTTCATCGGAAACCTGTGCAAGTGCAATAACCGATTTGCCATGCTTTTCGTAGGCATCCACCAACTGCTTTAACGCGGGAGTCTTACCAAGAATAAGGTCGTCACCGAAGAGTACCGCCACAGCCTCGTTCTCCATTAGGTGGGCAGCGGTGAGTATCGCGTCGCCGTCGCCTTTCGGCTCCTTTTGGCGAACGTACGCGAAGCGAGCAAGGTTTGCGATATCACGCACGATTTTCGCCTCCTTCATCTTTCCTTTTTCAATGAGAGCCTGCTCAAGTCCCGGTGCGACATCAAAGTGATCTTCAATGGTTCGTTTGCTTCTGCCTGTGACGAAGATAATATCCGTGATACCCGCTGCAACAGCCTCTTCTACGAGATACTGCACCGCTGGCTTATCCACAATAGGAAGCATTTCTTTCGGTTCCGCCTTGGTCGCTGGCAAAAAGCGGGTGCCTAAGCCCGCTACTGGAATAATCGCTTTTGTAATTTTTTGCATTGGCTTTTGTAGGAGCCAGACTCCTGAATTGTAGGAGTCTGGCTCCTACAAAACTGGTCCTTACCCTATAGCATACTACGAATAAGCTGTTTGGTGTGCTCCGGACCGGTTACTTCGAAAACAACAACGCCTGTCGCGATAACCGGATGGTCGTTACCTCCGGGTCCGAGGTCGTCCCCAACAAACGCCATTTCTGTCCGTGCAATACTGAGATGCTTTTCCATCTGGATGATTCCATACGCCTTATCAATCCCCTTCCGCGTAACATCAATCGAGGTTGTCCCGCCAGTTCGTATTTCGTGATGGGGAATATGTTTCTGCAATAGCTGAATCATGCGCAGACGCTTGCTTCTGTCGGGGTCCCACGTTTCCTTTATGTGAAGTGGGGCGGTTGAGCCATGCGCGGAAAAAGTAATCTGCGTTTCCCTGTCTTCAATAAGCTCTCCGTAAAGCGTTTCGGGTATAGTAAAACCGTGTTCTTTGAACATCGTATCAAAGGCCTTGAAAATAGTCGCTCTCTCCTCCACCGGAAGGACTTCGGTATACACATTCTTCCACTCTCCATTCTCAAACCGATAAAATGCCGAGCCGCAGGTTGGGAACAGCGAGAGATGTTCGAGCTTCCCTGAAGTGAGCTTTGGAACTAACTGTTTCTGAAACTGTTTGAATGAGCCTCCGGAGATAACCGCAACTCTTTTGGTTTCTAAAAGCTGACGAACAAGCTCAGCCATTTCGTCATCCATCGGTTGTTTGCTTTCCGCGAGAGTCTTGTCCAAATCAAAAACAACCAGCTTTTTCTTTTTTAGATGTTGTTTTCCTTTCATTTTACGCGCCGTTACTCTGTGTGCTCTATAACACAAAAAAGAAGGTCTCTGTTATACCCTTCTATAAAACACCGGCAACTGCAGCCACAAAAAGTACTCCAAGAAAGTTCATCACAAATGAAATCGGAAGAAGGACGGCGAGACGTGTTCTCGAAAGCCCCAGGAGCGAGACGCCGAGCTCGTCGGGAAGCGGAGAGGCGATAATCAGTCCGCCAATAAGTGGTGCGAGCCATTTCCAGAACCCTATGTGAAATGAATTAAGAAAGTGTCGTGTCGCCTTCCCTCTGAAAAATCCCTTAAGGTCGTCCGCCAATCGGTCGCGGATAAAAAGGAAGAGGATAAGGTCTCCGCACATAGCACCGAGTGCTCCGAAAAAAGCCACTGTGTAAAGCGGGGCTGTTTGGGATAATCCCGCGAGAAAAACGCTCGCGGGTGCAATGGTAAATGCCGAGGTGAAGAAGATGCCGGCAATAAAACTCTGCGCAATCTGCCCCGCATCGGAAAGCAGGAGCAGTTTCGCCAAATACCCCGACGAAATAAGAAACCACGCGAGCAACATACTGACGCCGATGCTGATGGCGTCTTCTTTCAGATTTTTCCGCGCCTGCGCTTTTGAAATCACACTACAAGTATAACAATATTTTTTACCCTGCGCCCGAAAGCTTGAATGAATTCAGTATCGAAATTCCTTAGGACCCTATACCAAGTATCTTCTTTTTTATTGAAGTTTCTGCATGCATCACTATATCCGAAACCGTGGCCGCGGATACTCTCGACGCATGGATACTGGGGTCGGTAGCGGGAAGCCTTAACCGCCCGCATATTCACCTACTACCGCATGTAATCCTATCACAGACGCAAGAAACCCCGCACCAGATGGTACGGGGTTGGAGTTTGATAGGCTATCTTTCCCAAGCCTTGTGACGAACAAAGAACAAAGTTTCAAGGGTCCAAGAGACCCAAGTAACCTGAGTTTAAGGACTAACTTGCGGAGACACCGCAGACGGGCTGTTGGCGTCGAAATGGCCGCCAAGCCTGTAGTAGCTCCAGTGCCACTTGCGCGCAGCGCCGTACCAGAAGAAGAACAACACGCAACGGCCGCCGTCCGGACTGCGAAGAACGGTGCCATCGCAGAAGACGTAGGTAGTGTTGCCGTTCGACTGTGCTTTGAACCGTTCGGGGATGAGGTGCTGGTTTCTCCAGAAGGTCGGGAAGATACCTGCGTCCAAGCGGATGTCCGTCATCTTCTGAAGTCGCTTGAGCTTCTCTTCGCCAACGATGGAAGTTTCCTCTCCCTTGAGAGTAGTTTCCAACCGGAGGCGGGTAACGTCCAGCGTGGTGAGCGCGAGCGACCTCGCGTCCTGCTCCTCCTCGCCTTCAAGACCGTTGCCTTCCGCAGGACCTTTCCAAATGGTCCAACCGGCACCGATGAACTCGGCAGGGTTAAATGGAGTGGTGCGGTCAATGGGGATGGTCTTCGGTTCGCCAATGAAGACGCGGGCCCCGTTCTTGAGGAAGAGAGTGAACTCTCGCCCTGCTTCCACCGGATGCTGAAACACCCATTCGGCCGTTGCATCGGGGATTTCTTCAGTGCAAACGTTGCTTTGGAGTGTCCCGAACAGTCGGGCGACCCTTCTTGGGTCTGTGATTAGCTGACTCGTATTCATGAGCTTACCTTTCGTTTTTTTGTTGTTGTACGCTGACCAGAAAACTCTTTTTGAGCTTCTAGCTGACGTCTGTGGTATGTTTACCGCAGAATACAAGAGCCTATTTAGATCCTATACTCTGCGGTAAATGCAAGTTCGTGTATCAAAGAACTGAAATAGTAGAATACATTATATTATAATATCTGTCAACTACCCAAAAAACCACATCTTTCTTGCAAACTACAGAATCAACATTGCGTCGCCGAATGAGAAAAAGCGGAATTTTTCGGCGATGGCGATTTTGTAGAGGTCCAGAATGGAACGCTTTGCTTTCTTGTGTTGAAGAAACGCGTCCACCAGCATCATCAGGGACGATTTCGGGATATGAAAATTGGTAATGAGTGAATCCACCAGTTTGAATTCGTACGGCGGTTTGATAAATAAATTCGTCTCATCAGAAATATCTTCTTTGTCGCCTTTTAGCAAATCTCGACGGCCGTCGAGATTTGCTAAAATCTTGAACGCTGATGATTCTAGTGTCCGTACCGCGGTTGTTCCGACTGCGACAATGTTCCGCTTTTCATTTTTCGCTTGTTGGATTTTCCGAGCCGATTCTTCCGGAACCTCATATCGTTCAAAGTGGAGCGTGCCAGTTTTAAGATTTTCGGACGTAAGCGGAGCGAAGGTTCCAAGCCCGACATGAAGCGTGACGTACGCCGTCTCTATCCCCCTCCCTTCCAATTTCTCAAAAACACGCGGGGTGAAATGGAGTGAAGCCGTAGGCGCGGCGACAGAAGCGGGACGCGAAGCAAAAACCGTTTGATACCGAGAGCGGAGTTCTGTTTCCGAGAGAGTTACGCCCTTGAGATACGGAGGAAGTGGCATCGCTCCGTACTGCTCAAGCAACCTTGGCAGAAGCTCCACAGCAAACTCCGGCTTCAATATGAATACATTTTCTTCCTGCCCTACAACTTGTAACCGACGACTCGGCTCCTCTTTACCCCCACACCTATCCACTGCAGTGGATAGGTGTGGGGGTGTACCAAAGCAAAGCATAGCGCCAATGGAAGTACCTCGGTCGAGGAGTACGCGGACACTGTCGCCTCCCCGGTACTCGTTCATAAGAAACAGCGCGATGACTTTCCCGCCGGTTTCTTTATAGAGCGTCACGCGGGCAGGCACGACTTTCGTATCATTCAGGACAAGTAGTGATTTCTTTGGGAGGTATTTATCGAGATTTGCAAAGATATCAAAGGAAACTTTGTCAGATCCGGTGTCATAGACAAACAGTCGTGCACTGTCGCGCGGCTCTGCCGGTTTTGTTCCTACCAGCTCTTCCGGAAGTGTGTAGTTATATGCTTCTTGCATGCCCTACACCCTACTATCAAATAGCCGTTAAGCGCAAGAATAATCTAGACAACCAGCTTTTGTGGAATAATTTTTAGCGAGAAGAGATGGCAACTTTTATACCGAGAGCTATAAGAACCACTCCGGTAACACGCTCAATGTGGTGTTGCACTGCGCCGATTCTTCGCTTCAAAATTGGGTTTGAGAACACGATGGAAACGAATGAGAACCAGACAAAGGTCATAGTAATCATCTCCACCCCGTACACGAGCTGCACCCATGTCGGTGTCGCAGGGTCAATGACCTGCGTGAATAACGCCAAAAAGAAAAGTGTCGCTTTCGGATTAAGTACATTCGTTAAAAAGCCAATACGAACCGCTTTCGCGTCGGACAATGTGTTTACCGATACTACCGTTGTCACCTCTTTTTCTTGTTTTGGTTTTGATCGGAGCGACTTATACCCAATGTAGACGAGATATGCTGCACCGAACCATTTGATGGCATTGAAGAGTAGTATTGATTGTGAAATAACCAAACCGATCCCAAAGAGACAATACGTGACGTGAATTCCGATACCGAGCGCGAGACCGAGAGCAGTGAGAATCCCCGCGCGTCTTGAGTAGAGGAGGCTATTGCGAGTAATCACGGCAAAATCCGGCCCAGGTGATACAACGGCCAAGAGATGGACTATGACGACAGTTAAAAAAGCACTGAGAAGCATACCTAAAATCCTCCAAAAGAATTAAGGGTCTTGAGGAATGACGGGATGGCAAACGCGAGCCCGATAAGCGGAACTACGAACGTAACGACGGAGAGAATAATCATGGCGAGAAAATACTTTCGCGTCTTCTCCGCCGAGACATAGACGGCATCTATTTTCTGTTCGAGCAAAGTTAACTTTTGTTTTATTTCTTCTTCGTTCATTGGAGTATAGTACACTATTTTCCGATGTTTTTTAGCTCCTTCTGTGTAATTTCGAGCAAGCGACTATGAATACTTGGATGTGAGGCGACAAAGACGCGGTCAATCGGTTTGATGTCGCCACCTTCTCGATTAGTGAAGATTCCTCCAGCTTCCT
>CALRDB010000013.1 GCA_943354745.1 Candidatus Nomurabacteria bacterium | reverse complement strand
CTGGCGATGATTCACAAATCGACACTATCACTGCCCCTTACAACTCAACACATACGCTCCGTTGGGTCTCTACAAATATACAGACAGGTACTTGTAAAACGACCGGTGCCGATGCATTCACCATTACGAGTGGGGCCACCTCTAACTCTACTGGTGTATCTGTTGGACCTCTTGTTAAAACTACATATACGTACACCATCAGCTGTAAACCGGTTACCAATACGGGACTCGTCACCGATCTCACCGACACCGTCACTGTAAATGTTGCTCTCCCGTTAGGACCACTCTCGTGTGTCGCCACTCCAAACAACGCAACCTCACCATTCGTCGGGGAAGTAGTGACCTGGACAGCGTCAGGCGCTCCCGCGAACTCTATCTACTCGTGGACAGCACTTACCGCGACCTACACGTTGCAAGAATCAACCACCCTCACCTCGAACCCTCTCAAGACAGCGTACTCTGATGGGGGAACAAAGAGCGTCACCATCAATGCTGTCGCTCCGGGTAACCGCACCATGGCGACTGCCACCTGTAGTGTGCCGGTCAAATCCGCTCCCGACCTTACCGCTACTGTCTCCGCCACTCCCACTACCGTTGCTCTCGACGCGTCGGTCACACTCTCAGGTACCATCAAGAACGAAGGAACCGCTCCGACACCAAACGGAACCTTCCTTAACCTGTACCTGTATCAATACAAAACACCGGGCACGTCTTCAACCTGGAGCGGATGGCAGGATACGGGGACCGGTTTGACTCTCGGTGACACCTCGACTGCTCTCGGTATCGGTGCATCTCGCTCCGCCACTAACGGTTCCATGGTGCTCAGCTCACCCGGTGACTATCGGTTCATGCTGTGTGCCGACCAGAAGCCGGACTTTGACGCAGAAGGAAAGAGTATCGGTGGTTACCTTTCTGCAAACGGCACTGTCGCAGAACGCAAACTTGTCGGCGACGCAGAAGCTGAGGTGAGTAACTGTTCAGCGGCAAGTGCACCGGTTAATGTTCCGTATCTCAACGCTTCAGTTGACCTTGTTATTGACGCCACTCCAGTAGCTGGCGATGATTCACAAATCGACACTATCACTGCCCCTTACAACTCAACACATACGCTCCGTTGGGTCTCTACAAATATACAGACAGGTACTTGTAAAACGACCGGTGCCGATGCATTCACCATTACGAATGGGGCCACCTCTAACTCTACTGGTGTATCTGTTGGACCTCTTGTTAAAACTACATATACGTATACCCTTAGTTGTACCCCTGTTGCCAATACCGGACTTGCTGTAGATCTCACCGACACGGTTACCGTCACCGTCTCCGACCCGGTCGTTACTTGTGCAGTGTCACCTGCCGCTCCATTTGTTGGCGAGGTGGTGACTTGGACTGCAAGTGGTGCTCCGGCAGGTTCTCTCTATATATGGTCTGGCGGAACAGGAGCTGACGCGCTCACCGGTTCCACGAATCCCGTTACAAAGTCGTATTCAACAGCCGGTACTAAGACAGCCAATCTCACTACGACAGTCAACGGACACACCTCTACGGCGACCTGCACCGTACCGGTCTCTGGCCAGCCCGACCTGACGGCTTCGGCTCCGACCGCCGTCGGGACAAAGGTCGGTTCATTCTTCATCGTTAACAGCCCGATTACCCTCAAGAGCGCTATCGTCACTAATGCTGGTACTGATTCTGCGGCTATCGGTGCAACCTACCGGAGTGTGTATCAATTCAAATACGAGACAAATCCTTGGGTTGATCTTTCTCCGGCCGTTAATTTCACGGACACTACAGCGCTCGGTATTGGACTTTCAAGACCTATCCCAGAAGGTAACGTTCCCGCCAGCTTTGTTATTCCGGGATCCTATCAGTTCCGCGTTTGCGCCGACCAAACTGCAGACGATCTGGAAGGGTATACATCGTCTTCAGGCACGATCGCTGAGCGAAAACTTGTTGGTGACGCCGAAAGTGAAGACAGTAACTGTTCTCCAGCGACGACGGTAGTAGTGCGGTCATATCCTGACCTCGTCATTTCAAAGAATCCTGTGGCGGTACAAGCAGGGGAGCTTACTGACGGAAATGTCTATACCTTCACGGGAGATGTGAAGAATATTGAAAACGTTGATGTTCCTGTAACACAGACAGTTAAAAACCAATTTAAGATTCTAAAGAGTACGGAGTCGGGGGGTGGCGTAGACACGCTTCCCAACGTCACCGCCTCGAATCTTATCGGACTCGCATTCAATGCAATAAAGCCGGTGACCTCCGGAAATTGGACAGCCGTTGCTGGTAAACATATCGTGGAGCTCTGTGCTGACCGACCCGACAACACCGTCATCGAATCAAATGAAACTAATAACTGTTCGCCAAGCGATATTACCGGATCGACTATTTCGGTGCTTCCGAAGAAGTCGACGGTTACCTCTGTCGCACTCACGGGGGTTGCTGGCTGTGAAAAAATTCAGCTTACTTTTGGTGGAGGGAACGGCGCTCTAGAGTACGAGCTCTACCGAAGAAAGGGAAGCGATATTCTGCCGTATGAATTCCTTGAGCGTTCGAGCACTCTTTCTGGACTAAGTGGCCTGAGGGGTACGACGGGAGGCATTGATGCTGGACTCGATGGGGATGCGCAGTATTTCTACTACGTGAAAGCAATTGGACCAGACGGTCTTACCAATGAATCGATCCGCCCGATAAGTGCAACAGCTCTCTCGTGTATCGGTACCAAACCAGACAATATTGCCACCAAAGTACTTGTGAACGGAAGCCTGGTTGCGGGCACCCCCCTTACCTTTACCGGTACCGTAAAGAATAGCGGAGGATCTGATGTTCCCGTGACTTCGAATTTCGCCAACACCTTTACTCTTACACCGAAGAGCACCTCTGCTTTCAGTGTGGTGTCGAAGGCTGGTCTTGCCAAAGATACTGAAGTCTCCCTCGCGTCCAAAGAAAATTGGGTAGCGGTAAAGGGAACGTATACGATTAAATTCTGCACCAATACAGGGAGTACTCCGGTAGACGAATTCGCCAACGATACCTTCAACTGTACCAGTAGTGAATTCATCGTTACGGGGACAGCTACTCCTGCGGGTACACTCTCGGTGGTACTTACTTCCGATAAAACAGGACTCGTCGCGCCGCTTTCCGATGTGTCACTTACTGCGCAGGTGACAGGAACCGCCACGGGAGCCGTCAGTTACGACTTCGACTATCTAGGAGACGGAGCTACCAAGCTTGTAAGTCAGACAGCGGCTACGCCAACGATAGGGAACACCTCGTACTCAACGATTGGGGATGATCGGTATACCTTTGGTATGGCTGGAAAATATGTTGCCAAGGTGACCGTCTCTCGTGGAGGGCAAACCGCTTCTGCCTCGGTGCCTATTGATGTTCGCCCCGTACTCACACTTTCTTCGGGGCCTGCCTGTAAAAGTGTTACCACTTCATGGGGTGAGGTGAAGGATGCCACCGGATACATCCTATACCGATCTCTTACCGGTCAGGCAAATTCATATGGAACCATTGCGACGCTTGATTCTCTGCAGACATCTTATGTTGATTCCTTGGTAACCGCCGACACGAAGTACTTCTACCTCCTCGAAGCAGAGTTTGCCGATGGGACCAAACTTTCCTCTGATCAGCTCTCTGCCCGTTCGAGCGCCGCTTGTGTAGGAGGGAAAACGCTTTCAGTGACGGTGAACGGGACCGGTATTGTTAAAACGGCTAAGCTTGAAATCAACTGTGGAAGTGGACGGAAACTTTGTTCCGCTACCTATCCTATAGATACACCCGTTGAACTCGTTACGACTCGTCCAACCGGGGTCACTTTCTCTGGGTGGAGCGGAGACTGTCGTAGTTTCGGAGTCGAAACAGCGTGCGCGCTCTCTATGGCAACAAACAAAGATGCCGTGGCAACATTCGGCGGAAGCTCCTCTCGTCCTTCAGTTTCGTGCGCTCATGTACCTGCCGGGCCGGTGGAGGCAGGGGATACAGTTACCTGGAACGCACTCCTCCCTTCGGGAGGTTCAGGTTCCTACACCAAATATAGTTGGACCGGCAGTGCTCCTCTTTCGGGTAAGACAGGACAGTCGGTCAGCGTCGAATATACGCTGTCGGGGTCGGTAGCCGAAAGTAAAACCGGAAGTGTTACGGTGACCGACAGTCTTGGTGCGGTAAGTGATCCGGCTAGCTGTAGTCCTGTTTCGGTTACTCCTGTCTCAGGTTTCAACTACTCGATTTCTGCGGAAGATGTATTCATGAAACAAAATGCAACTTTCCCCTCAGTCGCAGAGCGCAAGCTTGAAGGTGGAACGTCGGAAGGTGTGACCCTGTCAGTGTCAAAAATTACCGATAAGACGACCCTTGAAGAGGTGACCGGGGTGGGGGATGCACTTACGTTCGGATCAGGTGACACTAGTCTTAAGGTAGCGATAAAAAGCGCAAATCCTTCGAATCCTTCGTTCCCAAGCGACCTTAGTATCGACACTTGGTCGAAGACACCCCTACACACCTATCTCGTTCAACTTACAGGCACCTCCGTTAGCGGGAAAATTCGTACCACCTTGTTCACGGTGACGGTGTCTGTGAATGGGAGCTTATTACCAGGAGGAGGAACACCAACCGGGTCGCCGTTGCCGAAGTTTGAAGAGTTTTAAGAGACACAGAACCGACACGGAAAGAAAGAGTACACGGAACGAGACGGAACTACAATTCAACGGTATGAGTAATTTAGTCTATGAGGAGGAGTCTTACATTATTCGAGGAGGTTGCTTCGAGGTTTATAAGCAATTCAGGAACCGGCACAAAGAGAAGGTGTACGGCAGAGCGCTGGTCATCTATCTAAAGAAGCGTGGGCTGTTGGTTGAACAGGAAAAACAACTCCCCATCTATTTTGATCGAGAAAAGGTTGGAGTCTATATACCCGATATCATAGTAGGTGGTAAAATATTCATTGAACTGAAGTGTAAGCCATTTATTACATCAAGTGATAAGACGCAATTCTGGTATTACTTGAAAGTCACTGATTTTCGTTTAGGGTTTTTAGTTAATTTCGGGTCAGAGAACGGTGTCGAGATTGTCCGAAGGGTATACGGCGAATAGTTCGGTCTCGTTCCGTGTTCTTAGTCCGTGTCAGTTCTGTGTATATTGAGGAAAAACAATTACGGGAGTTCATTAAAGATTCGGGCCTCGTCAGCCGAGTTGATTTAGAGTTGGCTGAAAAAGAGGCCTCTGAGAAGAAACAAAGTGTCGGGGCTATTCTTGTACAGAAAGGGAAGGTGACTGAAGACGACCTTCGTAAAATGCAAGCGTACCTTCTCGGTATTCCGTCTGTTGACCTTAAACATCAACACATAGATTTTGAGACCCTTTCGCTTGTCCCTGAACCTATCGCGCGTAACCATAATATCGTCGCCTTCAGGAAAATTAATGATTCGCTTGAGGTGGCGATGCTCGACACCGATGACCTTACCGCTATCGACTTCATCAAGAAGAAGACACATTTGAAGATCCTCCCACGTCTTACCGATACGGCGTCCATAAAATCAGCACTCCTGCAGTATCAGAAGTCACTGAAAGCCGAGTTCGGTGACCTTATCAAAGAAGAGACCGATGCGTTAAGACAGCTTCCTGAAAATGGGGAAGAGGTGATGAGCGCGGCAGATCTGAAGAAGAGTGCCGAAGATCTCCCTGTTGTCCGCATTGTCGACACGCTCTTGAAACACGCGGTTATTCAGAAGGCGTCAGGTATCCATATCGAGGCACAAGAAAAAGAACTCATCGTGCGTTACCGCATCGACGGTATGTTGCATGACGCGATGATTCTTCCTAAGCATGTGGCGAGCAGTATTGTCGCGCGCATCAAAGTACTCTCCAGTCTTAAACTTGATGAAAAGCGACTCCCCCAGGACGGTCGGTTCAAAATACAGGTCAGTGGCGAGAAGGTTTCTCTCCGTGTTTCTATTCTTCCAACCTATTTCGGAGAGAAGATCGTGATGCGCTTACTCCGAGAAGGAGCGTCAGGATTTACCCTTGAAGTTCTCGGTTTCCACGGTGAAGCACTCGAGCGCATTCATGAAGCGCTAAAGCTCTCAACCGGCATGATCCTCACCACCGGCCCAACGGGCTCCGGTAAAACCACTACGCTCTACACCATGATCGATATTCTCAATACGCCAGATGTGAATATCTCTACTATTGAAGACCCCATAGAATATCAGATGTCACGCGTTAATCAGTCACAGGTGAAACCCGAGATCGGCTTCACCTTCTCGAGTGGACTTCGATCACTCGTCCGTCAGGACCCCGATATCATCATGGTGGGGGAGATCCGTGATAATGAGACGGCTTCGCTTGCCATTAATGCGTCACTCACCGGACACTTGGTGCTCTCAACTCTTCATACGAATTCCGCCGCGGGCGCTATCCCGCGTCTTATCGATATGAAAGTCGAACCATTTCTTATTGTGTCAACGGTCGACGTCATTATCGCTCAGCGACTGGTACGAAAACTGTGTGATTCCAAAGAAAAATATCTTTTAAACAAAGCAAGTATTGCCACGCTTTCGAAAACCGTTGACCTCGAACGTGTGCTTAAGGCCTTGAAAGATGAGAAGGTGGTTCCGCAAGGAACTACGTGGGACAAGATTTCCTTCTATCGACCAAGACCGACGGAGGACGCTCCCGATGGGTTCTCAGGCCGAGTCGTTATTCATGAAGCTATTAAGGTAACTTCCACGATTCGTGATCTCATTATTAAGGGCTCTACTTCCTCTGGTATAGAAGATCAAGCCAAGAAAGAAGGGATGCTCACGATGCTCGAGGACGGTATTTTCAAGTGTGTACAGGGACTCACGACCATTGAGGAGGTGCTTCGAGTAGTTTCTGAATAGGTGATACGAATGCAACGAATTACCATACGAATGCTACAAATCTACGAATCCCGACTCTTTTCTTCATTCGCATATTCGAAGCATTCGTGCGTTAATTAGAAGCATTCGTATCATGCTATGAAATTTAAATACAAAGCACAAAAGGCAGACGGGAACTTTTATGAAGGTGAACGGGAAGCCGAAGATAAATTTGCTCTTTCCCGTGAATTGCGCGCAGAAGGAGAAACACTCGTGAGTGCCACCCCACTAGCGGAATCCGGTTCGATTTTAAATTTCGATTTCAAGCGTCTGTATACGTTTTCAAAGCGGATCTCTATTCACGACAAAATTATCTTTACGCGCAATTTAGGCGGTATGCTGTCGGCCGGTCTTACGGTTTCTCGAGCGCTTAATGTGCTTGAGCGACAGACGCGTTCAGTGAAATTTAAAAAAGTGATCGAGGGGGTGGCAGTGAAGATCAGTGTTGGAGAGAGCTTAAGCCACGCATTGTCCGCCTTCAGCTCGGTGTTTCCTCCTATCGTTATTTCGATGGTGAGGGCGGGAGAAGAAGGAGGAAATCTCGCAACCTCTCTTGCCGCCGTTTCAGAACAGCTTGATCGGAGTTATGTACTTCAGCGGAAGGTGAAAGGTGCCCTCATCTACCCGTCAATCGTGATCGCCGTCATGCTCGTCATTGGTCTCCTCATGTTTATCTTCATCGTTCCCCAGCTGACTAACTCCTTTAAGGAGTTCAATATGCAACTTCCATTTACAACCAGGATAGTTGTCGGGATAAGCGATTTCCTCCAGGAACATTTACTTCTTGGGCTCCTCCTTAGTGCGGGGTCGATTTTCGGTCTACTAACTATGGCTAAAAGTGTAAAAGGGAAGCGACTCATCGATACGGCCGTACTCCGAATCCCGATTATTGCTCCTTTGATTCGCGAAGCAAACGCCGCGCGCACCGGGCAAACGCTTTCGTCGCTCCTCTCTTCTGGTGTGGAGGTGGTGAACGCGCTTGGTATTACCGCCGATGTACTTTCCAATTATCACTATCGAGAGGTGCTTCTCGAAGCGAGGGAAGCGATAGAGAGAGGTGAGCCAATGTCAGGTGTCTTTCGGGCGCATGAGAATATTTTCCCTCCCTTTCTTTCTGAAATGGTCGCGGTGGGAGAGGAGACCGGTAAACTATCTCCGATGCTCAAGGAAACGGGACTCTTTTTCGAAGCTGAAGTGGAGCAAAAGACCAAGAACATCTCAACCATTATCGAACCGGCGCTTATGGTGGTGGTGGGTGTTGTTGTCGGTTTTTTCGCTATCGCGATGATTAGCCCGGCATACTCGCTGATGAGTAGTATTTAGCTATACGAAAATACGAATTAAAAATCAACGAATGGTTACGAATAAAAGCGGCGCTCCTCGCTAGCCGAAATAAGAAACAACGTCTTTTTAATTCGTAGAAATTTGTATATTCGTATAATTCGTATTTTCGTATGTCCAAAGGATTTACTCTTGTCGAGATGCTTGTGGTTATCGCAGTGACGGCGATTATTGCTGTTATCGGAGTCTCGTCTCTTGCTAACGTTAATACGAGTAAAGCAGTAGATATCGAAGTGGAAAAGGTGGTGACGCTTATAACCAAAGCCCGGTCGCTTACCATGGCAGCGAAAGATAACGTGGTCTACGGGATACATTTTGAGGCAAAGAAGGTCGTACTGTTTAAAGGTTCTACCTATAGTGCTGGGACTTCAACCAATCAGTCACAACCTTTGAATGCTGAGGTGAAGATTTCCGCCACGGCACTTACGGGGGGAGGGGCAGAAGTGGTCTTTAAGAAGTTAACAGGAGCTACGAGCCAAAGCGGGACGATCACCTTGGCAGCAGTACGGAAAGTAAGTCAGACTAAAGTGATTACGATTCTGGGGACAGGAATAGCCTATGGAAACTAATGTCCAATACTAAATCTCTAATCTCAAAAATGAAGAACATCAAACTATTCAATACTAAAAAACTTTCTGTAATTCGATCTTCGATCTTCGATAGTCGATATTTCTTTACGCGAGGTGTTTCGCTCGTTGAGGTGATCGTTGGGACATCACTCATTATGCTTTCGTTAACTGGCCTTATCGGTGCGTACTCGTTCTATCTAAAAGCAGGACTTCAGAATACGGATCATCTGAAATCCGTTTTTCTCCTCCAGGAGGGAGTAGAGACCGTCACCCTTATGCGCGATGACTCCTGGAGCAACCTCTCGAGTCTTACTTCAGGGACGTGGTACTACCTTTCGTGGAATGGGAGCAAGTGGGTATCTACAACCACTGAGTCGGTGATAGACGGGACCTTTAAGCGAGCGGTAAAACTTGAAGATGTCTACCGGAAAAATTCCGGCCAGGATATTGTAAATGTAAGCGCTCCTGATCCAAAAACTCTCGATGGTAACACCAAGAAAGTAACCGTGAGAGTGACAGCAAGTTCTACCCCTCTGCTGGATAAGCAGGTGGTGACGTATCTCACCAATCTCTTTGAGTAAGTATTCAAAGAGATGGAATTTCGAATTCCTAATAGCAAATTTCTAAAATGAAGCATCTGGTACTTAGTAAAAAATTTAATATTTTTCGATATTCGAAATTAGAGGTTCGATATTTTTCTCATAGAGGTTTTTCCTTGGTTGAAATGCTTTTCTATGTCGCTATTCTGGCCATTTCACTCGTCACGGTGATGCAAACACTCGTCGTGATTACGCGCTCGTATGGTATTCTGAGATCAGCGCAACGCGTGGAGCAAGAAGCTTCCTTCTCACTTGATCGTATGGTACGGGAGGTTCGAGATGCCAGCGATGTCAGTGATGCAGAAAGTACGTTTAGTGTACATCCTGGGAAACTCTTTCTGACGACCACCACTTCGGAAGGGGCGGCACGCACCGTTGAGTTTTCGCTTACTGCTGGCAAACTTTCGTTGAAAGAAAATGGGGTGGTTACTGGTCTTCTTTCAAGCGATAAAACAAGTATTTCAAATTTGGTATTCCGGAAAATCACTACGGCAAGGTCAAAAGGGGTGAAGATTGAGATGACGATGCAAAGCGGTACCGGAACCACAACCCGAAGCGAAAATTTTTATGCGACAGCCGTCTTGCGAGATTCATATTAAAACCACGGAAGCAACCCGCCTGCCCGCCGAGGCCTTGGCGCAGGCGGGGACTAAGAACACGGAACCGACTCGGAATTCATTCATATGAAACTTTCAACTTTCAACTTTCAATCGACGACTACCCCGCAACTCTCAACTAACCGTGGGCAGGCTATTATTTTCGCTGCCTTATTGTTTCTCATTATCTCGATGACTATCGGTCTTGGTGTTGTGCACCCTGTTATCAATCAAGTCGAGTCGGTGCGTTCGATAGAGAGAGGAGCCGAAAGTCTTTATGGAGCGGAAGGTGTCTCTCAGGATGTAACCTATCGTCTCTTGAAAGGCATGAGTGTTGATTCCGTTGAAACACTTAGTTTTGGAGTTGCTACAGGAACAGCCACCACTACCACTGTCTTTGACGGGAAAGAAGTGATTGCTTCCGGTAATCGAGTTGGTTTTATTAGAAATAGTAAAGCGCACCTTATTACGGGTGGCGGTGTATCGTTTAATTACGGCATGCAATCTGGAGAGGGAGGTATTATTCTCGAGAATACCTCATCGGTGTTAGGCAATGCGTACTCAAATGGGCCGATTACCGGTTCAGGGTCAAATCTCATACGAGGGGATGTTGTATCGGCGGGTCCCACTGGAAGCATAGAAGGTGTCCACGCGACAAGTTCTGCGTACGCGCACTCAATCAAAGGATCAAGCATCGATAAAGACGCCTATTACAACACCATTTCAAATACTACCGTACTGGGCACGCTTCATCCGGGGAGTTCTGATCAGGCAACATCTTCACTTCCTATCTCCGATGCACAAATTGCAACATGGGAAAGTGATGCTGCTGCCGGAGGAACTATTTCGTCACCATGCCCGTATAAGATAACTTCAGACGTAACAATCGGTCCTAAAAAAATAACGTGCGATTTGGAGATTAGTAATTCACCCACTGTGACACTTACCGGACCACTGTGGGTGGCAGGGGATATTACTGTTAAAAATACCGCAACCATCGCAATCAGCTCTTCTCTCACGGGTAAAAGTATTCCTATTATCGCAGACAAGACTTCTGATCGGGGAAATAGCGGACAGATATCTCTTGAAAACTCAGCTGTTTTTCAAGGGGTAGGTGCCAATTCGTTTATCCTCTTTGTGTCGCAAAATAACAGTGCCGAGAAGGGGGGAACTATCGCGGCAATCACTATGAAGAATTCCGTTATGGGGAATGTATTAGCGTACGCAGGGCACGGAGAGATTTCTCTCGAAAATTCAATTAAAGTGAAAGAGGTAACCGCGTGGAGGATTCGTCTTAAGAACACCGCAGAAATTCTTTATGAAACGGGACTTGCAAATCTGCTTTTTACCTCTGGTCCTGCTGGAGGATACGTGTTTGATAAATGGAGGGAGGTGGAATGATGGCTTGAACGGGAACAAGTGACAAGTAACTGTGACTGGGGAAGAAAAAAATGGTTGCCAGTTTTTTTGTCAGGGTGTATTGTATATGTTCACGCGATACAGCCCATGTGTAGTGGGATGACCTGTATGGTACAACCTTCGAATTCTAAAGGGCTTTTGCACTTATGAATAATAATAACAACAACAACTCCTAACCCCAACAGCTCGGTGGGTAAGGCAATCCTATTTCAAGGCGAGCGCAACACTATGCGCTCGCCCTTTTTTTTGTATATAATGTCTCCATGTCAAAAAAGAAGAAACTTATCGTCGCCAATTGGAAGATGAATCCCGCTTCCTCCGCTGAAGCAAGAGTGCTTTTCGCCAAGACGAAACGAGCTGGGAGCACCCTCGACAAGGTGGAGACCATTATCTGTCCTTCTTTTGCTCACCTGGCTCTTTTCGCACACATGGGCACCACGCGTGTCTCGCTTGGCGCGCAGACGGTGTTTTGGGCGAACAGTGCTCGCGTAACCGGTGAAGTCTCTCCCGAAATTGTGAAGGATCTAGGCGTCTCCTACGTTATCGTCGGGCATTCTGAACGTCGGGCACTTGGCGAAAGCGATGAGGTCGTTGCGAAGAAAGTGTGTGCGGTCCTTAAAGAGGGAATGAGCGCGATCCTTTGTATCGGCGAAAAAGAACGAGACGCGGATGCAAAATACTTTGAACTACTGAAAAATCAACTTAAGAATTCCTTGGCGGGAACTGCGCGGAAGTCACTTTTAGGGCTTATCATTGCATACGAGCCACTCTGGGCGATAGGGAAAAGTGCGCGAGAGGCGATGAGTCCGCGTGATGTGCGTGAGATGTCTATCTTCATCAAAAAGCTATTGACCGATTTGTACGACCCAAGTATTGCGGAAGCAGTCCCGATTCTTTACGGAGGGTCTGTTGAAGAGGGGAATACCGCCTCGCTTCTTGCTGAAGGAGGTATCTTTGGACTGCTGGTAGGTCACGCAAGCCTTGACGCGGAACGTTTTACTCGCGTATTAAAGACCGCCAATGCTCTCTAATTTCTCGACGCTTACCGATAGAGATGTTAGAGGGAAGCGGGTCCTTCTACGTCTCGATGTTGATGAACCGCTCGAAAACGGTGTTTTACAGAGTGTGTATCGCATTGATAGAGCAAAGAAGACGATTGAATTTTTGCAAACACAGAAAGCAAAGACGTTGATAATCGGTCATATTGGCCGTGATCCAAAGGAGACACTCAGGCCCGTTTTTGAATATCTCAAGCGCTCATTTTCGGTTGAATTTGTTTCGACGATAGAGGAAGCGAAACAAAGAATGGTTTCGCTCAAAGATGGAGGGTTGTTGCTTTTGGAAAATCTTCGACAGTATCCTGGGGAAACGGCAAACGATGTTGCCTTTGCGAAAGAGCTTGCCTCACTCGCTGACCTCTATGTTAACGAGGCATTTGCCGTATCACATCGTGAGCACGCCTCTATTGTAGGGGTACCCAAGTTTCTGCCAAGTTTCGCGGGTTTTGTCTTTAGTGACGAGGTGCTGCATCTTTCAAAGGCGTTTTCCCTGTTACACCCCGCACTGGTTATCTTAGGTGGTGCGAAATTTGAAACCAAAACGCCACTTATAGAACGATTTCTCGATACTGCCGATCATGTCTATGTATGTGGTGCGCTTTCAAACGACATATTCCATGCGCGCGGATACGGCGTGGGAACCTCGCTCATTTCAAAGTGTGAAATAAGCGAGAAGCTTCTTGGAAGTCCTAAACTGCATGTGCCGTCTGATGTGATCGTGCATACCGCCACAGGTCCCGTTGAGAAAGGGGTAGATACAGTCGCAGACGATGAACGAACAGTTGATGTCGGTTCGGAGTCCCTTTCGGATTTGCGAGTTCTCATTGAGAAAGCGGCTTTTGTGCTTTGGAACGGACCGGTTGGAGAATATGAAAACGGATTTGATCAGGGGACAATCATGTTGGCGCAAATGCTCGCTGAATGTGACGCTGAGACGATTATCGGCGGGGGAGACAGTATTGTAATGGTTTCAAAATTGGGACTTATGGAACGCTTTACGTTCGTTTCCACTGGCGGAGGAGCGATGCTCGAATTTTTGGCGAAAGAAACCTTGCCGGGAATTGAAGCGCTTAAGGCACGGAACTAACACGGAACGAAGCCAACACGGAACTGAAGCGGATCCTTCACTTTTCTGTCATTCCAACGAAAGTTGGAATCCAGTAGTATGCAATGCTGTGTCTACATTCTCGCCAGCAAGCGCAATGGAACGTTCTATACGGGGGTCACTTCCAATTTACCCAAACGTATATACGAGCACAAATCCGACTCGGTTGAAGGATTTACAAAAACATACCATGTCCACGTGTTGGTCTGGTACGAGTGCACCGAGGATATTAACTCGGCTATCACGAGGGAGAAGCAAATTAAAGCGTGGAAGAGAGGATGGAAACTTGAACTAATTGAGAAAGAAAATCCGGAGTGGAAGGATTTATATGACGAACTCCAAGTCTTGTCATCCTGCGTATCTTGTCATTCCTGCGAAAGCAGGAATCCAGAAAAGAAAAATCTGGATTCCATTTTTCAATGGAATGACAGTCAAAATCAGAGCGAAGTACGAATCTTCTCCGCCACCTTCTCCCGCTCGTTGCCGTCGTACTCCTTACCTACCCAGAGAGAGAAAGAGTCTTTGCCGTAGCGCGGCATAACGTGCATATGAGCATGGAATACGGACTGTCCCGCGACAACACCGTTATTCATGGCGATATTTACACCTTTAGCTCCGAGTTTCAAAATTGCATCAGCGATTTTTTTGGCGACAATAGCGACTTTTCCAATGAGCTCATCCGGGGTATCGTGGATGTTCACGTAATGCTTTTTCGGTATAACAAGAGTGTGGCCAGGATTGACCGGTTTGATGTCGAGAAACGCAAACACCTCCTTGTCCTCGTAGACTTTGGTGCAGGGAATGTCGCCTTTGATGATTTTACAGAAGATGCAGGGGGGCATTGGTACAGTATAAAGTATATGTATACATTCGGAAAGAAAAGACCCGCGGAGATCTTTTTTGGATACTCACGCGGGTGAAGATTGTATAGTGTCGGCGCGCCGTTTGCGTTGGTAGCAGGCGTAGCAGAGTCCGAGCGCCTGGATAACTTTTGTTTGCAGGCACTCTTTGCATGAGCCAATTCTGCTTCGTTGCTGGCATGTATTGCAGATGGCCCTACCCGTTTCACTGCGCCTTGCCACCGGTTTGACTTCGTCACACTTGAGACATTTCTCATGCAGTGAGGTGTCTTTGTAGCGAGCCCGTTGATAACAGTTCGGGCAGATAGCAAGACCCCCCTCGTCACGACCTGCTACATGTTTGACTTCACCACACTCGAAACATTTCTCATGCAGTGAGGTGTCTTTGTAGCGAGCAATTCCATAACAGTTCTGACAGATTGCCGTGCCGGTTTTCTGGTTCCTACGGACAACTTTACGTTGTTCGCAAACATCGCAACTATTTTCCATAGTTTCCTGTGGTCCTTTTTGTTTTGAAAAATGGAACGTCTAATCATTTTTAGTACGTTTATCTTGATTTGTCAAGTATGAGATGCGCTATGCTACAATGGCCATTATGTCGAAATACTCGGTTCGGGAAGCGCCGTCGGGAGAAATTGAGAAGAATCTACTGGGATACTCGCCGATAGTGCGACAGCTTTTGTATGGGAGGGGAATTACGAATGCGGAAGAGGCGGAGAAGTTTTTGAATCCGCACTACGAAAACCATACGCACGACCCGTTCTTGATGAAGGATATGGAGAAATCGGTGGAACGGATTTTGCGCGCTGTACAAACTGATGAGCGTATCGCGATTTTTAGTGACTACGACGCCGATGGGATTCCTGGCGCGGTGGTACTTCATGACTTTTTAAAAAAAATAGGGTATCTGAATTTCGAAAACTATATCCCTGACCGGCATGGGGAAGGGTTTGGTTTGAATCAGAAAGCCATCACTCAACTCGCGAAGGCGGATGCGAAACTTTTGATTACGATTGATTGTGGTATTACGGATAGCGAAGAGGTCTTACACGCGAATGAATCCGGTATTGATGTCATTGTCACGGATCATCATCTTCCGTCTCAAGAGGGTCTCCCAAAAGCGTACGCAATTTTAAATCCTAAACAAGCGGGCTGTACCTATCCCGAAAAGATGCTTTGTGGGAGCGGGGTTATTTTTAAGCTCGTCCAAGCGCTGGTACAACGCTTATGTGTAGGCCCCGTGTCGGAGCACGGGGCGATTTTCAATGTTGGAACATTGAAAATCGGCTGGGAAAAATGGCTGTTGGATATGGTTGGTATCGCCACGCTCTCCGACATGGTCCCGCTTACGGGCGAGAACCGAGTCTTCGCCTATTACGGACTAAAGGTTTTGAAGAAATCTCCACGTAAGGGACTCACCGAGCTTCTTTCCGTGCTCCGGATGAATCGAGCCGACATTACCGAAGACGACGTGGGATTCAGTATTTCTCCGCGTATCAATGCCGCATCCCGTATGGGAATACCGATGGACGCGTTCCGTTTGTTCGCCACAACCGATGACAAAGAGGCTTCTACACTTGCGAAGCATTTAGACAAAATAAATAATGAACGAAAAGGGAAGGTCGCGTCGCTGGTAAAAGAGGTTCGGAAGGTAGTTGAAGAGAGGAGCCCTTCGACAGGCTCAGGGCGACAACAACCTCGGAAGGTTGTTGTCGCGGGAAATCCCAACTGGCGGCCGGCACTCCTCGGTCTCGTGGCTAATTCACTTGCCGAAGATATGAGGTGTCCTGTGTTTCTCTGGGGGAGGGAAGAAAGCATAGAACTGAAAGGTTCGTGCCGGGCCGGTGGCTCGGTAGACCTCTCGCTTATGATGCACGAAGCCCGAGCGGTGTTCAGTGATTTCGGGGGGCATAAGGAAGCTGGAGGGTTTTCCACCACACTTGAAAAAGTACACTTACTTGAGGCGGAACTTGAACGCGCGTACGAAAAAGTGAGAAGTGCATACGTAGCTGATAGCGGAACCGTTGCCGATGCCGTACTCACCTTTGATGAGGTGAATGACAAGACATGGCAGGAGATCGCTACGCTCGCCCCGTTTGGAGTAGGGAATCCGAAACCGGTATTTCTGTTTGAGAATGCAAAGATGCGGAAGATGGAACAATTCGGAAAAGAAAAGCAGCATTTGAAACTCACGTTTGCGAAAACAAACGGGGTATACGTGAACGCAATACAGTTTTACGCGAAACCGGAAGATTTTCCTTCCGCGCTTGTGGAAGGTAGGTCGGTGAATCTCCTCGCTAATCTTGAACGCTCCACCTTCGGCAATCGTGTGGAGCTTCGTTTGCGGATTGTTGATATTTTTTAATTTTCAGTCATACTTCTTGAATCATGCCTCTTGAATCCATAACTATTTTCACCGACGGTTCGTCGCGCGGGAATCCCGGACCGGGCGGGTTTGGAGCGGTTGTTATTACAGATGGTAAGGTAACTGAACTTGGAGGCCGGGAAGCCCACACCACAAATAACCGTATGGAAATCCAAGCGGCAATTTCCGCTCTTTCCTACCTTTCAACTTTACACTTTGCACTTTCAACTATCACAGTTTATTCCGACTCTTCCTACGTCATAAATGGTATCACTAAGTGGGTGTTCGGCTGGCAGAAGAACGGCTGGCAGACCTTACAGAAGAAGGAAGTTGAGAATCGCGACCTGTGGGAAGCGTTTATTGGGGTGACGAAGGGAAAAAGTATTGAATGGAAACAGGTTGGTGGACATGTGGGAGTGGCGGGGAATGTCCGATGTGATGAAATCGCAACTGCGTTTGCCGATGGAGCAAAGCCAGATTTATATAGTGGTCCGTTGGAGCAATATACAATAAAGAATATTTTTGATGTGAGTCAGGATGCCGGTCTTGCCAAGGAAAAAAGCTCGAATCGTGCTCATAGCAATGCGAAAGCGTATTCGTACGTGAGTCTAGTTGGCGGCAAAATTGAAACCCACAAAACATGGGCGGAGTGCGAGGCGCGGGTGAAAGGGAAGCCTGCAAAGTTCAAAAAAGCACTTTCGGTGGATGGTGAACGCACACTTATTGCAGAGTGGAGTAAATAGGTCCGTGTCATTCCCACGTATGCGGGAATCCAGTCAGTAAGAGACTCTGGATCCCCGCCTCCGCGGGGATGACAGAAACCGCAACCGCGTATGCCCACAACGCTAATCGATAAGATTTTCTATCTTTCCATCGCCGGTTTTGTCGCCGGTATTTTCGTACATTCATTTATAGAGATGGGGAAGGGGTTTTTGTGGTTCTTAATCCTGATTGCCGTCATCCTTTTTTGTTACCACCCCCTCGGAGTCTCCCCTCTTCCGCCAAAGGCGGATCCGTCCTCCGGCGGAAAAGAGGGGGAGAGGAAGAATACCTCGATACTACTTACAGCTGTCTTTGTACTCGCCGCAGGATTGGGTATGTGGCGGTACGATCTCGCGGAGGAGAAGAGTATGCAGACCGGATTGGAGACTTGGGTAAATGAAACGGTTTCGCTTGAAGGTTTGATTGCCGATGAGCCTGATGTTCGTGAAGAAACCACCCGTCTTATATTTGATGTGAAATCCGAAGATATAGACACCAAGATACTGCTCATGGTTTCCCATGAGCCTCGGTACCACTATGGTGACAGGATACAGGTAACGGGAAAGATTAAACGGCCAAAGAATTTTACAGATGAAAAGACGCTGCTCGAGGTGGACTATGCAGCGTACTTGGCGAAGGACGGTATCTACTACTCAATGCTTCGTCCCAAAATAACGCTCGTCTCACACGGGGAAGGGAATTTCATCATCGAGAAATTATTTACGTTTAAGAATGCATTCATTGGAAATATCAACTCACTTATTCCACAACCGCATTCGGCACTGCTTGGAGGACTGGTGGTCGGAGCCAAGCAATCGCTCGGCAAGGAACTGCTTGATGATTTCAGAACTGCCGGTGTTATACATATCGTGGTGCTTTCCGGCTACAACATCACCATCATCGCGGTATTTATAGAGTGGTTACTCTCTCGGCTCCGCAAGAATCTACGTTTGGTGCTCGCCGCGCTCGCAATGATACTTTTCGCGCTTATGGTCGGAGCAAGTGCAACCGTCATTCGCGCCACCGTGATGGCGATCCTCGCGCTTCTTGCGCGCGGCACGGGAAGAATCTATGCCGTCACCAGGGCGCTCCTAGTCGCAGGGGTCATCATGCTTCTCCATAACCCGAAGATCTTGGTATTTGACGTGTCGTTTCAGCTTTCGTTTCTCGCGACACTCGGTCTTATTTATATTTCTCCGCTTGTTGAGCCGAAAGTGAAATGGGTCACCGAGCGGTGGCACATGCGCGAAATCGTGGTCGCCACCGTATCCACGCAACTATTCGTACTCCCGTTTATTCTCTACAAGACGGGTATCTTCAGTATTGTTTCTCTCCCGGTCAACCTCCTCATTCTCTCAGCGATTCCCGCGACAATGCTGTTCGGGTTCGCCACCGGTATCATCACTTTTGTGTCCGCCACATTCGCGTTTCCGTTCGCGCTGGTCGCGTACGCACTTCTCGCCTATGAGCTTTTGATGGTGGAGTGGTTCGCGAGATTGCCATTTGCTTCAATTTCAATCCCTTATTTCCCTTTATGGTTAGTCATTCTCTGGTACACGGTCTATGCAGGGTTCTATATTGTGTGGCAAAGAAAGCAATCAACAGGAACTTTCAGTGAAAGCTTGTTACCATAAGACTTTAGTGAATGCTCCATTAAACACTGACGCGGAGATAAGTGCCGCGCTCCTTCAGCACGTGGTCAATGCCTCAAAGCAACGACCAAGCCTTGAGATAACTACCCCTAGGGAGGTGTTTCATCTCGTAACCGTCGTTGGGGACGTTTTGCCAACAATTCAAGATGGCAAACTAACCAGCATAACCTTTTTGGGGAAGGACCCCGTGAATCGCTTCAAGACTTTTGTCTGGCCATCAGCCGGAGTTGAGGGGACCGAACTCCTTATCACCGCGCTCGACGTGTACGGACAATAATTTGTCCTTTGCGAAGTTCGCTTCCTGTCGGCATTACAACTGGCTCTCATCGCACTATGCGATTAGAGCTGGTTTTTCTTTTTGTCACTCGCCCGTCATTCCCTTGGAAAAGGGAATCCAGGCTGGATCCCCGCACCACAGGCAGTGCGATTTCTATAGAGCTCGAAATCTCGCTCAGAAATCGGTTACATTCGCGAGAGCCTGCCCTCGTACATTGATACGGGGGATGACAGAGGGAGAGGACTACTGTGTCGCCTCCTCGAAGTTTTTCTCAACCACACTCCAATTTAGATTCGCAAAAAAGTCCTCAACGTACTGTTTCTTCCCGCTCGGCTGGTAGTCGGCGACGAAGGAGTGTTCCCACATATCAAGACCTAAGATAAGGGTGCAGTTTTGCAATTGCCCAAAATGTTGCTCATCAATCCATGCGTTCAAAAGCTGTTTTGAAACAGGGTCGTAAAAAAGCATTGCCCAGCCGATACCGCGTGTCAGCGCGATTGCCTTAAACTCCGCAAGCCATGCATCAAAAGAGCCCCAAGTAGTTTCGATTGCTTTTTGAAGGGGGCTACTTGTGGTGAGCGAAGTCGAACCACCTTCAAGCGATTTAAAATACACCTCGTGATTGCGCATGCCGTTGAACTCAAATCCAAAGCGACGATTCACTTCGCCGAGCACGTACGCATTTTTCTCTGGGTCTTGCTTCAGATCCTTTATCTTCTCTAAAACCAGGTTGGCATGCTTTACATAGCCAGTGTACAGCTTCAGATGTTCCTCAATAGTCTTAGCAGAGATTCCCTTGAGAGAGGGAATAGTAAACTTTTGTTCGATGAAAGTCATGGGAATGTATAGCTACGAATAAGAGATAACGATATTATATCTCATATATGCAAAAATTGCGGGAGAATCTACAGTGGTACCTACTTCTATTGCTTTTTGTCGCGACACTGCTCGTGTGGTACGCCGTCGTGGCAGAAGACCGGGTGGGGAAACTTACGATTGCATTCCTGAACATTGGGCAGGGCGATGCTATTTTCATTGAATCACCAACCGGTGTCCAAATGATGATAGACGGCGGGGGAGGGCCGATTGTCCTACGCGAACTAGCGAAGGTGATGCCGTTTTATGACCGCACCATAGATATGTTGATGGTTTCCAACCCCGACAAGGACCATATGGCGGGATTTCTTGATGTATTGCGCGCGTTCAAGGTCGGTATGGTTATTGAGCCGGGGACGATGGGAGCTTCAAGTGAATATAAGGC
>CALRDB010000012.1 GCA_943354745.1 Candidatus Nomurabacteria bacterium | reverse complement strand
CACGAAATGGTCGCGGACGGCATCGCGTTTGTTCCGCAAGGGAGAAGGGTGTTTAAACATCTGACGGTCCGCGAAAATCTGGAGATTGGAGGATTTGTGGTAAAAGACAAAAAAATACTTCAGCAAAGAATTGAAGAAGTACTGGAATTTTTTCCCGCGCTTAAGGCGAAACTGAAAGCAAAATCAGGAACGCTTTCTGGAGGACAACAGCAGATGCTTGCGATTGCCCGCGCGCTCGTAACTCGTCCGAACGTCCTCTTACTGGACGAGCCCTCGCTTGGTCTTGCGCCGAAAATAGTGAAGGAAGTATTCGCGAAAATCAAAGAGATAAACGAACGACACAAAACTGCTATTTTTGTCGTGGAACATAATCTCAAATCACTTCTGCATATCGTACATCGTGCGTACGTCTTAGACAGAGGTGTGGTGGTAGCGGAAGGAAAGCCCGACGCTGTCATCGCAAGTGGGATACTAGAGAAAGTATTTTTAGGGAAAATATAGGCAATACGAATAACGAACGGGATACGAAAGTACGAAACACCCCTCCTAACCTCCCCTCTAAAGAGGGGAGGAGGCACGATGAAACTGGAACTTCGGAGAAAAAAATGAGATAGTGTTCGCATGATGTTACTGGATGGAAAAGCGGCGCAAGACGCCATTAAACAAAAACTTGCGAAGGAAGTACAAAAACGAACCAGACCTCCGGTCCTCGCGATTATCCAGATAGGTGATCGTGCTGAATCGAACGCGTATATCGAACGCAAGAAAAAATTTGGAGAAACTATTGGTGTCACGGTGAGTGTCTTAAGGTTGCAGGACGATGTCGCGGAAAGTGTGATTGAGGGACATATCCAAAGGCTTAATCAAGAGATCGAAGTGGACGGTATCTTGCTTCAGTTACCTATTCCAAAAGAGCTTGACCGGACCCGCCTTATTGATGGTATTTTGCCGGCAAAGGATGTGGATGGGTTAACCTCAACGCAGATTGCTTCACGGGGACGAGGGGAGTTAAGGGCGGTTATCCCCGCGACTGCACGCGGAGTTCTTGAATTACTCACGTTCTACAATATCCCGATTTCAGGTAAGAAAATTGCAGTGCTGGGCCGTTCTGCACTGGTAGGCACTCCAACCGCCGATGTTCTTCGTCAGAATGGGGGTCTTGTGACCGTTTGTCATAGTAAGACTCCTAATACGCAAGAGATTTCTCTTGAGAGCGATATTATTGTGGTGGCGATTGGAAGACCGAAGTTTCTAACCCACAAGTATGTACGAAGCGATGGTACACAAACGATTGTTGATGTGGGTATTAATGCAGTAACAGAAACAGGAGAGGAACGGCTAGAGGATCAGGTACTTCTTAATTCATCCGACAAGGCTCAAGGAAACAAACTTGTCGGAGATGTTGATTTCGAGGACGTGCAGTCGATCGTTCATTCGATTTCGCCGGTTCCTGGTGGGGTAGGACCGATGACAGTGACGGCACTTTTCGAAAATCTTCTTGAGATATCAAAGAAGCATCAGGAGTATTAGTTGTCGGACTAACGATTTTCGTTATAATAATCAAGCCGTTATCAAATAATCAGATCAACCATGTTTGAAGACCATAAAGTAAAAAAAAGTGTTGTTATTACACTTATGTTGTTGTCCCTCTTTTTGCTTACGAAATTTGTGAGCGAACTCAAGGCCATGCGATTTATCGGTTCTTCTCCAACAGGGCAGAGCTCGATTAGCGTGCAGGGAAAAGGAGAGGTGGTTGGGATTCCAGACCTTGCGATTTTCTCATTTGGTGTAACTGAGGAATCGCTTATTGCCAAGGAGGCGCAAGATACAGCGGCCACCAAAATAAATGATATTCTCGCGTACCTCAAAGAGAATCATGTCGCCGATCCAGATATCACCACGTCGGGATACACCATCTATCCTCGCTATGAATACGAAACAAAAGCGACAAGTCCGTACTATCCTTCTCAACAAACAGGAAAGCAGAATTTGGCGGCATATGTCGTGAGTCAGAGTGTGACGGTTAAGGTCCGCAAGCTTGAAGACGCAGGCAAACTTCTTTCCGGTATTGGCGAGCAAGGAGCGACGAATATCTCAGGACTTTCGTTTGATTTCGACAAACGTGATGAGCTAGTTAAAGAAGCTCGAGACAAAGCGATTACCGAGGCGCGTACAGAAGCATCAAAGCTCGCCAAGTCCCTAGGAGTCTCACTTGTTCGGATTGTGAGTTATAGCGAAGGTGGCTATTACCCCATGTACGCAAAGACTTACGCGATGGGAGCGTCCGTAAGTTCGGACAGTGTCACACCGTCTATCCCGGTAGGGGAGGACAAAATTACCTCGAACGTGACCATTACGTACGAAATTAAGTGATACAAAATAACGACCCCGTATTTAATACGGGGACTATATTTTGTGTCATCCCGCACCGGAGCAGCAGCGGAGTAAGCTTGTGGCCGCAGACCATCGCAGACTAGGATGCGGGATCCAGACATCGTCTTTTTTCTGTCATCCTCGCGGATGCGGGGATCCAGAACATATAATTGAATGACCGAACAACAACCCCGCCCCGACTAGATAGTCGGGGCGGGGTTTGACATAGTCTATAAAAAATGTTAGAAATCTTTCGAACAAACAACCATGGAAAGATCATTAAATGAACAAATCTGAAATTATCCAAGCTCTTGCGGATGTAACTATTCCTGAAGGGACAACTCTCACTGAACGTACCACCTCATCGGGCTTCACTGTAGCCAGGATCGGGCAGGGACAGATAGACGGCCTCAAAATCATGGAGGCAAGGATATTTGCTGAATCTCTCGCTCGCGAAACCTCTACATTGCCTGATGAGCCAGATGGAGTTTTCTTCGAAACCCTTCACCGTGCCGTTATTGGTTTCCATCAAAGGATGGTTAACGCGTTGATTATCGAGGAACTTAAAGTGGAGAGTGGCGAGGATTACCGTAAAGTTGTCACAAGGTTGCGTCAAATAGCAAGGGACCTTGGTATCAGTTACGTGGAGCCAAAAGATCCCTTGATCGAATAGGCCAGTTCGAAAAAAGGAAGTTGCGAGGGGGACACACAGCCCCCTCGCTTTTTTGTTGACATTTTTTGCCGATAGGAGTACTATATCCCCATTGACCCCGCGAGGGGTTTTTTGATAGAAAAGCAAGGAGCGAAGCGACTATGCTTTTCATCACCCTGTAGTGAGCCGTCTTCGGTTCTACTACCGGGGTAGATAGATACGCTTTAGCAAATCAATTATGTCCAGACTCAGCACCTATTTTAAAGAAACAAGAGCGGAACTGAAGCATGTCGCTTGGCCGACACGGAGGCAGGCGATTATGTACACCATCGTCGTTATTGTCATTTCGATTATTACCTCGGTATATTTAGGGGCGTTCGATTTTCTTTTTACGACAGTACTTAAGTTAGTCATATAAGACGAATCAACAAATTCATTCGAATATGCGAATAGATACGAATCGGAAAAGTCAGTAAATCTTGTTCGCAACTATTCGTACATTCGTTCCCTATTCGGATATTCGCATCACTATGTCAAAACAAAAAATACATGAAGGACGAAACTGGTACGCGATTCATACCTATGCAGGGTATGAAAACGCCGTGTCTCGCAATTTGAAACAGCGCATTGAAAGTCTCGGTATGGAAGACAAGATTTTTGCCGTGGTTGTCCCAACCGAAAAACAGATTAAGATCAAGGGTGGGAAGCGCGTCGAGGAGGAAGAGAAAATCTACCCCGGCTACGTACTCGTTGATATGATTGTCACCGATGACTCCTGGTATGTCGTCAGAAATACTCCGCGTGTAACCGGTTTCGTGGGTTCAGGCGTATTTCCGGTGCCGCTCAACAAGACCGAGGTGGACGATTTGTTCAAACGTATGAGTTCTGATAAGGTGATGCACAATATCGAGCTTGATGTGGATGATGCGGTCACTATTGTAGACGGTCCATTCAAGGACCTCGAAGGTAAAGTTGGGGAAGTGGATGCTGAACGAGGAAAGGTGAAAGTATTGGTTGCGATGTTCGGTCGAGAAACACCTGTCGAATTAGATTTTTTACAAGTGAAGAAGATCTAATCCAACAGTTGTCAGATTTAAGATTTAAGATTAAAGTGAGACATCTTAAATTCGGGACTTCTTACTTACATCTTTAATCTTTCAGCTTTAATCTATATTTATGGCAAAAAAAGCAGTACGAAAACTTAAACTCACCATTATGGGGGCCGCCGCGAATCCGGCTCCGCCCATTGGTCCTGCTCTCGGTCAGGCCAAGGTAAACATCGGCGAGTTCGTTACTCGCTTCAACGCGGGAACTCAAAAGATGAAGGGGGAGCTTGTTCCTGTGGTAGTTTCGATCTACGAAGACCGCACCTTCGATATGATCTTCAAGGCTCCGCCAGCGACACATCTACTTCTCAAAGCAGCGGGAAAGGACAAGGGCTCAGGTAAAACTCCGGCCACCAAGGCTGGAACCATTACGAAGGCGAAACTTCGTGAAATCGCCGAAAAGAAACTTCAAGATCTCAACGCTAACTCAGTGGAGGCTGCGATGAAGATTTTGGCGGGAAGTGCACGCTCGATGGGAATAGAGGTGAAGTAACACTGAAGCAACACGGATTAAGAACACGGAACAGACACGGAAAAACAAAATCGCCCCGATGTCCATCGGGGCGATTTTTGTTATCCTCGTTCTAAATCAACCCATGTGTATTTGAGTCCTGTTTTTTCGTCGAAACGTTCTTCCCGGAAGACCTCTTTGGTGAAGTCCTTGCGCCAGTCGGGGAAGAAGACATCGCCTTCGGCGTCGGAGTCCACAATGGTGAGATAAAGTTTGTCGGTGTAGGGGAGTCCCTGTTTGTATATCTCGCCTCCGCCAATGATGAAGATTTCGTTCTGTTCTTTTTTGTGCCCCCCTTTAGAGGGGAAGTCTCTCGGGCTTCCGAGGGGAAGGGGTGAGGTATGGGGATTTTTTCCATTTGCACCCCCCTCTAAAGAGGGGGGAAGGAGAGAGGAAGCTTTTTCAATCGCTTCCTCAAGCGAACGAACGACAATAACCCCTTCCGCTGTAAAGTCGGGGTTATGGGTTATGACGAAATTGGTCCGGTCGGGCAGGGGCCTCCCGATAGACTCAAATGTCTTTCGTCCCATAATGACGGAGTGTCCCTTGGTAAGCGCCTTAAAGCGCTTCAAGTCGTCGGAAATATGCACCAAGAGCTTCCCGCCGTTTCCGATAGCGGCATCTTTGCGGGTGACTGCGACGACTATGCTGATATGAAGTTTTGGCATGGTAGTATTTACTTCATCCATTTTTTCTTTACGAGTTCAATGCCGAACAGATATGGCGAAACTATAGTTACTCCCTGAACGGTCTTCCCAAACAACATTCCAAAGTCGCGCTCATCACCAGTGAGCAGATGCGAAGCGTTACCGGCAATCGCACCCCCCAGAATGGGTACATCCTTTAAAGCGAGTTCAATAATAATAGGGGCAATCCTCTCACTGACTAGTTCGCATTCCTTGAGAAGCTGTTCAAAAGAAGGAAGGGATGTCGCACTTTTAAATTCAAGGTTCCGCCGCGCTTCTTCCGCCGCATATAGGTTGGTAAGCAGAGTCGCTTTCTGCTTAGCTATTCGTACCAAAAACCCTATGCGACTTTTCGGCATAGATGCGGAAAACAAGATATTCGCATCCAGAAACACTCTCATTTCTTTTTGAGTGAGAAGTTCTTAAGTGCTTCCTCGTTGTTTCTTTGAAACTCCGCGATACGTTCATCGGTGTAGATTTCAATTGGGAAAGTGGCCCCTGGCTTCAGCGTGATACCTTCAGATGTTTCTTCCGCGAATATCTGCCCCATGCCAGTCAGCCCAAGTTTCTTGCGCATCTCCTTGGGGAGAGTGAGTGTCCCCCGCTCGTTGATGTTGATGATGTTTCTCATACATTCAGTATTTCATATTTTCAGCATTATGCAATATTGACGAATAGGTAGTATATATGGTAAGGTATTTTCGGACAGAAAGTAGCGCATTTTCAGGCTATTTCGACTGTTCATTGGTAAAAATTAAAAGAAAGGCACCCTTCTATGAAGGCACCCTCTCTCTATACAGACGAAAAGACAAATCAGCGGTTAACGTTCGGTAGCATGCTCGGTTCACATTCGGGAGTATTCCCAGACGAACAGGTAGCGTACTATCTGCGCAATGAAAACCGTAGTCAACTTCCCGAATTACTCTCGCTTGTCGCGCATCTCGGTCGCGACCAGCGTATCGCGCTAAAAGAGTCGGCACAGACTGATTCGCCGCTCATCACCATCCCGAGTGAACTTGCTCAAAGGGAAGAGAAGTTCTGGAAAGATGAATATGGCATCACGGCAAATTTCGCCAGGCTCCAGATTCCTCGTCAGCCGTTCGGCTACAAAGCCCGCTTCTGCCTGATGCACGAGAAAGTCGCGCAATCTGCCGAATTTTTCTTCCAGTCCGACAAGAAAGCCTATGGCGGTAAGGTTTGGAAGTTCACCGAAAAAAGTCTGGACGACTGCGAGATGACGCACAAGCACATCGGCACGTTCGGTTGCTGGCTTCCCGACGAACAGGAAGCTCCTGACGGTTGTTTGGGAAAGGACATGAGCAGTCCAATCAACCTCCACACCGTTGCGGTTCGGGAGCTTGGATGGACAACTACCACGGTTCCTATGCGGCAATTATTCGGGCGTGCTTACTGGCGTGAGCACGGCGTACACCCGGACCAGACTGTCGTCACGTTCTGTGCTGATTCAAGCCTCCCCGACGACGAGGTGCCATGCGTGCTCTTCTATCCGCGCTATGGCACCATCAACGTGCTCCGCCGCGGCGTGTTGGACGCGGACGATAACGTGCGGTTTCGCCGAGCAGTGCTTTCACTCAAACCTTCTTAACTTCGTTTCCTTCGCCCCCGTTTTTCGCTTTTGCGCGAGAAACGGGATTTTTTATATAATACCCTCGTGACTGTGCAGTCGGTCTGCTTTGGGCGGATGGCGATTGGTCACTGTTAAGAAACTGCTTGTCTTTTTCTACACTATGAACGTTTTACTACGTGTGAGGCACAGGAAGATGAGTAATCGTCTTCCGGAGAAATGGACGGAAGAAGGCAAAACGAACCGCCTCCCCGACGACAAGGTGCCATACGTGAACTTCAATCCGAACAATGGCACCGTCAACGTGAACCACAACGACGTGTTGAACGCGGACGATAACGTGCGGTTTCGCCGAGAAGTTTCTCGCATCAAAGGAGCCTCACGCTCCTTTTTGCGTATAGCCAATCCAGCCATTTGTCATTTTGGAGATTTCTATGAGTTGTTCCGCGAGGCGGAGGTACGTTCTTTCCGTTATCACGCCGAGTTCCTGTTCGGAACGGACGAGATGTTTGAGTATCTCTATCTGTACTCGCAGTCGTTCAAGTGTCTCAAGCTTTATCTGTCTTGATTGGAACGCGCCTTTAACCGCAAGCGCAAGTATTTCTAGACAGAGATGTTCAACGACAGCGTGAATGCCAAGCTTATCCCTTTTGGGTAGTGCTTGTCCTATGATATACATTTCTTTATGCAACAGCCGAATCTTGAGAATGACCGAGGGAGTTTTTTCGGGGGGGGGGCATCATAAGATTGATTTTCGTGATGTAATTTCTATTGAAAATCTATTTTTCGCGTGGAAGAAATTCAGCAAGGGAAAGCGTTCGCACCCTGATGCCGTAAGTTTTGAAATGCGTCTGGAAGAACATCTTTTCTCTCTGCACGAACGGCTTGCGAACGGCACATGGACGAATGACCCGTATGTATGTAAACGTATTGCCGATCCGAAGCCACGCATCATTCATATTGCGAGCGTCCGCGACCGAGTGCTGTATCAAGCCGTGTATCAACAATTGTACCAGGTCTTTGACAAAACTTTCATCCACGACTCCTACGCGTCGCGCGAAGGCAAAGGCACGCACGCAGGCGTGAAGCGGTTTGAGGACTTTGCGAGAAAAGTCTCTTCAAACTACACCAAGCCCGCATTTGTGCTGAAGTGTGACGTCAAAAAGTTTTTTGACGGCATTGACCACGGGATTCTGTTCGCTTTGATTTCAGGACGCATCACGGATGAAAGACTTCTTGAACTCCTCCAAGTTGTCATTGGAAACTTCTGGATTCCAGCTTTCGCTGGAATGACAAAGTACGGGTTGCCGCTCGGGAATGTCACGAGCCAGCTTTTTCAAATGTCTACCTAAACGAGTTGGACCAATTCGTAAAACATATATTTAGAAATCGTTTCTATATTCGTTACTGCGATGATTTTGTGATTTTGGCTGACAACCGAGTCGTGTTAGGGAAGCAGGTTGAACAGATTCGGGACTTTTTATGGGAAAAGCTATCGCTCGAACTGCATCCGCATAAAGTAACGATACGGAAACTTCGGCAAGGGACGGACTTTCTCGGCTATGTATCTATGCCGCACTTTCGTGTTCTGCGGACGAGGACAAAAAAACGGATGTTGAAGAGACTTGCCGTTCTTGCTAAGAGTATATGGACCAAAGACGATTTTCTTTTCACTCTTCCTATTATTCAGTCGTATCTTGGGATGCTTGTACATTGTAAAAGCGGAAAGTTGCGAAGTATGGTAGAAAAATTGTTTCAAAAAGGGCACTAGGATATACTGTAGCGTACCGTAAATGAAACTGGACACCCCACCTCAGTCCTCCCCTCTAAAGAGGGGAGGAGGTAGAAGAGAGGATTTCGGATTTGCAGTATTCGTAGCCATTAATAATTCGCACTGTATGTTTGAAATAGAAATTAAATCTCTTCTCGGAAGTAAGGAACGCGCTGAAGAACTGAAGCGCCGATTGGTACAACTATTCCCCTCGCTTAAAACGCTTCCCTCACACAAACAGCTCAATCATTATTTCAATCCACCGACAGATCTTTCGGTGTTTGAAAAGGTGGTTGCTCCGCTCCTTGATTCCGAGAAGCAAAAGAAACTCTCTTCGATTATCGCAGGAGTTCGTGGGGGTGTCTCAATCCGGACTCGTGAAGCGGATGGGAAAGTACTCGTAATTCTTAAGGCTTCCATTGGCGACGATTCCAGTTCCAATGGTGTTTCCCGCATAGAATTCGAAGAGTCGGTTTTGTGTACTCTTTCGGAACTCGATGGCGCACTGTTAAAGGCCGGTCTTACCTATCAGGCGAAATGGTCTCGAGAGAGGGAAGCCTACGATTTGGGAGTAATTCATGTCACTATTGATAAAAATGCCGGGTACGGATATCTCGCGGAATTTGAGAAAATGATTACCGATGGTAATCTTGCTGAGGCTGCGAAGCAGGAACTTAAGGCACTCATGGCCGCGCTGAGCTGTCACGAGCTCGATCAGGCAAGACTTGAGCGGATGTTCAAGTTCTACAACGAGCACTGGGCGGAGTATTATGGGACAGAGAAAGTGTTTGTTATAGAGTAGGAGATACGAATGCAACGAATTACCATGCGAATGCTACTAATCCACAAATCCCGACTCCTTCCATTCGCATATTCGAAGCATTCGTGTGTTTAATTAGTAGCATTCGTATCACGCATATGTTTTTATCAGATATAGACATCAAAAAAGAAGTGAAGCGAAAAACGATTACCCTACAGCCGTTTGACGAAGTGCGACTGCAACCGGCGAGTTACGACATCACGCTCGGTAATACGTTTATCGTGAACGAGTCTTATACCTCCACGTTTATTGACCCCGCGAACAAAGTTTTCCCAAAAACGCATGAGGTGAAGGTGGCTGACGGGGAGGCG
Source organism: Candidatus Nomurabacteria bacterium (assembly GCA_943354745.1). Lineage (GTDB taxonomy): Bacteria > Patescibacteriota > Minisyncoccia > Phycocordibacterales > UBA10002 > UBA10002. Next base: position 11,021 of record CALRDB010000012.1, on the reverse strand, counting down.
TTCGTACTCCACCCAGGCGTTAGCATCCTCGGCTACTCCAAAGACTATTTCGGCTCCGACCATTTCCTTATTGAAGTAAACGGGAAAAGTTCACTTGCCCGAATCGGACTTTTGGTGCACAACAGTGCCGCGCTCATTAACCCCGGCCATTTCCTCAATGTCGCGCTAGAGCTTTGCAACTTGAACAACGTACCGATAATCCTTCGCCCCGGTATGGCTATCGCTCAACTCACGTTCTCCCCGCTTTCCAGTCCACCCAAACAGAACTACAAAGAAAACGGGCGCTACTCCAAAAATAACATTGTGGGGTATATTCCACCGAAAATTATTTCTAAGAAGAAGTAGATACGAATGCAAGGAATTACCATGCAAATGCTACCAATCTACGAATCCCGACTCTCTTCATTCGCATATTCGAAGCATTCGTGCATTAATTTGTAGCATTCGTATTATGCAAAAACATCCTGAGCATCAATATCTTGACCTCATGCAGGAAATCCTTGATAAGGGGACTGTTCAAACGGATAAGGGGACAGGGGTGAAGACATACAGCCTGTTCGGTCGGCAGATACGATTCAATCTTGCCGATGGTTTTCCGCTTCTGACTACCAAGAAAGTGTATTGGAAAGGAGTTTTGCACGAGCTCTACTGGTTTCTCTCTGGACAATCGAACATAGAGTACCTGGTAAAGAATAATGTACATATCTGGGATGACTATCCGTACAAACTCTATAAAGCAAAAATAGAGAAGGGGGGTGTGCCGGAACTCACTAAAGATGAATTCATTGCAAAGATCGGAAGCGACAGCACCTTCGCGAAAGAATATGGCGACCTCCGTCGTATTTACGGAGAGCTATGGCGAAGGTGGCCAACGAAGGACGGCGCCAGGACTGTCGACCAGCTCGCGTGGGCGTTAAACGAAGTGATTACCGATCCCGATTGTCATAACGCTATCGTTTCTTCGTGGAATCCGGAATATCTCTATACGATGGCGAAACCGGAAGAAGCATGTCGATTCCCAATCTGCCACAACATGTATCAGCTCAATGTGAAGGACGGCAAACTATGTCTCCAGCTCTACCAGCGTTCTGCCGATATTTTCCTCGGTGTTCCGTTCAATATCGGAAGTTACGCGCTCCTTACACACATTCTCGCGAAGATTGCCGGCTATGGAGTGGGGGAGTTCGTGCATACGTTTGGAGATGTGCATATCTACGAAAATCACATTGAGCAGGCGAAAGAACAGCTCTCACGCGAGCCGAAACCATTCCCAACAGTGAAGATTTCAGATGAAGCAACCTCACTTGAATCATTTAAAGCTGAACACGTCACGCTCGAAAACTACGACCCTCATCCGCCCATCAAGGCGGAGCTTACGGTGGCGGGGGGATACATTGAGAAACAGCAATAAGAACAGTAAAAATAAAAAAGCCCATCTGCGGGCTTTTTAGTTGCATTTTTACCATAAGATGGTTAAATGAAACGTAGATTCTCCGCTCTCTGGCGTGTAGATTCTTCCATAACCTCAGTGCCCTACGAGTCAATATACGTTATGAATCATGTAGTGCTGTCCGGAAAAGAGTTACTCACCCCCACATTAGTTGCAGCAGCGGATCTGATTGATGGGCAGGAAGTAGCACCTCCCCCAAAGTACCAATGGGCTCCACCTCTTACCAATGATCCTTGGCCGCCTGAACAAGAAGCGGGTACTATCTTCACTACGGAGTAGAGGTTCCTCTAGTTATGTCACAAAGGGCCAGCGGCAACGTTGGCTTTTTTCTTTTCCACCTCATGCTACAATGCGAAGATTAAAACAGGCTCTAGGCAACTAGGCGCTAGGTACTAGGAAAGATCATGCTGTAAGTGACTACAACTCTTTTCTTATTCGTAGCTATTCGTATATTCGAATAATTCGTATTTTCGTATGATTGATACACAAATTAAAAAACTGATCGAGGCCGAGAAGAAGCGTCAGAAGAACGTCATTAACTTAATCGCCTCCGAGAACTACGTTTCTAAAGATGTGCTTGGGGCGCTCGGTTCCATACTTACCGACAAATACGGGGAAGGGTACCCTGGACGGCGCTATTATCGTGGGACGAAAGTTGTTGACGAAGTTGAATCACTCGCGCAAGAGAGGGCTTTGCAATTATTCGGTCTTGCCGATAAGAGCCCCTCGAGTGAGGCTCGGGGCAATTCGATTTCATCGAATTGGAGTGTGAACGTGCAACCGCTTTCCGGTTCACCGGCGAACTTTGCCGTGTACGCGGCACTGGTTCCTCAAGGAGAAAAAATAATGGGTATGGAGCTTACCCACGGCGGACATCTCACTCACGGGCAGAAAGTATCAATGACCGGCAAGTTTTGGAATTCAATACTGTATACCGTGAGTAAAGAGAACGAGCTCATTGACTACGAAGCGGTAAAGAAGCTGGCGATAGCGGAGAAGCCGAATATTATCGTCGCAGGCTTTACCGCCTATGCGCATATTGTGGATTTCAAGAAGTTTCGTGAAATTGCCGATGCCTCCGGAGCACTCCTCATGGTGGACATGTCGCACTTCGCGGGACTCGTGGCGGGTAAAGTGTACCCATCGCCGTTTGAGTACGCGGATATCGTCACGACCACGACACACAAAACACTCCGCGGGCCGCGCTCGGCGATGATTTTCACCAAAATAGACGAACGGGAGCTGAATAAAAAAATAGATAAAGTGATTATCCCCGGTTTGCAAGGGGGTCCTCACTTCAACTGCATCGCCGCGGTAGCCGTCGCCATGAAAGAGGCGAATACTCCCGCGTTTAGGAAGTATGCATTACAGGTGGTAAAAAATGCGAAAGCGATGGCCGACGAACTCGCAAAACTTGGCTGGAGAGTTGTTGAGGGCGGAACGGAATCACATCTCCTCCGTATCGACACATGGCGAGACGGGAAGGGTATTGGAGGCAGGGAAGCTGCAGACAAACTGGAAGCACAGGGTATTATCGTGAACGAAAACACCATTCCGTTTGATACACGGAAACCGATGGATCCATCAGGTCTCCGACTCGGGAGCGCTCCTGAAACCACGCGCGGCAAGAAAGAAAAAGATTTTCGCGCAATTGCTCGGAAGATAGATAAGGTATTACGCAGCAACTAATATGGATAGCATTGAACACACTCCAAGCAAGGAGCAGATGCCTCAATGGGCAGAAACCGGACCGCTGTCTACGGTTGGAGCTATTCTTACAGGCAAGAGCCAAATCAAGTACCTTTCTTCGCATATGGAAACGCGAGAGGTGCAATTTCGGGAGTATCCGGGAAATGTGCATTCCTATGAGCTCATCGTGCCGCATCTTACAAAAGCTGGAGAGAAGTGGATTACCGAAATAGGAGTGTGGTTCCCGGCCGCGCATGTTCCGGAATTTAATGAACGCGTGGATAGAAAACCCGAAATGCAAATTGATATACTCACCGGCCAAGGTCACATGGCCCTTACCAAAAATCCTGAGACGATGCGAAATATATATGAAGAAATTCGGCGGCAAACGGACCAGAAAGAAGCAGATACATCAAGCTAAATTACTCTTTTTGTAGATATGCGAGGCACATTTATCGTTCTTGAGGGAGGCGAAGGCGCGGGGAAGGGAGCCGTTCGAAAATTTCTGGAAACGGAGTTTCCGGACGCGGTTTTTACTCGGGAACCCGGAGGCACTCCTCTCGCGGAGAAAATTCGTGCTGTGATGATTTCTCCCGAAGCGACAAACGCCAATGCACAGACGCAGATGGCACTTGTGTTCGCTTCGCGACTTGAACATGTGCGGGCGAAGATACTGCCCGCGCTTCAGGCAGGGAAGGCCGTCATTTCCGAACGGTTTGACTCCTCTACTTATGCGTATCAAATCCACGGACAGGAAGCCCCATACCTCAAGCCTCTTTTTACCGAATTCAGAAAACTACTGGGGGAAACGGTTCCCGACCTCTATATCTTCTTGGATGTAGACGCCGCCGTAGGGTTGACGCGAGTTATCGTGAACAAAAAGAAGGAGCCCTCCCGAACGACCGTTCAGTCGGACAGGGAACCACTCGATCACTTTGAGAAACGTTCTCTCGCATTTCACGAGCGGGTACGCATGGGTTACGCGGAGTTTTTCAAAACGGTTCCACACGTTATTGTTGACGCCAGTCGCCCGCTTGAAGTTGTTCAAAGTGAAGTCTCGGCAATTATCAGAAAATGCATACGATTGTAACTATACTTTCTCTCTTTGCTCTAGTAAGCAATAGTGTACGGCCGTACACTATTGCTTAACACTCGAGATGGAGGCCCTAGATAGGCCCTCTCAATGACTAAGAGGACGTAGCTGTTTTCGTGATGTGTTGATGACCCACCAGGAAGGCGGGAAGTCTCCATGTAAAAATGATTGAGCAATAGCGTACACGTGTACGCTATTGCTAAACTAAATGGACAGGGGAAAAAGGGGTGATAGGATACGAGTGTGGGTAGGGTGGAGGGACGATATACAGAAATAACATGCAGGACCAAAAACCAAAAAATAGGAAAAGCCTCAAGCGAGATATAGAGTTTCTATACGAAATCGGGACGCTGAAAAATACCGAGCGGAGCTGGCAACAGTTTATGGGAATCGGGTGCGCTTCCGTGCCCGAGCATACGTTTCGGGTGCAATTTCTCGCGCTTCTTATTGCTCGTGGTGAAAAATTCAAGGATGAAGAAAAGATTTTAAAAATGGCATTAGTGCACGATGTTGCCGAAAGTCGCACCGGAGACGCGAACTATCTTACCGCGGTGTATACCAAGCGAGATGACAAGCGGGCGGTACAGGACACTTTTCTTGGTACGAGCTTTGCCGACCTGCACCGCAACATACTTGAGGAATATGAGGAGCGAAAGACACTTGCGGCAAAAATAGTGAAAGATGCCGATAATTTGGATGTAGATATAGAACTCAAAGAAATGGAGGAGCGTGGGTCGCTTATTGCAAAGAAAATGATGCCAAGCCGAAAATTGGTCCGAACAGAAAAACTGTATACCAAAACGGCAAAAAGGATGTGGGACGAGATTCAGAAAGCCGACCCCGCTTCGTGGCACCTCGTCGCGAATAAATGGGTGAAGCTGGAAAACGCGGGAAGATAAGCCGAGAATAGAGGATTTAGAATTCCGAATATAGCGAAAAATGCTAGAATAGCCATATGATTGTTGAAGAACTGAAAAAAGCCATACAAAAGGCGCTCAAAACTATGGGTGTCGTGGTGAAAGAGGTTGAATTGGAACATCCGGCTGAGCTTTCGCATGGAGATTTTTCCAGCAACATAGCGATGGCTTCGGCAAAACTTGCCAAACAAAAGCCGCGAGACATTGCGGAAAGAATTGTTGCCGAGCTTCAGAAAAAGCTCCCAACCGGCGTGGAAAAAATTGAAGTTGCTGGGGCAGGATTCATTAACTTTCATCTCAAGAAAGAATTCTTTGCCGACGCGGTAAAAAATATCGATGCGGATTTTGGAAAGAATCAGAATTTGAAAGGACAGAAACTCATTATCGAGTACACCAATACCAATCTCTTCAAGGAACTCCATATCGGCCACATGATGAGTAACAATGTCGGCGAATCACTCTCGCGCATTTCGGAGTTTCGTGGTGGTGAAGTTAAGCGTGATACCTATCAGGGCGATGTGGGACTCCATGTCGCTAAGGCTATCTACGGCATGGTGGAGCTTAGTGCTGAAATACCGGAGGATTCTCACCTGAAGGCTGCCTTTTTGGGTAAGGCGTACGCTCTTGGTTCGACTGCGTATGAGGAAAACAAGGAAGCGGAAGTACGCATCAAGGAACTCAATAAAGTTATCTTTGAAAAAAGCGACCCCGAAATAAACAAGTTGTATGCATGGGGAAGAGAGGTGAGCCTCTCCCATTTTGAGGAACTCTACAAGAAGCTGGGGACAAAATTCGATTACTACTTTTTTGAGACGGAAACGGCTCCGCGGGGAGTAGCTGTCGTACAGGAGAATCTGGAAAAAGGTATTTTTGAGAAAAGTGACGGGGCCATCGTCTTCAAAGGGGAGCCGTACGGCCTTCACACCCGTGTTTTTATTACCACACAGGGACTTCCAACATACGAAGCTAAAGAGCTCGGTCTCGCGTATATAAAATATGAGAACTATCCTTTTGACCGCGCGGTCATTATTACCGCCAACGAACAGAACGACTACTTCAAGGTGGTTTTGAAGGCGCTTAGCCTCATCGACTCCCCGCTCGCTTCCCGCATCTTACATCTTTCACACGGCATGCTTCGACTTCCTTCGGGAAAGATGGGTTCGCGCAAGGGTAATGTCATCACGGGCGAAGGACTTATCGCGCAGGTGGAATCGTTGGTACGGGAAAAAATCAAAGACCGTGAGATGTCCGAAGCGGAAAAGGAAACGCTTGCGGAAATCGTGGCAATCGGGGCGATTAAATACTCCATTCTCCGGCAGGCAATCGGAGGAGACATTATCTTTGATTTCGATAAGTCTATTTCGTTTGAAGGGGACTCCGGTCCATATCTGCAATACTCCTATGTCCGTGCGAAGTCGGTGCTTCAAAAAGCAAAAAACCTTGATATAAAGCCATTTGTAGGAGTCAAACTCCTACAGAATTGGGAGACAACCACACTGGAGAAGTTGCTGTATCGGTTCCCTGAAGTGGTGGAACGGGCAGGGAGGGAACTTGAGCCGCACTATGTGATTACGTTTCTTACCGAACTTGCGGGAGTGTTCAATAGTTGGTACGCGAACGGGAAAATTGTTGACGCAGATGACCCCGCTTCGCCCTACAAACTCGCACTGACGGAAGCGTTTGCAACCATTATGAAGAACGGACTCTGGCTTGTAGGTATTAAGGTGCCAGAGAAGATGTAGTACAATACGAACTACGAATCTTTTACGAAAATACGAAAGGAACTACCACTCCTCATTCCACTCCTTGGAAAGGAGGGGAGGTGAGAGAAGAAAGACATGGCAGAAACATTACCACCTCAAAAATCCAAGGTAGCCGAAAGGGAAGAACAGATTCTCGCTTTTTGGCAGAAGGACGACACCTTCAAGAAGACTTTGGAGAAGAAATCTCCCAAGGGAGATTTTGTGTTCTACGACGGTCCGCCATTCGCGACAGGACTTCCACACTATGGACATATCCTCGCGGGGACGATCAAGGATGTTATTCCTCGTTTTAAAACGATGCAGGGCTACCATGTTCCGCGCAAGTGGGGGTGGGATTGTCACGGTCTTCCAGTTGAGAATGAAGTCGAAAAAGAGCTCGGATTCAAGTCGAAGAAAGACATTGAGAGTTTCGGTATCGAAAAATTCAACGCAAAGGCAAAAGAAACGGTGATGCGCTACGCCGACGATTGGCGTCGCATTATTCCGCGTATGGGGAGGTGGGTGGACATGGACAATGATTACCGCACGATGGACTCGTCGTATACTGAAAGTGTCTGGTGGATTTTCAAAACGCTTCATGAAAAAGGTCTTATTTACCAGGGATTTAAATCCATGCACCTCTGTCCTCGGTGCGAAACCACGCTTTCGAATTTCGAAGTAACTCAAGGGTATAAAGAGCTTACCGACACTTCGGTGTTTGTGAAGTTCTCGCTGGTGACGCAAGCGAATACGTATCTAGTCGCGTGGACAACAACTCCATGGACGCTTCCAGGGAATGCCGCTCTTGCCGTGAATCCTGAGTTTGACTATGCGTTTGTCGAAATTACCGCCTCAAACGCCAAAGACATAAAGACAGGGGATACCTTTATCGTTGGCGCGAAAGAGGACATCCTTAGACGAGTCTTTTCTGACCCCGATAGATCCGCCTCCGGCGGAGGAAAGGGATCGTTTGAATTCGATGCCATCTCGCGTGTCGGCAGTTTTACGTGGAAAGGGCAGCAGGTCGCCTTTTCCGCGAAACGAGGTGTAAAAGGAAAGGAGCTTATCGGTCAATCCTACAAACCACTTTTTAACTACTATTCGCAATCTGTTGCCGGTACACCACCCATCCAACATCGAGAGCGAGGATGGCGTATCTACGGCGCGTCGTTTGTCACCGAAACAGACGGTACCGGTATCGTACATATCGCTCCCGCGTTCGGGGAAGATGACTACCAACTCTCGGTCAAAGAAAAGATTCCGTTCCTTCAGCATGTTTCTACTGATGGGATCTTTCGACCTGAAGTTTCCGACTTTGCCGGGTTGCAGGCGAAGTCGAAAGGGAATCCCAAAGAAACCGATGAAAAGATCGCGACCTATCTCGATACACAAGGGTCGTTACTCCGCCGTGAACCGTACACACATGAGTACCCACACTGTTGGCGGTGTGATACACCGCTCCTTAACTACGCGGCGCCATCATGGTTCGTAAAGGTGAGCGGTATGCGCGAGGCATTGGTGGAAGCGAACAAGAAAATCACCTGGGTACCGAAAGAGGTGGGGGAATACCGTTTCGGTAACTGGTTAGCCGAGGCTAAGGATTGGGCTATTTCACGTTCCCGTTTCTGGGGCGCGCCGATCCCGGTCTGGGGGTGCGAGCGTTGTAAGACATACGAAGTGATCGGCTCGGTTGATGAGCTCCGGAAGCGAGGGGCCGAAAATATCACCAAGATTATTCTTCTTCGTCATGGAGAGAGTGAGAAAAATACTAAACACATTGTCGACGACACACCGGACGCCTTCGGACTGACGCGTGCCGGGCGACAGGCATCCAAGGCGGTAGCACAAGAGTTGAAAGAACAGGGAGGGGTGGACGCTGTCTACACTTCGACCGTACGACGTGCTAAGGAGACTGCGGATATTGTCGCGGGAGTGCTTGGTGAGAACGTGACGGTGGACGAACGTTTCCGCGAAGTGGACAGTGGATCGTGGGACGGTAAGCGTGAAGATGATCCGGCTTTTGAGAAAGAGCGAAATGCATACAGAGTTCTTTCTGCTGAAGCGCATTTTCAGTCAAAGCGGGGAGGCACGGGGGAGAGTTGGGAAGACGTGGAGCGCAGAGTAACCGAAGGACTCAAAGATATCTTACAGAAACACGCGGGTGAAACGGTGCTTATTGTCTCGCATGAGGGGCCGATTGTTTATTTTCTTAAAGCTATCGACAACCTCTCGCTTGCCGAGAGTGACGCCTATTTCCGAAAAGCACTTTTCAACAAGTATGCTCGGCCGATCGTCGCGTACGTCGACAACACAACCGGTAAGGAATTCAACATGCACCGTCCGTACATAGATACGATCGCGCTTACCTGTGAGCAGTGTCTGAAGACAACCGGTTCAGGGCGAGGTCTCTCGAGGCGAGTATCTGAAGTATTCGATTGTTGGTTTGAGTCGGGGTCAATGCCGTATGGACAGGCCCACTATCCGTTCGAAAAGGAGGGGTTTGATCCTGTGGGGAGTGGATGGTTTAAGAAAGCAAAAGGATTTCCGGCAGATTTCATCGCGGAAGGACTGGACCAAACTCGGGGGTGGTTTTATTCGATGCTCGTTCTCGGTGTCGGTTTATTCGGCAAGTCTCCGTACAATGCCGTGGCGGTGAATGGTATCGTGCTGGCCGAGAACGGAGCGAAGATGTCTAAACGATTGAAGAACTATCCCGACCCGCTCGCTATTGTGGAAAAGTATGGAGCGGACAGTCTCCGCTATTACCTGATGTCATCTCCTGTGGTGCGAGGGGAAGACCTGCGTTTTTCCGAACGTGGAGTTGATGAAGTTTCTAAAAAAATATTCGGTCGTATCGACAACGTTCTCGCGTTTTATCTACTGTATGCAGATTCTTCTCTGAAGGCTACAAGCTATAAGCTCAAAGCTACTCACGTCCTCGATCGATGGATTATCGCGAGATTACACGAACTTATGTACGAAGTGACCACCTCGCTTGAAATCTATGAACTGGATAAAGCAACAAGGCCGATCGGGGATTTCATCGACGATCTTTCTACGTGGTACCTTCGCCGTTCACGAGATCGAATTAAGTCGGACGTTCTTGAAGAAAAGGAGGCGGCACTTGGTACCTTGGGATATGTACTGCGCGAACTTTCCAAGGTGATGGCTCCATTCGCGCCGTTCTTCGCCGAATATTTGTTTCAGTCGGTTAAGGATAAAGGATTAAAGATTAAGGATGTAACCAGCGTTCATCTGGAAGCATGGCCAAGTGGTGGAAAAGTTGATACCGAACTTCTGAAACAAATGGAAGAAGTGAGGAAAATTGTCTCGTCCGCACTCGAAGCTCGCGCTAAGGTAAACATTAAAGTCCGGCAACCTCTGCAAAAATTAAAAATGAAGAGTGACATTCTTATGTCATCCCCGCGAAAGCGGGGATCCCGTCTGAGTCCCGACCTACTACAGCTCATTTTGGACGAGGTGAATGTAAAAGAGATTGTTATCGATCCGACTCTGTCAACTGAAGTCGAGCTCGATACCACCATGACGCAAGAGCTTAGAGATGAGGGGATGTTCCGCGAGCTCTCGCGAGCTGTGCAGGAGATGCGAAAAACGCAGGGATTAAAGGCAGGAGAGCCAGCAACGCTTCACATTGGAGCGCAAGGTCCTTCGAGACGCTTCATCGAACAGCATGAAGCGGAACTTTCACGTATTGCTTCACTCAAGAATATCGTGATTCAAGACGTACTCGAAAGCGGGGAGCCATTCCAGACTGATGCGCTATCGCTTCAGATTTCTCTCAAAAAAGAATAAAGGGTAAGAAAGGGGAAAAAAGGGTAGAAAAGGGAATAAAGGGAATCAAGAAAACAATTCCTCCCCCTTTCTTTCCTCGCTTCTTCTCCCCTTTCCCGAGAAGGGAAAAAAGGGAAACAAAGGGTAAAAAACGGGAATCCCTTTCCCTCTACCTTTCTTTCCATTTTCTTCCCCTTTCTCCCATTTCAAAACAAGGGTTAAAGGGTAGAAAAGGGAGCAAGGGGACACGCTGCTACTTTCTACTTACTACGTTCTACTTTCTCTTTAGACTTATCCCCACTTTTCTTCTCTTTTCTCCACAATAGTGTGGCCTCATC
>CALRDB010000011.1 GCA_943354745.1 Candidatus Nomurabacteria bacterium | reverse complement strand
ACCCATATATCACTCTTCACTAGACCATTCTTTATTGATTCGGAAAGCATAGGTGCGTCGACAAAGCTCATGAGTATGTAGGGGTGGTCTCCTAATTTTCCTTCCTTATACACGTGTGGCACCGTTACTCCAACCTCTTCCCATTTCTTTAGGAACAGAGCTTCTCCTTCGGCAGTAGGTTTCAAAGGAATTTTAAGAACATACTTATCTGCGTCTGTTTCAATAAATGCCACCAAGGCTGAGACACCTTGGTGGGAATATTCAACGGAGATATCCTTACCAACGAACATTTCATCAGAAGAGAGGAAAGATTCTAGAAGTGGAACAAGTGTTATGCGCCGATCATTGGATATCTTATCGATCTCATGCTCTGAAAGCCTGGGCTTATTTTTGTAATTTATCTGGGGCATCAGGAAATTATACCATGTTAAGAAACCTGACAGATAAAGGATAACATCCGTTGCTTATTGACCCTCGAGTTCGAGCTAAATAACCTTACGAAATAAGGTGAAATTATAGAAAAAATTTGGCGCGGACTAGTGGATGATGTTAGAACTACGATAAAAGAACGTGGTGGATACATCTTTATAATAGATCTCAAGAAAAAAGTCCCATGTTATATGGATTGATTTGGATGCCGAAGCAAATAGTATTTCTTTGTAATTTGTTTTTGGTTCCATTTCTTCTCACCGTTGTGGAATCTTTTGTTTAATTCTTCAGCAATCTTCCCAGCTCTAATTCTTGATCCGTGTCTATATTCAGGTAAAAGAATTAACTCTTTGATAAGATCCACCTCCTCTTGCTCAAACCAATCAAGTCCTCGCGCCAAAGCTGAACTCCTTATGAGCGCCTGCCTTTCCTCTGGGGTTTGGGCATGAATCCCCTTTTTTTCAGCAAACTGTTTAAGACCCGACTCTCTATTATTTCTGCCAGTTCTCGCGGAGGCTTCCCTGCGATGTTGCTGAGCAGTCAACTCATATTCGTCCTTGCTGACCAACCCATTAAAAGGTTCCGCGTCCGCAAAACGTATTTCACTATTATAACCTTTGAGTGCGAACCACACAGCGTTTCTTGCCGTAGAAGAAGAGGTGCCAAGTTTTGCTTGCAAATTATGTTTCTCTACAATTTGATCCAAGGTAAGACCCGACTTAAAATCAGAGGCCAAACCAAGTGTGTCTTTCTGTAACTCCCGACCAAGGTTTATAGAATGAATTATGCCTGCCTTTTGAGGATCCGATAAATCGGCCTCAAAAACCCCTTCGGGAATAAAATCTTGTGCTTTATTTTCTGTTTTCTGTGTGGGACCTTGTGGTATTTGGCTAAATCCTTCCATACAAAAAGTATACCAAATCAGAACCAAAAAATCCCCTCGCGGGGATTTAATGGATTCTTTGATGCGCGCCCGACCGGACTCGAACCGGCGACCTCTAGCGTGACAGGCCAGCGCTCTAACCAGCTGAGCTACGGGCGCATTTTAACTTCTTGTACTTCTCAAACACTAGCTTCTTCCTTTCCAGAAATAAGCCCGATTTTTGAAAATCTCTATGATTATACATAAAATCATATAATTTCAAAGAATCTACCGCACTGTACTGCAATCGAAGATAACCTCCTTTTGCTTTGTAAAGGCAACCTCCGGTTACACATAATGTATTGAGCCTTTCATGCAAACATCCTAAAAAGTCCTTCGAACATGAAGTGAATGCTACGATGAGATTGAACGTCGGTCGTTTCCTTTTTTTATGAATAAGACCGCTCCATACATTTCCATCGCCATCAAAATAACCTCGGGTAAAATCGGAAAAATACTCTATCGGTACATTTGGAACACTCATACTTTTGGTCTTTTGTTCAAAGAAACCGAGCCGGCGGAGATCAGCACACATTTCATTGCTTCCTACTTGTAATCGATACAATGTTTTCTCATTTTCATTTCCGATACGTTCACCTATGGTATGTTCAGAACCAGTAACTCTCTTAATGGAGTAAAGTAGTTCCTTGTCAGTTATCTGAATCGACCAAAATTGTCCTCCTCGCTTAGTAACGGTGATGTATCCGTCGGCAGCAAAGAACCCGACTACATATGCCATTTCAGAAGTCCATCGTGTAAAAAAAGACTTATTTATTTTCTTAGGTGTAGGCACAGAGCTATTGTATCAGGTACAGGAAGGTATACTATCCACATTGACCAAACACAAACCCCTCCGACTATAGTCGGAGGGGTTTGTGGAACAGAGAAACTATTTCTTACCACCACAACCTTGGCAGGTGCCGTTTCCGCAATTACCGCACTGCTTCTGGAAAAATTTAGTTGTCATAGAAATTGAGCGCTTAGTCTTGCTGTTAAACACAAACTCCTTCTCTACAGGTAGAGAAGGAGTTTAAGAAATTACTTGTGTGAAGCCTTGTGGCTTTCCTTGTGTGACTCCTTGTGGGAGCTCTTGTGTGAGAATTTGTGTGACATAGAAGTAGTAACAATTAATTCGCTACTAACGGCGGGGAGGTGGTATCGCGCCACCTAAGCGCACGCTAAGAATAGCAAGTATGTACCCTTTTTACAGAGGCCGAAAAAGTAGCGTCACGCTATGGAAAAAGCGCAAGAGAGGAGGCCAAAAAATGACCATTTCTCTGGCTACCGCCAGGAAAGCGAGACCTCTTGTCAACTCTGTCAAATAAGTGACGTAATGATTGCCATGTCGATGGTGGGAGCCGAACCTTACAGGTTCAAGTACCCGCAATTGGTTTTGCTGATGCGCTTCGCTTTCAGAAAAAGCTCAATCGGGCTTCAAGTCCTTTACGGAAGCGCCCCGCACTTCCTTTCGCCATTTCGCTTCGCTCATGTCGAGGGTGGGAGTCGAACCCACAACCGGGCGCTTATGAAACGCCTGCTCCACCGTTGAGCTACCTCGACAATTCTTTTTTGCAATTTCAGACAGCAAATCTATCAAAGCCAGCATCTTATACTTGAATGGTGCTGCATCACGAATTCCTAATCGCAAAATTCCGTAATAGGTGTCGTAATTATCATACACCTTATTTACCTTTACTTTAATAAACCAAGGGCTGCCAAATTGCTCAACAGGCAATTCTAGCAGGTTTGACCAAAATTCCAAGACCTTCTGTATTCTAGGTTTGTGGATTTCGTTAATCGAAAGGCGAGGCATAATTGCCTCCTTCTTGATATCGAAGAAATTCCTTATCCATGCATACATAACTAGTATCATAGCCGGGTCAGAATTCACAAAAATAAATCTCCGGTCCGTTTTACTTCCTTCTGCCCAATAAAGCGCAATACCAGTAATCAGCAAATCTCTTTGATTCATCGAACCTAAGAGAGCACGAGACCATTTTTTACCTGCTTCAATTGACTGCGTCCTTTTTTGACGATTTGCTTCTGCTCCCAACAACCTTCCGCTTGATACCGCCAATGACTTGTCTTGCAAAAGTATTCTTGTTTGATCTTCTGTAAGCAGAATATCCCGACACCAAAGACTGACCGTACTTTTTGCAACACCGAATTTTCGTGCTATTTCGAGGATACTTGCGCCTGTGCGCCTTAATTCCCGAGCCTTGATTTTAATTTCAAATTTAGCCATCTGCTACTATAGTATACAGTATCGCTGGTTTTATTTCTTGTGGATAAGATTGCTAATGGGCCTAAAAAAGCTATAATGGCTATTCACCTATCGCGGGGTGGAGTAACAGTAACTCGCAAGGCTCAAAATGGGCTGACGCCTCAGTAATGAGGCGTTGATGACTCGTCAAACTCGGTGAAGCCTACACACAGGTAACGCCGAGCCAAGCTCCGACATTTCTGTCGGAGAAGGTGTAGAGACTAGACGGCGAGCTTCCCTATCGGGAAGAAGGCATAGTCCAGACCACAAAATCTTCAGTTGTTCGTGACGAAAGTCATAGTGGTATGCATAACCTTGAGATTCCGGGTGCGATTCCCGGCCCCGCAACACGCTAAAAGTAAAAGCACCTTTTGTGGGTGCTTTTACTTTTATTGCGGTTGCGAGGGAAGCAAGTGAATTACTTCACTTGCGTCGGGAATCGCAGACCTTCTCCCATATTTCCGAGCGGCTTCTGCGTGAGGAAATGGGAAAGGTATACGCCGAGATTTTAAAGGAGTGAAACGAGTATTAAAATCCAAGTGTAGTTTTGAAGAAAGCTACCCGAAACAGTAGGTTCCGATAATCGTACTCGCGGTCCCGGCCCCGCAACCAGTACACAAAGGTCGCCCAATTGGGCGACCTTGTTTTCTACTTTCTACTCCAAATACTTAAACTCCTTGAATACATCTTCATACATTTTGATGACACGTTTCGCTTCCCTTTCGGTGAGTGTGAAAGCGACTCCTTCGTGCGCAATTCTATTACGCACCCCGTGGGCTTCACCCGCAAACTCCACGGTGAGAAAATCACTTTTTTCAACACTCCGAAGCTTCTCACCAATTGAATCTCCATGGTAACCCATCTGGGTAAGCATTTCGTCTAAAAGTACATCAGCTTCAAGCACAGCAAGACGCCAATCACTTTCTCTATCCGAATTAAGATAGGTCATCACTCGCTGCCATCGTTTCTCCGAAGGGTTGTCTACATGAGCACTACTTTCTTCTCCATGCCCGTCCCCATGAGACACGTCCTCATGTCTAGTCGCATGCACTATCTGCTCAATACGTAAAAAGCAATACACAATACCGACGATAAGGAGGAGTGAAAACGTAGCGGAGTAGGGTCCAAGCCATTCCAGGAAGACGAAGAACTGATCCTTAGCATGAACCAATGGAGCTACCGTCTCCCGAGTTATCAATCCACTAAATGCGTTTGTATACATACACTATGTATTATACTCCTTCAAATGATTTTCCCACTTCAAAGAGTAGCGCATCTTGTCCGTATGCTCCCATAAGTTGCAGTCCGAGAGGGAGTCTCTTCCCCTCTCTTTCAACAAAACCAGAAGGTACAGAGATTGCGGGAATAGCCGCAATATTGGCTGGAACGGTAAATATGTCCGCGAGATACATAGAGAGTGGGTCTTGAGTCTTCTCTCCTATCTTAAACGCTGGCGTGGGTGTCGTTGGTGTGACGATCACATCAACAGTCTTAAATACCTCGCTGAACTCTTGCTCGATCATCGTACGTACACTAATAGCTTTTCGATAATAGGCATCATAATAGCCTGACGAGAGGACATAGGCTCCAAGAAGTAATCTTCGGCGCGCTTCCTTACCGAAACCTTCGGTCCGCGTCCTAAGATAATCTTCGAGAAGATTCTGCCCGTCTTTGTGGAGACCGAACTTCACACCATCAAAGCGCGAAAGATTCGTAGACAGCTCAGCGGGCATAATAATGTAATAGACAGCAAGCGAGTGTGGTACGGTCGGAAGCGAGATATCTATAATCTTGCAACCAAGCGCCTTAAGCTTTTCAACGGACGCGTCGAAGTTAGCTAGCACATCTGCATCAATTCCCTTCATTTCAAGAAAATTCCTTGGCACTCCGATAGTCATCTCTTTCACTTTCAACTTTCCACTCTCCGCTTTCAACTCTATTGACGTACTGTCGAGGACATCTTTTCCCTTAAGACAGTTAAATATAATCTCCGCGTCTTCCACCGTCTTAGTAATCGGACCAGCAATATCGAGTGAAGAACCCATCGCGATAAGTCCGTTGCGTGAAATACTTCCATACGTGTTTTTCAATCCGACTAGCCCACAAAATGATGCCGGTTGACGTACCGATCCTCCAGTATCTGTACCGACCGCGGCAAGGGCCAGATCTCCGGCAACCGCTGATGCGGATCCTCCCGACGAACCTCCAGGTATACGACTGGTGTCGAAAGGATTCTTTGATGGACCAAAAGCGCTTGTCTCAGTTGAACTTCCCATCGCGAATTCATCCATGTTTGTCCGACCAAGAAGTACCACTCCCGCTGCTTTGAGTTTCACTACGACGGTAGAATCATACGAAGCCCGATACCCTTCGAGAATACGCGACGAAGCACTTACCTGTTCACCCTTCACTAAAATATTATCTTTAAGCGCAATCGGAATGCCAGTGAGAAGTGTTGCGGTTCCAGCCTTGATTCGTTTGTCTGCTTCTTTAGCTTGCTCACGCACATTTGCGTACACTTCCAGAAAGGCGTTGAGCTCCTTATTCTTCGCCTCGATGTTTTGGAGATACCCCTCAGCAAGGTCAAGTGCGGAAAAATCACCCCTCATGAGGTGGTCGTGAGCTTTCTTGATGGTGAGTGTTGTTAGGTCAATTGGCACGGTCATAGCTATACGAAAATACGAATTAAAGTCCAACGAATGACTGCGAATAACCCCACCTCTATCCTCCCCTTTAAAAAGGTGAGGAGGCAGAAGAAGGAATTCTTATTCGTCGCAATTCGTATATTCGCATAATTCGTATTTTCGCATAGTTAAAGTATCTTCTTCACCTTAACATAATTCCCCTCCCTTCTCGGTGCCAAAGAAAGAAGCGTTTCAGTGTGCAGGCCACTTTCGTGTGGATTAGTATCATCCCGCAGTACATTAATGGTCGCCACAATCGAACGTGAACCTTCTTCACCACTCTTAGAAATCTTACTGATAGACGCGACGTACCCCAAGATAGCATCAAATTCTCCACGTATGGTCTCCTTCTCTTCTTCGGTGAGTGAGATGCGTGAAAGTTCAGCAAGTTTGTCGATAGTTTCGATAGTCGTAGTCATACGAGATATCCTACCACAAGAATACCTCAAAGATTTACTTGACGCATCATCAAAAACACGATAATTTAATCCGTGGCAATATCGACGTCTTGTTGATATATGCTCTTTGTTCGGTCAACAGTGGGAACGTTATTCGGACTATGCCAAACTACAAGTCGCGCAAAAAAACACTAGTCTTAGCTACACGAAAAATACGACGCTCCGAAAGAGCTTCATTACGTGCTGGTGAAATAGCAGACGATGCTGAAGTGGGTGACGAAAGAGCACAAGGTGAGGTAGTGGCGACCGCCACAGTAGAAGAAACTGGCGAACTGCCCCCAGTAGAGAACTATACGGGACAGGTTCAACCTCTCACTGCTTTTCAAAATCTAACATTGCACGCGATCGGATAATCTAAACTTCGAGAACGTGATGAGGATCGACCCTGTGTCGCTCCTCATTTCTTTTTTAGCATAGACAACAATCCTTGCTCGTCCAAAATCTGCACCCCAAGTTTTTGTGCTTTAGCGAGCTTGGATCCCGCACTCTCCCCGGCCACAACATAATCTGTTTTTGAATAGACCGATTCCGAAACATTACCACCCTGCTGTTTTATTTGCGTCTTTGCCACATCACGATCCATTGAGAGTGTGCCCGTGAGCACAAAAGTCTTTCCTGAAAGTGGGAGATTCGTGGTGTCGATTTTTTTGACCTTTTCAATCTGAACTTCTTTGAGCAGGCGCCCAACCAACTCTCGATTATCTTTCTCACTAAACCAATCAACAATCGCCTTCCCCACCACCGGACCAACGCCATCTATCCCTTCCAGTTCTGCAAAAGACGCTTGCTGTATTTTCTCAATCGAACCGAAGTGTACAGCCAAATCTTCCGCTGTTTCTTCCCCTACCTGTGGAATAGAAAGTCCGACAATGAGTCTCGGTAATGTTGTATGACTCGCCTTCGCAACCGAGAGAAGAAGATTGTCCACCGATTTCTCGGCAAACCGCGGAAGCAGTACTAAGTCTCCTCGTTTCAACGTAAAGATATCATCAAATGATGCGATAAGTTTTTGATCAAGAAGTACATCGATAATTTTTGGACCAAGCCCTTCAATATCAAAGGAGTGCTTGCCTACGAAATGATAGAACCTACGCTTCTGAATGGAAAACGAATTACGGTCAACACACCGCCATGCCGCTTCTCCAGGAATTCGTTCGATCTTCCCATCTCCTCCGCACGCAGGCACGGCTGTGGGCCATCTAAACGGCTTCTCCTTCCCTGTCCGCATGCCGGTAACCACGCTCACAATGTCGGGGATCACATCACCTGCTTTCTGTAAGACAACCGTATCTCCTACGCGGACGTCGAGTCTTTTGATTTCATCTTCGTTATGCAAGGTTGCGCGAGAGACGGTGGATCCACTCACGAGTACTGGACGAAGGTGCGCCACTGGCGTCACTACGCCCGTGCGCCCCACTTGAAAGACAATATCTTCGACAACGGTAGTTACCTGCTCCGCGGGAAATTTAAAGGCAATACCCCATCGTGGAGCCTTTCCTGTGTAGCCGAGTAACTCCTGGAATACTCGTTCGTCAACCTTCACCACAATACCATCAGCCAAGTAATCTTCTTTTGGCATCTTCTTCTGCCACTCCTTCCAATAGGAAATAACTTCTTCAATGGTTTTTGTGTGTCTAAAGTAAGGATTTACTTTGAATCCAAGTTCTCGAAGTTGCTCTAATTCAGCAGACTGACTAGTTGGTATTTTCTCTGACCCACCCGAGATATCATAGACATAGGTTTCGAGTTTACGAGAAGCGACCACTTTCGGATCGAGTTGACGGATAGACCCCGCAGCTACGTTTCGAGGATTGGCAAAGAGTTCCAAACCTTCTTTCTTTCGTTCTTTGTTTAATTCGGCAAGTGTACTCTTCCGCATCCATACTTCCCCTTCAACAATGACCGAAACGGGTTTACGAAGTGAAAGTGGAACCGATTCAATGGTCCTTACATTTTCCGTGACGTCTTCGCCCACCACACCATCACCTCTTGTCGCCGCAGTAACCAAGAAACCGTTCACATACTCAAGTACAACTTTGAGTCCATCAATCTTGTGTTCGACCGTGTAGGTTGGCGTAAGATCCTTTCCGGATTCAGCACGAAGCATGCGCGTGACGCGCAGATCAAATTCACGAATTTCCTCAGGAGAAAACGCGTCGTTAAACGACCACTGGGGAACTTTATGTTTTACTTTCTTAAACTCAGGGAGGGGCTTCCCCGCCACGCGCTGTGAAGGCGAATCGGGAGTAACGAGTTCCGGATAGTCTTGCTCAATTCTCGCGAGTTCAGCTTTCAGCGAATCAAGGGCGGCTTCAGAAATCTCCTGCTTATCGAGAACATGGTAAAGATAGCGATGGTGGTCAATCGCCTCACGGAGTTTTTTGAGTCTCTCGATAATGGTTAACGGAATAGTATGTGACATAGCTTTCTAGCTTTCTAGCTTTTTAGCTTACTAGCTTTTTAGCAAGAAAACGAATTTCTAACAAGCTAACCAACTAATAACCTAGGGTTTAATATCGAACTCTTAGTGCTCTTTCTACTCGTGCAGGATTAGCCCTCTGCTCACAGTCGTTTCTTCCTCGTGCTTCTATAATAGTGGATCCGGAAAGAGTCTTTTGGACCGTCACTAATACGCACCCTGACGGTTCAGTGGCACTTCTCGCAAAGGTAAGCGTAAAAGAACTAACGGCATCGAGGGGGGTTTCCGAAACTGGCACGATTGGAACCTCAGACACACCATTACACTCGATTGAAGGGCGTCCGAGGTCATTCGAAGAAGCTGGGAACACTTGTTCCTTTTTCCCTTGAAGAATATCCCAGTACAGTGCACACTCGATACCGGTATCGGCAGCAAAAAACGCTCGCTCCGATTCTTTACCGGAGGAAGAAAGCAGAATTTCTTTAATCGAAAGTTGCGCAATACCCAAACCGATTGAAAACAACAGACTGCCGATAAGCACGGCAAATAGAATCGTAAATCCACGAGTGGATGAAGTAGGAATTGTGAAGTAGGAAGTATGAAAAACCCGACAGAACGTGTTTCCTTTCCTTTTTCTTTCTTCTCTCATTCTTAATTCAGTATTCATACTTCTTTCTATGGGGCATCATACCAATTAAAGATATTCTCACCAACGGTTAGCGTTCGAAGTCCAAGCGAGCCTGCTCTCCATGTCATGACCACCTGTATCGTAGCTTCTACGCCAGGCTGAATTTCGTTCACGTAGATCTTGCGAGTCATATCGGTTTTTATCCATCCTTCCTCGGTGAGCCGGTGCCCATAAAGACCGTCTAGATCCTTACGTACACTACGGTATTGATAGAGTGAACAGTTTTCATGAGACACATCACACAGAATTGTCTGAGCTTCAAAAGGAGCAGTCGGGTCCACGCCACAACCCTTTTCCGACGCTGGAGCCCCCTTACAAAGGTCAAGCCCTTGTAGCCAATCCGATCCTCCTCCAAGCTTTGCGATCGCATTCATGTCACGAATATTTCGTATGTACTCGATAGCCTCTTGCGTAAGATAGAAGGCGGTAATTTCATGGCGTGAGGCTTCAGCTGAAGCGAGACCTCGCTCTGCAATGGTAAGCGGGGCGGTAATCGCTAAAAGCAAAATCGCGATCGCGACAAGCGTCTCGATAATGGTGAAGCCAGAAGAAGCTGATAGCTTATATGAGCACTTCGTCTCATATATTTGCGTCGCTCGGTCGAAATGAAAAGCTGACTTTTCGCTTCTTCCTCGCTCGCAAATATAGCTGTTAGCTTTTAAGAAGAAGCCTTTGATTTTTCTTTTGTTCTGCATTTTCTGACTATACGCTATAAGCTAACCCCTATAAGCTATTGAATATCAAGTAGTCTCTGCGACACCAACGTCTCGACATCGAAACGAGACGTCACCTTGCTTTTACCTTTCATCGAACCCTTAATCACAATAAGCACACGAGGTTGTTTCCCATCCGTCGGCGAGGTGCCATCTACATAAAAGCGGAGCTGTTCAACTTGAATTTCTGGGGCCGTTATAGGTAGGAAGATATCCGGGTCACTTAACTGATATTCCTCTCCCTCCTTCACCACGGCTCGACTTATATCACCATAGGTCGCGGTAACGGGTGCATAGCGATACACGATCCGTTTCCCGTCATGTGTGACAAAGGTAATCGAGTCGGAAGGATTAACTTGCGCGCAATCACGAGGCTCACTAAGCACGTCGCTACTGCTGAACCCACACCTATATATCGTGCCGGTCCGAAGATTTCTCGACATATTTTCAAGCGCGAAGTGCAAATTATTGACCACCGTCTTAAGCGACTGTGCTTTATGGTTGGCTTCGATAAGCGAGACGAGGCTACCGATCGCGATCACCATGATAATCGCGAATATACCAAACGCAACGATCATCTCAACAAGCGTAAAGCCTGAAAAAGCTTTTAGCTTATAGCTTTTAGCTTTTAGCTTTTCAAAGAAGCCTTTAGATTTCTTATATACTCTTTTCATGTCTTACTATAAGCCATAAGCTAACACCTATAAGCTACTTTATGGATATTTGCCCGGTGTTTACCACCTCAATCACTCGCCCTACCCCCGTAGGAGAGATGATGTATACCCGTGCTGCTTTATACTTCGCTCCCCCGACGCTTCTACTCGTTCTTATAATAGCATCAGGGTCCGGACGCAAAAATGTCACATCAAGAGAAGTAATAAGTGGTGGCGGATTCCCTGGGGGCGTAGAGTCGACACTGCATTCTTCAGATTTATCCTTGTCATCAACATCGCGACCTTTGTCACCTGCAAGTACTCCGCAAAATTTGCGTATTGTATTCCCTTTCTCCAGACGAAACACATTCACACATTCAGGGTTTGTGGGGGTATTCTGACATCCTGTTGCATCGTACCCCACACCAAATGACCCATTAAACTTGGCATCACCACTCACTCCACCTTGATCTCCGAAAAGAATGTAGGTCTTCTTCGCCGGATCTCCCAGATCGAAATGCAGACCATACCCAACATCGAAGGCTTTCGGATCTCCTTCTTTGAACTGATGGACACTTACCCCGTAGCTCTGTGCCTGCCGAAACGAAAGTGCGAGCTCATAGGCAAGGGTGGTGACAAAGAGTTGTCCACTCACTTTGTCATACGCAAAAATGACCGCGGTGGAAATAATCCCGAAAAGCGAAACCGCGACGAGAAGCTCGATGAGAGCGAAACCTTGCCGACCAGCTTTTAGCTTATAGCTTATAGCTTTTAGGAAGAGACCTCTGATTATGTTTTTGGACTGCATCTTTTGACTATAAGCTATCAGCTGTTTTGGAGTAGCAACGACAGTCCTGTTACATCCCACCCGAAGAGATACACCAAAAAGAGGCCAAGGACGAGAAACGGACCGAACGGTAATTCGCTTTTCATCGTTACTCGCCTGAGCTTCGACCGAAGATTCGGATACAGACTTCGCGGCATATGCACTACGAACATCTTGAGCAACAAAGCGCTGAGGCCGACTGCCGCGCCAATCCAGAAGCCGATAATAAGTGCGGAGAGTCCTTTGGCAAGCCCAAGGAGCCACGGAAAGAGAAGCATGAGTTTCGCATCTCCGAGACCCATCGCTTGCCCTCGCGAGAAAAACCAGAGGAGCGCGAACGGAATCGCAAAGAAAAAACCGCTGAAGAAGTTGTACGTTGTAAGTTGTAAGTTGTAAGTTTCCCGATAAGACAAGAGAAGAACGAGGAGAGATACGAAACAGGCACTGTACACAAGGGCTTCGGGAATGATTTTGTGTTTGATGTCGTAGACCGAGAGAGCGATGAGCAAGCTCCAGAGAAGGAACTCACAACCTATAACCAATAACTGAATAACTGAATAACCGGAAACAAGAAGAAAAGAATTCTTCCAGAAAACGAGAGCGAAGACGAGGCCGGTGAGGAGTTCCACCGAAATATATTGCCACGAAATCTGACTTTTACAGCCACGACATCGTCCACCTTGAACAAGAAAGCTCAGCATCGGAACAAGTTCAAACCAGCGCAAGGTTTTACCACAGGAAAAACACATCGAGCGACCGTTCTTCTTTTTTGTCCCGTAGCGGAGAACAACCACATTTAAAAAGCTCCCAATGATCATACCGAGTAAAAAAAAGATAACCAGAAGCAACTGTGCCATAGCAGTATTGTATCATGCAAAAACCGCTCCGATATACATCGGAGCGGTTTTCTGTTTTCTGTCGAAAGCTCTTGGATTTATTGGTTACTTATGTCGTAAACAACTGCAGTAGCGTCGGCGTCACCCTTGAACGGAATACTGTTTACTCCGTCAGTGGTCCATGCCGGACTGAGAGCAGCCGCGGAAGAGTCAAAGTCTCGGTCTCCGTCATCAAGTGTTGTCTGGGTCGGAGCTTGCTCCAATGTTGCACCTACATGATAGGCAGTCGCTCCTGCATTAATCGCATACTTGTATCCGCCTGTGGCATTCATCGTCGCCGTTACCCCTCTTGGATCTACAGGAAGAGTGGGGAGTGACGCTCCTAGACCTGAACCGACCAATGCCGTAAGACTGGTTGGATACGCACTGTTCGCATCATAGTAAAGTTCAAGTGCTACCTGAACCTGTTTGAGGTCCGCTACACGGCGAGCATCACGAGCCTTGGTTCGTGCGCTATTAAGAGACGCGAGCACTACAGAAGAGAGGATACCGATAATAGCGATAACCACCAAGAGTTCGATCAAGGTGAATCCTTTGTGACTCGCCTTGTGTGAGAAAAATTTCGACATATCGTATAAATACTATTAATAACTACTTTTAAACTTCTTTCGACAGAGAGGAGCCTTTTCAATTTCGACTCCCCTAGTATAGCGCTATTTTCAACAAAACCAACAACTTCTGTGGATTACGATAAGACTACAGCTCTATTGGGTAGTGCACCCATTAGTGCTGCACGTTATGGTTTTTCCATCCCCAAAGGCACTAAGAGAATAAACTGTCCCGGTTTCTTGCGTAGAAGCCTTGATGCAACCTGTCGCGGCGTCGCTATCACAATAGACCCAGCTCGGAGGCAAGCTTGGGTAGTGAGCAGCGCTTCCGGCACAAACGGGAACTTTGTAATTATCAATGGCTTCGGAAACCGTGGCCGGAGCTAGCGCCGCGGGAATACTTATGGCGACGCCGTCAAACGAACAGGCTTCGAACGCAGGAAGCAACCCACGCATTGTCGATTGCGCGGCTGCAATCCTACCTCGTGTCCTCGCCGTCGAAAGACTAGCAAACACAATCGACGAGAGTAGTCCGATAATCGCAATAACCACTAAAAGCTCAATAAGTGTAAATCCGCGTTTCGTTGATGACATAAATTAATATAGAAATTAGTACCCCTCTAGTATACTCCCTCTGCAATAGTGCGTGCAATAGGGTCGTTGTAGCTAGTAATAAACGACACCCAAATCCCTCGGGTAGATAGTAATTAGGGTACCGTGTTGCCATGAATATGCAACACAAACAGGGAGTCTTTGATGAAAAGAAGAAAGAGTACTGGAAAGCGAGCAAATGGCGAAAAGGGAAGATTCTCGACGCCGTAGTTGATATCTCCGGTCTTCACCGTAAAGCTTGCGTCAAGCGATTCCGCAGGTTACAGAGACAGGATCCCTGCGGGAGGGAGCAACGTGGCAGGCCCAGATACTACACACAAGACGTCATTGCGGCGCTTGCGGATGTCTGGAGCATCGGAAGTGAGTCGTGTGGGGAAAATCTGCATCCGCAGATTAACGAGTATGTCGATATCGCACTACGGGAAAAGGAGTGGAAACATGGAGATGTTGCCACCAAGAAACTCCGTCAAATGAGCGTAGGAAGCGTCAAAGTGTATGTCGGCGGGTTCACCCGTACTCGTCGAAACTTCGGTGGAAAGAGCACCACGCAGAAAAGTAGTGTCATCAGTATGGTACCTGTTCGCATGGATGGGTGGGACGTCGCAGAGACCGGTGTGACCCAAGTAGATACAGTTGCTCACTGTGGAGCTACGACCGCTGGAGACTTCGTATTCACCACAAACGGCACTGATGTAGCCACGCTTTGGGGAACGAGGAGAGCTCAGTGGAACAAAGGACAGGAAGCGACAAAAGTGAGTTTGGAGGCCATGCGGGAGGACTCCCCCCATCCATGGACAGAGATGCATCCCGATTCGGGAAATGAGTTCATCAATTTCCACTGTATCGCGTATGCAGAGGAATCCAACCTTCGCATGACACGTTCACGTCCCTACCACAAGAACGACAACTGCTTCGTGGAAGAAAGGAACGGGCATGTGGTGCGTGCGTATGTCGGGTATGAGCGATTCGACGCGCGAGAGGTCGTCCTCGCGCTCAACAAGCTGTATGACCTGCTCACTCCATACCTCAATCACTTCATTGCGAGCAGACGCATTGTGTCAAAAGAGAGGGTTGGAGCGAGATGGAAAGTCACTCGTGAGAAAGTGGCGAAGACTCCGTATCTTCGGGTACTTGAACGATCTGATGTGAGAGAAGAAGTGAAAAACAAACTTCGGTCTGTGCATGCGACCTTAAGTCCCGCTTCCATGAAAAAGCAGATTGACCGACTAACGAAACAAGTTCATGATGTTCAAAAGCAATACGGCATCCCAAGAAAATTAGCAAAAACTGCCTGAGACTCTTGGTGTCGTTTAATTACTATCTACTTCGAGGGTGTGGACAACTGGATAGTTATAAGTCTTAAGTTAGAAGTTGATAGTTTTCTTAAAGATTTGCCCCGTCAGAGTCTCAAACTTAAAACTCTTAACTGTTAACTTACGAACTATCAAGCTGCTCCCGCGATGCTATAAATCGGCATTAGGACCGAGGCAAGCAGAAATCCAACCCCCAATCCGAGCATGATAATAAGGGCCGGTTCAATGAGCGAGACGAGCGTATCAACAGCATTAGAGACCTCACGGCGGTAAAACCTCGCCATGGTCTCAAGAATCTTACCTAGCTCTCCACTTTCCTCTCCGACTTTAATCATCTGGATGATAATACCGGGAATAACCGGGCTTTTAGCGAAGGCATCGGCTATAGATGAGCCCCCTTTCACCTCCTCTGCCGCTACGGCAAGTGCGTTTTCGAACACGGCGTTATCCACCACCTCTCCCGTCACTTCAAGTGCCCTGATGATAGGTATCGCCGATGCAAGCTGGGTGTGCATGTTATCGGCAATGCGAGAGAGATACAGCTTTCTGTATAAATTGCCAATATACGGAATCTTAATTTTGAGTTCACTCAGCGTATAGCGCCCATTAGGAGTTTTGGAAAATCGCCAAGCGAAAATCCCAGCGACGATAACGAAAATAAGGAGTAACCAACCATAATCAACGAAAAAGAAGCTTATCCCGAGTACGATTCGAGTATAGATAGGTATAGCCTGTCCTGATTCGGTAAGGATAGTGCTGATACTGGGAATCACCGTAGTGAACATGAGCACCATGACACCCACGAACGTAAAGATAACGAATACGGGATAGACGAGAGCATTCTTCGCTTTAGCGGTCACCTCGTAAGTTCGTTCAAGATAGTCGGCAAGATAGCCAAAAACTTGGTCGAGCTTCCCTGCTTCCTCTCCAGAGCGCACCATACTGACATAGAAGTTAGAAAATGCTTCTGGATGTTTACTTAACGCCTTGGAAATAGAGCTTCCTCCCTGCAAATCGTCAGAAACGGCGATCAACACCTGCCGAAGTATCGGGTGATCAACCTCAATCGCAAGAAGCCGAAAAATCCTGAGTGCGGAGACCTGCGCTTCAAATAATGTGGAGACCTGACGAGAGAGAATCACGATGTCCTTACTACTGATTCGTTTCCAAAAAGCGAGATCTCGCTGGAAAAATGATTTGTTCCCTGCCGGAACGATAGTGGAGATCGTAAATCCACGCCGGTGTAGTCCGTCTATGGCGACCTCTACGTTGAGTGCGTCAATACTCCCGTTCACGGGTCGTCCTGACACATCAGAAGCTTTGTAGGAAAACAACATGGCGTAATACGAATGCTACAAATTAACGCACGAATGTTTCGAATATACGAATGGAAAGAATCGGGATTCGTGGATTCGTAGCATTCGCATATTAATTCGTTACATTCGTATCAAAGAAGTCGATTAATCACCTGCGGATTCGGCGAATAGGCGATGGCATTTTCAGCGGTAATCTCGCCTTTCCGTACGAGATCAGCAAGTGAGCGGTTCATATCAATCATACCCTGTTCAAGACCCGTCTCAATGACGGTATTGATTTCATGCGTTCGCTTCTCCCGGATAAGGTTCGCGACGGCATTGTTCGCGATAAGAAGTTCGTAAGCTGGCACCAATCCTCCCGAAATCCTCGGTACGAGACGTTGTGAAAACACTCCCGTGAGCGAAGACGCGAGCTGTAGTCGTATCTGTTCCTGTTGTCCCGGGGGAAAGATATCAATAATACGGTCAATTGACTGCGCGGCGTTATTCGTATGTAGCGTCGAAAAGACGAGGTGTCCCGTTTCAGCTGCGGTTACCGCTGACGAAATGGTCTCTTGATCACGCATCTCACCTATGAGCGCCACGTCAACATCTTCACGGAACATTGAGATAAGCGCTGTATGGAAATCTTTCGTATCGATACGCACTTCGCGTTGGTCAATAATCGAAAGTTTCTCCTCATACACATATTCGATAGGATCTTCAATCGTCATAATATGTTCGGAGCGACTGGTATTAATCATCTCAATGAGTGAAGCAAGCGTCGTCGACTTTCCGTGACCCATAGGACCCACAACAAGAAAGAATCCTTGCTGTTTCTTGGTAAACTGTTCGAGCGAGAGCGGTAAATGAAGCTCTTCCAGCGTCGGGATTTTGCGGGGAATAAGACGAAGCGCAATACCCACGTTCCCCTTCTCAAAATAGGCATTGCCTCGAAAACGAACTTCATCTCTGAAAGCATACGAAAAATCAATCTCCTTGTTCTCTACGAAAAGACTTTTATCGTCAGCCGAGAGTACAACATCACAAAATGCCTTGAGGTCCTCCGCGGTGAGCTGTGGCTGTTTGACGAGCGGCACGAGCTGTCCCGATACCCGAATCACCGGATGACGATTCACCAAAAGGTGCAGATCAGAGGCTCCTTCCTGGATGGTTGATTCAATGAGATGGTTTAAAAGTTCTTTTGACATATCGATGCGAAAATATGAATTATACGAATATCTACATGATTACGAGTTCGAAAAGAATGAGCACGTTCATATTCGTAGCCTTCGTTTTTTTAATTCGTATGTTCGTATATCTATTTTCTACTAGCTACAATCTTTTACTTTCTTCAACCACATCAGAAGGGATCGTTGATGCCTTGAAGATGCATCCACCAACCGTAAGTCCTTTCGCCCTTTAAAAATCAACCGCTTCACTCTGATTCGTAAGCGCTCCACCTGAGTTGTTGATCGTCTCCACTTCGAATCCAGAGTTCTGAAATTTGACGAGTGCCTATTCAGTAAAAACTGGTCGTCATCAACCAGAAGCACTAGAGGTTTTTTGAAAGATTGGGAATTCATGTAAGTAGTATAGCAGATACTTCTATACGAAAATACGAATTATACGAACACACACAAGACTACGAATCCGAAAAGAAAAAACGTGTTCATATTCGTAGCTATTCGTTGGTTTTTAATTCGTATTTTCGTATTTACAATTTGTTCACTTCTTCCCACGGGATTTCATGCTTAAACGCTTTGAGCATCGCGTCTTCTTTCATCGTGAGCATGCCTTGCTTTCTGCCCACGCGTAAAATCTCTCCTTCAACTGGATTTTTTAAAATAATCTGCTCAAGTTCACGATCCATCTGCAATATCTCAACAACTGCGGTGCGACCACGAGTTCCCTTCGGACAATCTGCCGTCGGTTGTATCTCGAGTACATCTTTCGGGAACGGTATCTCCTTCTTATACGCTTCAGGGAGGTCACTGAATTCCTTATCGATGATGGCTTTAATACTCCCTTCCACCGGTACTACCTTCCCACCACTGGGACCGATGAGTTGCACGAGACGTTGAGCCATCGCTAGAATAAGCGTCGGTGCAATAAGGAACGGATCCACACCCATATCGATAAGTCGAGGGATTACACCCGCGGCATTGTTGGTGTGGATTGTGGAAAATACCAAATGTCCCGTGAGTGCCGCCTGAACGGCGAGCTGCGCGGTTTCCTTGTCCCGAATTTCACCAACCATAATGATGTCCGGATCTTGTCGCAAGGTATGTCGAAGACCTGCCGCGAACGTGTAGCCGATTTCCGGCCGGATCTGCGACTGACTTACCCCAGGGATGTTGTACTCGACTGGATCTTCAAGCGAGAGGACATTGTATTTTTCTCGGTCAATGGCATTTAACATCGTGTAGAGTGTCGTCGATTTTCCCGAACCGGTAGGACCAGATATAAGTATCATGCCGTACGGCCGATCCAACGCAGCACGGATAAGCAAGAGGTTCCTCTCGCTAATACCCATATCCTCGATTGGCTTCACCCCTTTCTCGGTATCCAAAATACGCATGACGATCTTTTCGCCATAGTACGAAGGAAAGGTCGACACACGAAAATCGATACGATGCCCTCCAATACGCGCACTAAAGCGACCGTCCTGAGGCTTCCTTTTTTCATCAAGTCGCATATTGGAAAGTATTTTGATACGCGCAATGAGCGCAGCGTGTACCTTCACCGGAAGCACCAAGGAGGTGCTCAGGACGCCGTCAACACGAAAGCGAACCCGTACCTCGGCCGCCATATGTTCGATATGAATATCTGACGCACTACCTTCCGCGGCGTAATGTAAGATAGTCGCGACAATCTTGGTCACCGGAGCATCTTCGATAATACGGGCTTCCGTGTCCACTTTCACACTTCCGGTTGTTTCCTGAGAAGGACTCTCGTCTGGAGTAATATCGGTGTCGAGTTCTGAAAGCACCTTAGTCACGTCACCTGACAGACCCTTGTACGACTCAACCACCTTTTGGAAATCGGGGTCAGAGATAAGAAACAGTTTGTACGGCATACCCACCTTTGACGAGATGAAACTTATGGCGTCCATCGCCTCTATGTTATCTGGATCCACGACGCCAATCTCGAGAGCTCCATCCTTAACACCAATCGGCACAAAACGATAAAACGTAGCAGACTCTTCCGGAACATATCTCAAGACGTCAAAAGGAACATCTCTGCCGTCGAGACTCTGAAATGGGATGCCGTACAGCTCTGCCTTCCCCACCAAGATATCTCCATGAGACACTCCATGGTTAATAAGTGCGGTCTCGAGGTCACCACCAAATGAACCCGCTTGTTCCGCAAGAGCGGGAATATCTCCCGTAGCGATAACTCCTTTTTGGGCCAAAATTTCAAATAAAGTCATAAGGGTGTTACTGATCAAGATCAAATCCATCAAACCCATCTAATCCCGAGTCGCTAGGAGCGGCAGGGGTACTGTTTGTCTTGCTTTTGCCAGCAGGTAACGCCGGTGTCTTCGTGGAACCTCCGGTCTTGCTGACCGCGGGAGCAGTACTGAGGAAGGAAGCGAACGGGTTACGACGACCCACCGGTTGAGAAGCAATTTCCACTCCAAAGTCTTTCAGACTGGCAAGGATAGGATCCTCA
This sequence comes from Candidatus Nomurabacteria bacterium, assembly GCA_943354745.1. Classification (GTDB taxonomy): domain Bacteria; phylum Patescibacteriota; class Minisyncoccia; order Phycocordibacterales; family UBA10002; genus UBA10002. The sequence continues at coordinate 1,782 of CALRDB010000011.1, read as the reverse complement.
AAAATACTGACATCGAGCTTCGTCGACTTTAGATCCGCAAGGGCGGCGAGCAATTCTCGTCCCAATGTCGCGTTAAGCGTAGAAACAGGCAACGTCGTGATCGGACCCGTCTCCTTTTTCCTACCGGCAAGCCAAAAGAAGAAAGAGCCAAGCAAAAGTACTATCAGAAAACCAAACACCGCCACAACTTTCTTATCTATATGTTGGAAAATATTCATAGACTCAATCTTACGTCATATGCTTACTTAAGCCGGTATGTTGAAATAGTAACCGCGTACTCGTATGAATCTTCTTGCGCGTTGAACGAGACGGTATCGATATCGACAAGTCGTAAACTTCTCTCCAAATCCCGAACGAACGAACGGAAGGCATCATACGATCCCGAAACACCGAACTTGAGCCCAACTGATTTAAACTGATCTTCTTCCGGACCAATAGCGAGTGTCTTAGCAGAAGCGCTGGCTGCACCCACCTCCGTAAGACTGATGTTCTTCAGCGTCATGCTGTACTGCGAAGCAATATTGTTGACATCAATAATCAAACGTACCGAATCAATGTGATCGGGAAGTAATTTCTCAAGATTTTCCCGATCGACGACAGGAATGGCATTGTAGATCGCGAGAAGACCTTTACGAACCTCCTCTATTTCTCTCGTCTTACCCAGAGCCTCTTCATACCGAAGACGCTCGTCCTGTAACTCCTGCACACTGCGATCCTCTAATGCCGCATTCCCCGTCACTGCGCTATAGGTAGGATTAATATAGCCGAAAAATATTCCGACTGACGCGATGAGAAGAAAAGTTGAAATAAGGTTATTCATCGGGTTAGAAGTGAAGTAGCGTTACTCAATGGTACCATTTTTTGACGATTGTCCGCTTATATCAAAATCCTCTTTCACGTCTTTTGTAGCTTCCGTTTTAGAATTGAGAAGGACTTCGCGATACAAAAGCAGTTTGGGATCAATGGTTGTCTTAAAATTAAAAATCACATCGCCTCGCTCATTCAAATTAAAATTTGAAAAGACAGGATCCTTAAAGGAATGCTCTGCGCCAAACACATCGGACTGAAGCGCGACGGAATTAAAACTTTTTGCCTGACCGGTCATCACAATAGAAGGTTCATGCTCTTTAGTGAAACTAAAGTTAAAATCTTGAAAACGAACACTTTTCAAGGTTTTCTCCTCCAAAATATCGAAAAGTGGAGACAAGGCACGATGGGTATTCAGGAGACCTCGAGCACTCTCGATTCTCGAGCTAAGACGTACCGCTTTTGCGACAAAGGCAGGTTCGAAACTTTTTTTTGCCGCCGCTAAGGCGATATCCTTACTCTCTATCGAACTGATCAAATGTGATTTATAGAAGAAAACACCCGCTGAGAGGCCTACGATAAGAAAGAAAACACTAAAGGCAATAATAGCGAATATATTCACGCTCCGACCGCCAACCCCCGAAGTGGGAGGCGCGAACGTGGGGGCCTTCTTAGGAATAAACGAAGTTTGTATTTGAATGGGCATAGAAAAATACCGAATTCCTAAGTTCGAATACTGGAAAAGTATATTCGTTACTAGTTACCGGTGTGATACTTTTCGAAATTCAAAATTTAGTATTCGAAATGCATATACATTATACCTCTTTTCTTAAAATCGTTATCCCCTCGTTGTAGCTAGTAATAAACGACACCCAAATCCCTCGGGTAGATAGTAATTAGGGTACCGTGTTGCCATGAATATGCAACACAAACAGGGAGTCTTTGATGAAAAGAAGAAAGAGTACTGGAAAGCGA
>CALRDB010000010.1 GCA_943354745.1 Candidatus Nomurabacteria bacterium | reverse complement strand
AACCGTCGGCGAGGACATTGGCAAGACCAAGAATGAGCACAATCGAAGGTGAAAGCCCCGCACCCACAACCCCCGAGACAATAGCAAAGGTCGTCACCGTTCCATCTATCGCGCCATAGACGAATTCTCTAAGATATCTTTCTGAGACTGCGCGAAGTGCCATGCGGTAAGTATACCTGAGAGGAGATGAAGTATGAAATATGTCGAAGAACGACTCACAGGAGAGACGGAAAAAGTTCCCACAGAGAGGCCATCCCGAATGGTTGGCCTGGCGACACCAAGAAGACCGAGCCTTATCTCAAGGGAACACTCGTTCGAAACTCACACGCTAGTCGCGCAGAGCCGACCGTATAGATTCAAACGTGCTCTCGTGCTCATACATCGTATTATGCGTACCTCCGGAAACACCGATTAGCTTCTTGGCGGGCGACCGAAGAACAGCGAACAACTTCTTTGTGCTGACATACGGTATAACCTCATCACGCTCCGCGTAGATTACCGTAACGGGTTCCATGACATTTTTCAGCCACTCACCCGCCGTATAATTTTCACGCATCATGTACCGGATTGGGTATGCTTTTCCAAGTACGCCAGTCATATCGGCAAGTTCGTAATACGGCGTAAGGAGCACAACGTTCTTCACACCACCAAGACTCGCGTGGTATGCAGCAACACCAGATCCGAGACTTTCTCCCATCGGTATGATCTGTGTATATCCACGCTCGGCGAGAAATGCACGCACATGCAAAACGTCTTCTAGGATAGAACGCTTAGAAGGAGGATGCTGGTCACCTGAAAATCCTGGGTACTCCGCGAACAAATATGAGTATCCGGCTTGCTCAAAAGTATTTCCAAGCGCCGAGCGGCCACAGGCCGAGCCGGCGTTGCCATGATAGAACACAACGACTTTATCGGTGCTTACATGCTTATAATAAAATCGAACTCCTTCATATTCAATCGTTTCAGCATTTGCAAAACCCTTACACTGAAAGAAATCCTGCCCATTGGGAAAATACACCATTTGTTGCTCAAACAGCATAAGTATCACACCGAAGAGAACATACCAGGCAGCTGCTGTGTAGAAGAGTATTTTTAGTATCTTCATAGTATTCTCACATCCATTATGCCGGTGAGTGTGTCTTCAAAAGCTCAGCGAACTGTTTTTGTACTTTTTCGAGTTTCGGATTAATTACCAATTCACAGTACGGGTTTTCTGGATGGGACGCGAAATAATCCTGGTGATAATTTTCCGCTTCATAAAATTTCTCTAAGGGTTGTAGCTCGGTAACAATTGGCTTCCCTTCTCTGCTAGAACGGTTTAATTCGTTTAGGAATGTTTCTGCCTCTTTCTTCTGCATATCGGTCGTGTAAAAAATTACGGACCGGTACTGTGTCCCGATGTCATTCCCCTGCCGATTCAGCGTCGAGGGATCATGTGACGCGAAAAATACCGTGAGTAGATCTCGGTACTGTATTTGCCCTGGACTATACGTTATCTGCACGACTTCAGCGTGACCGGTCTTCCCTCCTAACACCTGCTCATAGGTAGGGTAGATAATGGTCCCGCCCGCGTAGCCAGGAAGTACTGACGTAACACCACGAAGCATCTTAAAGATAGCCTCCGTGCACCAAAAGCAACCCCCGCCAAACACGGCTTTCTCTATTTTTGTGTCGCTTGTATCCATACGTACGAGTAAGAATACCACAAACAGAGCTATCCAAAAATCTGCAAGACACCGAACTAGGAGTTGAACCTAGATACCGCGGTTCAGAGCCGCAGCGTCCTACCGTTTGGACGATTCGGTGATTTACTTCGCCTGATAACATAAACCCTACTGTGCATATATAACCTCTTTTTGTGTCAGACTCTTATGTAACACCATGGGCGCTTTACCTTTGTGCGGAAACGGAAGAGGAAATACAGCAACGAGCATTATTTCTGCTCCCTGTTATTAATAACTATCATTCAGCCGTCTTTACTACAATAAAATTACAGAAACATTACAACCCCACACAAGGAGTAACGCTTCACATATGTTTACAAGTTCTCAAGTAAACTTTCGAGATCGATAGACTTAGGAGTAATCGCAAGCTTTCTTTCGGAACGTCTCGTTACTTTGTCGAGTGGATCCTCTACATACAGTTCAACGGGAATACCATCGGGATCCCGCAAATAGACAGCTTGTGAAATACCATAATCAATAACGCCGTCGATCTCGTGTGCCGTACCGACTAATTTCTTTACTATTCTTCCGAGCTCCTTACGTTCCGGGTAGAGAAACGAGAAGTGGTACATCCCCGTATGCCCATAGGGCGCTCCATGCGCACCTGTCCGATGTGGTGGTTCAAGCACTATATGATGATGCGACCCTGGGCAAAGCGTAATGAGGTTACCGTCTTGCTCACCTTTTTGAAGACCGATAAGACCACAATAAAACACGAGCGACCGTTCAAGATTCGCGACGTTCAAACGCATGTGTCCGATAATTATTTCGCCATGAAGATTCATAGAAAGATAGGAAACGTCTAACCACCCTTCCGCAATGGGAAGAGGTATGCGACAGATAGAGTAGACTAGGCGTCTGTATAGTTATTGTATACCCGTATCCCGTTTCGGAAAACGAAGATATACACAATAGGACCTACGCAATCGGTGTCATTCCACTGAAAAGTGGAATCCAGAGCCCTAAAAAGCGGCTTTAGACTGGATTCCTGCTTTCGCAGGAATGACAGAAAAGACGAAATACGTAAGTCCTACACAAGCGAAGAAGAAGGATTACGGCTTTGAAATAGCGATAAGCGCCAACTTCTCCTTTCGATCCCAGCGCTTTATTTCGGCCTCGCGCTTAAGCGCGGAGCTGCGATCCGGTTGTGGTTCTTGATAGAGAAGTTTCTTCACCCCCTTCGCACGAGTGTAGTGTCCACCCTTCCCTGCCTTATGTTCGGCAAGTCGTCGCAGAACATCGGTAGTAATGCCGGTGTAGATAGTCATATCATTACAGAGCAAGAGATAGACGAAATACATATCGTCCCATTGTACCTATGTGCATATAGAATTCCAATCTCGTAGAAGCTCAACCGTGGACATAACCGCTCATATTGTGTAGATTTCCCCCAGACAAACAGCTCACAAAAACCTATGTACTTTTTACTTATAGTAGTAACCGTGACAGTCGTGGCCGTCTGGTACCTAAGCAAGAAACATGGAGAAGAAGAGAGAAGCGAATATATTGCAAGGATCAGAACAGAACTCCGTGATATCGAATTTTACGTCAAACTCACAGACAAAGACGGGGCAGCGACGGTGTACGAATCAACTCTTATCAACTGGATTAATGAGTTCGGAGGAAAAGTATTCACCTTTCCAAACGAAACAGTTGCGGTACCGCAGTGCTTCACTCGGACACGTATCCATGGAACATTCTGGCAGAGTAAGGATGTACGAACTATGGCGGAAGATCTTAATTTTGTTTTGAAGATGACTGCTCCTGATGAGAGGATCCTCGGTTCGAAACATTTCACCGCGCCAAAGAAAGATCAGGAAGCACTATTCCTCCACATCATGGGCTGGATAGCCCGCCCCACCAAGATAACAGTTGTGTAGTCACAGCGCGGTATATCGTTAACTCAACCAGCAACCCTGATCGGTTGCTGTTTTTTATTTCGGCTAGTGAGGATCGCCGCGTCCGCCTCAGGCGGACATGGCGTCCGAGCCCCGCCCGTACCGATTTGTCGGGCATGGGAGTATTGTAGCAAAACCTTGACGCGGTTATTTATAAAATCTTGGCATATTGAGGATAATTTTCCTTAACTAGGTTCGTCCACTTTGCAGTTTCGTTACTACCGCCTAAATCTGTTTTTCCATACACGAGCAAGACATACACGAATTGCTTGTCCGTATGCCACGCAACGATACATCTGTTACCCGAAGTCTTGGCGGATTCATTGGTTCCGGCCACTTTGAATTTAGTCTTCACAATCCGTACATAACCGACATGAAAAATGGTCTCGGCCTTAGTGGTTAGGAGTAGCGTGTCAATGCGTTCAAGCTCCGCAATAATCGCAAGTAACGTAACACTCCAATGTTTTTTATATTTCTTTTCGAAGCTATGTATGAAGTGTCTTTCCGCGAAACCTTCAATCTGTACAGAATAGTTACTCTGCATAACCGTTAGTACACCATGTCGGGGTCTTCTTGGGTAATAAGTTCATACGGAATCAGCTCATTGTCCCTGCACAAGAAGTACGGCAACTGATTATGCGTAAAGTTTACAATCTCATGAGTCTTCTTATCCTTCCACTTTTCAGCGATTTTTTTCATCAAAATACCCTCCTCTTTGGAAAGAGTTTTAATCTTTTCATTTTTATTACTTTCTGCTTCGCTAACAAGAAACATTTCTTTACCGTCGTCATTTTTTCGGTCAATTACAATTTTACCGCTTTCGGCAAGTTCGTCTAATGCGCGAAAAAATGTATCCGGCACGGGGCCATAGGCAATCTTTCGATATTGCATCCCACTCATGCTTTCGAGATTTTTATAGAACCACGCAAAGTCGGCAAGATAGAGTAGCTTAGCTAGTTTTGTTTTTGGGATTTTTCCGTCCTTTGAAATATCCATGCGCAAATAGGTCAGTATCATATGCTTGTATTTCTCTATGTTGGGAGTACTGCCGGAGAGTAGTTCGTCAACACCAATACCAAAAAGCTTTGCAAGCTTTTGAGCTTCCTCTAAACTTAACTTCTGTTTACCGGCTTCAATGGCGGTGTAGGTCGGACGAGAAACACCAATGGCCCTTGCCACTTGCTCTTGCGAGAGTCCTTTTTCAACGCGAAACTCCTTAATTTTTTGCACATACATGTTCATTGAACCCAGTATATGCAAACCATGTAAGAAAGTCAAGCAGTTTATGTCGAATATTTGACATCAACCTTACCGGGCTCTATCGTAAGTTCCAGATGCCGGTGGCTCGAACCCATGCAAGCATGGGTTTTGACCGCCTCAACGCTAGGCGAAATCGCGGAAAGGAACGACCTCCCCTCCAAAAAATCCTCTCTCCAGAAAATCTTCGGATCGAACCTCACTCTGCACGACAAAAAAGTCCGAGAAAATCCTTCTCCTGCATACGCGGCGCTTCGCGCCGCGCGCCAGAATTTCTCTGAATCTGACACGAGTTTTATTCGGGTACCCGCCGCCTACTGGCGCTGGGCACTGCGCTCCCCTTCGGTCGCTTGCTGCGGGACTTGGAATCGAACCAAAATTTTCGCTTTCAGAGAGCGACGTCCTACCGTTAGACGATCCCGCAATGTTAAAGAGATTCCTTCACTAGAATCATAAAGGGAGAATACCCGAAAAGTGTCTTTTATTCAACCCCGAGAGAAATAGCCTATTGCAGGTGGACGCGATTTCTAATGGGGTGCGCTTCCCTTGCATTTCGGGAGGTACGGCATAGTATAGGTGCGGGACTAAAGGGACAACAAAAACATTAACCGAAAGGAAAAAGCTTATGCGACAAGTATTGCTTTCAGTTTCAGATAAGACAGGACTCGCTGAATTTGCGAGATCTCTCGCAGAACTCGGGACCATACTCATTTCAACGGGTGGGACAGCCAAAATGCTTACAGAAGCGGGCATTTCTTCCCTCCCGGTCGAAAAGATAACAGGGTTTCCCGAAATGTTCGACGGGCGCGTGAAGACGCTCCACCCGAAGGTTCACGGCGGGCTTCTCTACGTCCGAAACAGTGCGCACGAAGCAAAGGCGCATGAGCACGGCATTCAACCAATCGACCTTCTTGTCGTGAACTTCTACCCGTTCTCACAAACGGTAAGGAAACCAAATGTTCAATATCATGAAGTCATCGAGAATATCGATATCGGTGGCCCCGCAATGGTCCGGAGCGCGGCGAAAAACCACGCATCGGTCACGGTCATTGTAGATCCTGCTGACTACACGGAAGTTCTCGACGTGATGAAACAGAACGGCGGAGAAACGACCTTGGAACTAAGGAAGCATCTTGCGGGCAAAGCCTATGAGGCCACCGCCGCTTACGACACCGCAATCGCTGAATGGTTCAAAATCTACAACAAAGGAGGCAACGGCACGCATGAAGGAAAGATTGTGCCAAGGGGAACTAACGTCCGCCAAGCCGTCACGACGTAACACTCCACCATTGTCCATGCTCTTCTCGTCTATCGGCACCTCGACGTCTTTGTCAGGGTGCCGGTTTTTCTTTTTCGTATTTTCATTTATACTCCCCTTATGATACGTGCCGTTCTATTCGACATCGATGGGGTACTACTCGACTCGTTTGAGGCAGGTTTTCTGTTCTTTGGAGATATCCTTGCCGCTATTGGATATCCACGGCCTACGCGCGGTGCGTATACAAATGCATTTCATTTACCACTCACCCTTGCCCTTAAGCACCTTGCGAAAGCTGAATTAACGGAAGAGTTGGAACACCTCCATGAAATACTCGAGAATGTCTCGTACCATACAGAGCTCCTCTCTCAGCCACCGCACTGCCAGGAAGTGCTCGAGGCTCTGTACAAAAAGTACAAGCTTGGCATTATCACCAGCAGAAATAGAGATGGTCTTTCAAAACGGTACTTCCCTTTTGCAAAAACCGAGAAATACTTTTCCGTTACCGTTACTATTGACGACGTCACTCACCATAAACCCCACCCGGAACCACTTCTCCTTGCTGCAAAAAAGCTCGGAGTGACACCAAGCGAGTGCGTCTACATTGGTGATTCACATACCGACATCGAAGCTGGAAGAGCCGCGGGAATGAAGACCATTCTGTACGGAGGTAAGAAAAACAAGGACGCGGACAAACACACGACCCTATTCAAGAAGATCCCAGACATCATTGCAACTCTATAAGGGATAGACTCCCTCGTCATCTTGCCACCGTGGCAAGCTTTAGGAGTGCGTCATGAATGTTGCCGTTTGAAGCGATAAAATAGTCACTGGCACCAAATACCCATGGCTTGCCAAAACAATCAGTAATCATTCCCCCTGCCTCTGTAACCAACAGCACTCCCGCCGCATAGTCCCATTTATTTAACCCAAGGAAAAAGACACCTTCGGTTCCGCCGCGCGCCACGTAGGCAAGGTCGAGTGCCGCACATCCGAGATAGCGCTTTGACTTAACGAATCCCTCTGCCTTTGAAAACAACGTATTTAATTGATTCTTCGCTTTCTTCCCGGGACTGAACGTGATGACAGCGTGTTCCGTATCACCGTCCGATACCCGGACATTCTTTCCGTTCCAAAAAGTGCCCTTCCCCTTTTCAGCTGTATAGAGAGAGTCTCCAACAGGCTGATAAATGACTCCCGCGACAGGCACTCCATCTTTAAGTACCGCAATCGAGACGGCAAACAAGGGGATACCATTCACAAAATTGGCCGTACCGTCAAGTGGATCGATAATCCACTGATAGGCCGAGTTTTGTGTCTCTGCTCCGCTCTCTTCGGACAAAATACTGTGATCGGGAAAATGCTTCTTAATATGCGAAATAATAGCGGCCTCAGCCTCTTTGTCGGCAGCGGTCACGAAGCTCTTATCGTCTTTGACCTCGCGCGCGATGCCGGTTTCAAAATACCCATCAATGATCGCGCCCGCTTTCTTCGCGGCTTCAGTAGCAACTTCAAGTAAATTCATTTTTAGAAATTAGGTGAATTAGGTAAATTAGAAATTCCATTGATTGTCTTCAATCAATGGCTATATCTTCCTTCTGACGCTCGAGCAGTTTCTTCGACACGCTTCTCGAAGGTTTCTTGCGCTGTCGTCACATTCTCGGTTTTCCCTGACCATGCTTTCAGGACCGGTTCTTGAAGCGCACGCGAATATGAAAACGTAATGCGCCAGGGGAGTTCTTGCTTCTTCGCCTCTTTCACGATTTCGTTTAGTCTCTCTGTCGCCTCTAGAGGAGTCTGCCCTCCGGAAAGAAATACAATACCGGGCATTTCACGCGGAACCGAGGCAGCAAACGCTCGGAGTGTTGCTTCTGCAATTTCTTTCAGACTCGCTTTCTCACCTGCTTGCCCCGAACCTTGTTGAGGGGACTCTTTTCCCGGGAGTGCCATGCTGGATTTAAGAATCATTTCGGAAAGTGAGACCTCGGCCTTTTTCATTTCTTCAAACATCACGGCGAGTGTCTTGGTCAAAACCTCTTCCGAACGGGCAAGTGTATGAGTTCCCTCAAGTAACACCTCGGGTTCGGCAATTGGTACAAGCCCTGCATTTTGACAGGCCTTCGCGTAGAGCGCGAGGCGCTTTCCATTCTCGCGAAGACACTGCTCGGTCGGTATCCCCTCTCCAATCCGAATAACCGCGCGCCATTTGGTGAAGGTTGCCCCCAGACGCCCATACTCGGTAAGTCTATCTTGAAGTCCTTCAAGACCTTTCGTTACTTCTTCCTCTGGTGACCCCGCGAGAGACTCAGTTTTCTGGTCAACTTTAATTCCAGAAAGAATCCCGCGCTTCGAAAGAAACTCAGGAAACGGCTCACCAGTACTCGCTTTCTGCCTTAGTGTTTCGTCGTAGAGAATAATTCCGGACAGTCCTTTTGCAACGTTGGGAGTTCCGAAAAGAAGTTCACGCCACGTGCGACGCATATCCTCGGTCTTCTCAATGCCGTACGTATCAAACCGCTTGGCACAGGTCGAATCGCTCTCGTCTGCCGCGAGAATACCCTTGCCGTGCGCGAGTAATGCCGAAACGATGTGAGTAAGTTCTGTCATGGTAACAGTAAGGTTAATAGGCTCTAGTATCTACTGCAACAAAATCCAGGGTGTTTTTGTAAGCATTCGTCCAACTTCTGACACAGAAAACTACGATTGTAAAAAACGACGGCGTAGAAACATCGCGCTCATACTTGCCATGCCAAGTGCTAGTGTATACACCGACAGTATTTCGAAGACCGAAAAAGGCAAGGACCGAAGTGAACCAAGGGCGAGCGCGCAGAGCCAAGATGTGAGCGAAACGGCCCCGCTTATGAAAAGCCCCGCGCTCACGCGCCTAAAGACACGCGATTCGCGGAGCCTGACGCCGACAAGCTTCTTCATCGTTTTGAAATGCACTCGGTGGAAGATGAGGCCATTAACGGTGAGTACGAGGACAATCGCCATCTTGGAAAGAAACTTAGTGGAAGCAAGATATTTCTCAGGTTGCAGGAGGAAGAGGCCCGTGCCGGAAACAATGAGGATGAGGAGCCCGATCATCACAAAGTTCCCATCCTTCTTTATGAGTCGGAGTTCCGGAAGTGAGATGATGCCGTTCCTGGTTGCGGAAAAGAAAAGGAGGTCTCCAAAGAGTGCTCCCCCAAGACCAACCGCTACTCCGATAAGATGGAGTGTTGTTAGAAAGAAGGAAGTATTAAACTGTTCCATAAAACCAGTATGACACGTTCACTCGACTCTGAGAATCCACAGTCTTCTCCGACGCTAAATAGCAGTGAGTACGCGAGCATTGAGCATGTTGATGGCTCTGCTTTCTGAATTCAGAAACCCACGATGTCTCCAGCGGCGCGCGAGGTCGAAGGTGAGCGATACCAAGATTAAGTGATGTGAACTATTTTCCCTTAGTTTGCCCAATCGCTGCCCTGAGAAAGGCGGTAAAAAGGGGATGCGGAGCGAGAGGTCGCGCTTGGAGTTCAGGGTGAAATTGCGTACCAAGGAAGAACGGGTGAACCTTTTTCGGAAGTTCGGCAATTTCCATAAGGACACCATCGGGAGACTTCCCGGAAAATACTAAGCCGGCTTTTTCGAGCTGTGTAATGTACTCTGGATTCACCTCATATCGATGACGATGTCGTTCGGAGATTAGCTTATAGCTTTTAGCTGTTAGCTTATAGCTTCCCGGATCAGAATACGCATCGAATGCGGTTGTATTTGGTTTCACCTCGCAAGGATAGGCGCCGAGGCGCATCGTTGCACCAAATTTTCCTTCCGCCATGTGCTTCTTTTGCTCTGGCATAATGTCGATAATTGGATGTGTCGTCTTTGAGTCTATCTCCGTTGTCGTAGCCTCAGCGAGACCAAGTACGTTGCGCGCGTATTCGATACAAGCAAGTTGCATACCGTAACACAGTCCGAAATACGGAATCTTATTCTCTCTCGCAAACCGAATGGCCAACAGTATGCCTTCGATACCACTCTCACCAAAACCTCCAGGAACCAAAATACCGTCAAACTCTTTGAGCATAGAGACTTCCTTTGTCCCTTTCTCAAACTCCTTTGAGTTCACCCACGTAAGTTTCGGTTTACGCCCCACTTTATAGGCGGAAATTTTAAGCGCCTCTATAACAGAGAGATACGCGTCGGAAAGCACGAAGTCTCCACTGTCGAAGTACTTCCCCACCACCGCAATTTTCACCTCCTCTGTAGCGCCATGCGCACTGCTCGCAAATTTCTTCCACGTGGTGAGTCCATCCTTTTTCACGCGTGTCGTCAGGCGGAGTGTCTTCAGCAAAATCTCACCCATCTTCTCCTTCTCGAAGTTAATAGGTACATCATAGATACTGCTAATGTCTGGCGCGGAAATAACATTCTCTTCAGGGACACTGCACGAAATCGAAAGCTTCTCTTTACGCTTCGCGTCGAGCGGAGTCGCGCTCCGCGCAATAATAATATCAGGCTGAACGCCGTAGGAATTGAGCTGGCGAACGGCATTCTGTGTCGGCTTTGTCTTCATCTCCCCGATATTTCCAGGAACCGGCAGGTACGAGACGAGAATAAAAGCGACATCGTCAGGGTTCTTGAGATTCAAAATACGCGCCGCTTCGATAAACATCATATTCTGATAGTCGCCAACTGTCCCACCGATTTCCACAACAGTAATATCCGACCCGCTCACTTCAGCCGAACGGATAAAACGGTGGCGAATCTCTTCAGTGACATGAGGGATTGCCTCCACACACTTTCCTTTGTACTCGAGCGCACGCTCCTTCTTAAGTACCGTGAGATACACCTGCCCGCTGGTCATGTAATCTTCTGATGAAAGATCTCTATTCAAAAATCGTTCATAGTTCCCCATATCCTGATCGGTCTCAAGGCCAGAATTCAAAACAAAAACCTCACCGTGTTCAGTGGGGTTCATCGTTCCCGCGTCTACGTTAAGATAGGGATCGACTTTGACGAGATTAACCGAAAAGCCTTTTGCCTGAAGCAATAGCCCTATGGAAGATGATGCAATTCCCTTCCCGACACCGGACATAACACCGCCGATAACGAATATATATTTGTGTCGTTTGACTCCACTCATAACGTATGACTTATGACAGAATAACTGGATGACAAAAAAGTAATCTTTGCTTGGGTTATTTAGTGATTCAGTGATCTGTTATACGTTCAAATACCTCCTGACCGCCAAGAAACTTGAAATGGACCCTAGAACAATGCCGGAACCGGTAATAATCAGGAAGAATTCTCCGAAATGCGCGAGGTAGTACCTGAATAGATTAAGACCGCTGAAGAACGCCTCTGTCGAATCCCCCAGATAATACGTGAGGGGAAAGAAGAGAGCAAGGGTAAGAAACGCTGAACTAATTCCGTACAAAATACCTGAGATAATAAACGGCCCACGAATGTATTTATTACTTGCTCCGACCAGCCGCATAACCCCAATTTCCTCCCGAGAAATATAGATAATTAACCGGATAGTATTAAACGCAATACTAATAGAAATAATGATGAGTATAATCGCCAATGCAAACCCTAGACGCTCGGTGGCACGTATAATCCGGGTGAGCCTATCGATAGCGTCTTTGTTATCATAGTAGTTCACCTCGTCAATAATCGACTTACTGCCACTCGAGAGGGCGTTATCATTCTTAAGAAATGCGGCAATACCTTCGTACTGAGAAGGTTCTTTTGCACGCACCGTAAGTACCGCACGAAGTGGGTTGTCGGGAAGTTCATTAAGCGCCTGGAGAGTTAGTTCATCATTCTCGTGTCGTTTCCGGAAGTTCTCAAGCGCTGTCTCTCGTGAAATGTATTCAACCTCCTTTACTTCAGGGAGCGTCCGTAGCGCACTCTGAACAGCCCTGACCTCTACCTCGGAAGCTTTCGTCAGGAAGTACACATTTACATCCACTTTATTCTTTATATCTTCGAGCGACGCCGAGAGTGTCGCGGAAAGGAAAACCATGCCCCCCATCACGAAGAGCGTAACGGTCATTATGAAAACCGAAGCGAGCGAGACGAATCCGTCGCGGTAGAAATTTACCACTCCCCCTCGAATGACGCGTTTGATTGAAGTCCAGAGCATAAGAATGAAAATATCGAATATCTAATACGTAGTTTCGAAAAATACTGAATAGTCAAACGAGAAACCAAATCCTATTATACAATTCTTTACGCTTTTAGCTTTCTCTTGCTGTTTGTTTTTCGGTATTCTGTATTCGAGATTCCGGAAAGTATAGTTATCCTACAACACATACTTGCCGTGAGGATCGTCCCGAATCACCCTCCCTCTTTCCAGAGTGACTACCCGCTTCCCAAGCGAATCAATCACCCCTTTGTTGTGAGTAGTCAAAATCACTGTGGTTCCGAGGTCATGTATCTTTTTCAAGATCTGCACAATCTCGCGCGTATTCACCGGGTCGAGATTCCCAGTAGGCTCATCCGCAATGATAAGATCTGGCTGATTGACGATAGCCCGCGCAATGGCTACCCTTTGCTTTTCTCCTCCTGAAAGCTCCTTAGGAAAATTCCACATCTTGTTGCCGAGGTCAACCATCTCAAGTACATACGGAACATCGGCTGCAATTTCATCTTCAGAACGACCGGCCATTTCCATTGCGAACGCAATATTTTCAAATGCAGTCTTGTTGGGAAGTAGGCGAAAATCTTGAAATATTGCCCCGATTTTGCGTCGGTACTGATACAATTTGCGACGTTTCAACTTGTGGACATCCATTGAGTCGAAAAGCACATTTCCGCTCGTAGGGTACTCTTCCGCTAGGATGAGCTTGAGAAGAGTCGTCTTTCCCGCTCCCGAATTCCCTACAATGGAGACAAATTCCTTTGGTTGTATCGTTAAAGACACCCCATCGAGTGCCGCTGAGTTGTCACTATAGATTTTTGAGACTTTATCAAATGAAATCATGGTCAGATACAAAATACCAATGTTGAAGCGCACCCACACACGCGCTCATGTAAATAAGTCCGTAAGACGAACGGCGTGTTACACTCTCGCGCTTTCGTATCGCAATCGTAGTTCGTATGGTCATTGTAACTCAAAAGCGAGAAAATCCAAAAAGGTTACCGAGGGGGTAGGGCTACGACAGTAGGGACCGTAGGAAGATCTCCCGGTCTTATCTGCCTCTCGAGAGTGAACGTATTCAGCAAAATATTTACGAAACCCCATATCGAGAGCATGGAGAAGACGCCGAGGATTCCGTAGATAATAAGACTTCTCGCTTCAGCGCGTTTTTCTTCCTCAGCCGCATGAGTGACGTAGTTGAAGATTCCCCAGATGATGATGAATACCGTAAGACCGATGATGAACGGTACAATACTGTCCAAAACCCCACTGAGGCGACCAAGGAATCCCGGGATGGTCATATCCGTATCACTAGGTGGCGACGAAGGGGATGCGGTAATTGCACCCGTATCCGCCGCAGGAAGAGGTGAAGGAAGCGCTGTCGAACCGGCGGGAGCAATTGGTCCTACTGCACCTGTGGCGCCACCCCCAGTGGTGGCGACAGTTGTCTTACTATCTGTACCCTGGTCTACCTTTGCGGCTCCAGCCGCAGGGGTGGTAACCTTACAGTTACTTGTGATGCTCCAATCTGTCCATGTAGGCCCCGGACAAAGTGAACTCTTTGTCCGTGACTTGGTACCTTGCTCACCTGAAGGACACGATAAGCTTTCCGTTACTGATGGCAACGGCGTACAGATTTTTTTGCATGAATTTGAAGTGGTCGTCCACCCCCCAAAAGTAGGTCCTGGACAACTTGAAATCCTTGTCTGTGAAATTTTACCTTCCTCACCCAGAGGACAAGCTACATCTTTAGTTTGAGGAGTGTTCGGCGTACAGACTGCCAGTGGCGGTTTCTCTAGCACTGGTGTAAGTGCTAATATATTTGTCTTAATGACTACTGTTTCTCCTGTAATTCTAGTCAAATCCGTCAAGAGTGCTTGCTTGTCCCACTGAGCTGAACCCGTTTCGATTGAACTCAATTTTGCCTCAATTTTTTTAGCATCCAGTTCAAGCGTTGCAAGCTGTGCTCCCAACTCCGCATTCGTCAGTGCATATACACCATACGACGATACAAGAAAACTAATTAGCAGAACGGCTTTTTTCATATATATCAACGAGTTACCCAAGGGTCGCCTACGGCCTGGAAAAGAGGAGTTACTCGACTCCCCCATGCACACTTACTGAACCAACCTTTATTTTCCCAGCAAGCAAAAAGCTTTTGTGGATCATTCGTCCCAGTTAAATTTGGTTCCCATACATGCGTTACGGCACCAACAGGCGTGTTTACGTAGTTATCTCCCTTGAAAGCCTTCTCGGAAAACCACTTTATGAA
Organism: Candidatus Nomurabacteria bacterium; assembly: GCA_943354745.1. Lineage (GTDB taxonomy): Bacteria > Patescibacteriota > Minisyncoccia > Phycocordibacterales > UBA10002 > UBA10002. The sequence goes on along the minus strand of CALRDB010000010.1, from coordinate 9,646 downwards.
ATTGCCTTGGAAGTGCTTATTCTGGTCTGCCCCAGCGGTCCATGTCCCGTTATATGATTCAAACGTTTCCATAAGGTACCACCCTGAATTACCGGTGAATGCGAGCGTATCATTTATTGCATAATCGCCCCCGATACCTCCGTGCTCCCCCCAGGTGACAAATCCAAGCACATTCTGAGCAGTAGTAAGAATAGAGTCACCATAAGCACGGTAGTCAATACTCGCCTCAGGATTGACGCTGAATACTCCTTCCTTCGCTTGTAGCGCCTTTCGAAAATCATCAGGAAACTCCGTCTTTGCATCTGAAAAATAGTACTTCGCCCCTCCATACCCCGTACCGTTGGATGAGATGAGTATAGAAGGTGGTTTCATACGACTATGCATTAGGGCAAGTTTATCAACATAGGCTCTTGTAGCTCCAAGTGATCCCATATCAAGTGAGGTAACGAATGCACCGGAAAAAAGGGTGTGGAGAATCATCTGTGTACTACCTTCCCCTTGCCACAACATTGAATTCCCGTCGGCACCTTCCTGTGGACGACTTGGAATCCCACGCATAAGTACTATGTCGGTTATTTTCTTATTCGGATTTGCAGCTTTCCATGTGGTGATAGGTAAAAGAATTTTATCACGAAACAACTGCCGAGAGGTCATAATCTCATACGCTTGACTCAAGCAATAGGCCGAAGCACAGGCCGGCGTAGTTGGATAATTGACGGCAACCATATTCGCGTTCGCGATACCAGGTCGGTGCGTAAGATAATAGTCTTTAGCTAAAACACTCTCTGGAACCGCACTGTTGTAAACAATAAGCAAACTCTGTGACGGGTCAAAAGTCGCCACCACCCCTTTCAACTCGGCAGACAATTTCAATGGGGTACCGGCTCCGGTATCAAGCGAAAAAGTTATAGTGTCAGAGTAGACACCACCTTGTAGTGGCTTGAGTATGAATTTTAGAAAACAGGAAGCTTGGTACGTATCCGGTTTGCAATCATTTTTTAAGAGAGAGAACGGTTCTGTAACTTTTGCCACAGAAACATTCTTGAAAAATACAGTGCTCGTGTCGAGCGAATCTTTGAGGCCAATACGGACTCCTATGTCCCGTGATTCCCCCAGTGCAGTAGGGTGTGTAAGCACATCAACGATCGCTAATAGATTTCCCGTAGAATTTTTATCACTAAAGCCACCGATTACCATAATAAGTGTCTCTCCCTGCCTGCTTCCGTCAAGATACTTCAGCGTTAACCCCGTCTGCATTCTTACCAGACCTGATCCATAATCAGCCCCTACTCCGGCAGGAGAAAAAGTTACCGTTACCGTACAGGTACTCTTACCAGGAATTGTCTTCTGGCAAGCATCATCACGATTCGTCCCAGGGAACGCCCCACCTTTATAGTGAAAAAGTGTTCCAAGACCAGAAATCTCAATAAAAGTAATTGCCCGACTCGCCTTATTGATGACCTGAAGAGTTATGTCGCCGTGCTCAAATATGGGAACGGACCCAAATGAAGCAGAGAGGCGACCCGCTCTATCTCCCGTGCCGACGAGCTGGACGTCACCCTCCAACAACGGAGGAGGTACGTCAGGAAGACTGTTGGCTTTGCGACTAAGGGTCTCCAAAAACGCCAAAAGATCAGCCAAGCGTTTTTGCAAAGCTTCGATATCTGCACCCGAAGCGGGGGGGGTCTGAGATACTGCGACTTGCGCGGACAAATCCTGAGTAGGAATACTCTTCTGGATTGACGAACTAGACACCAAGACAATACACAAAATACCAGCGATGCACAGTAATGTGTATATTCGGTTCATAAAAGTATCCTACAACGATACACGACTGATTAAGCTTGGACAGGTCGCTTTAATTCGACACAACCTCCACAAATGCATTCGAGGAGCACTCTCGGCCGAGCGATTCTTCGTTCACGCAAAATCGGAAATACCAATTCCCCGAACCTCCTTCCCAATCATACACGTTAGTATGGCTCACTCCAGCGCCTAGTGTTGATACACCGCTCTTCACCCAGTCAATCCACACTCGGCCATCAACGGAATATTGAAAGAGACCTTCACTGGCGGGAAGTTCTCCTCCCCCTGCGTTGGTTGCCTTGGCTGAAATGGTCATAGAACCTGCTCGAACCTTCCCGAAACCTACTTGTTGTCCCGAAATAACCGGCGGAGAGAGTAGCAGTTTCGCTGGGCCTGTGGCTTTCTCCACCGGCTGTACGGCCGACTCGCCCGCCTTCGGTACAATGACGACATGAACAGATCCTGACTGATTATCCTGCTCTTCCGATTCCGGAACAGCGTTTCCGTTATCGGCGACGAGGCGAAACTCCCATTCCCCCACCCCGCCTCCCCATGTTTGCTTCACATCGGCCCTACCACCCGCGTTGAGTCCTGCCACTTCAAACTTCACCCAGTCGGTCCACGGACCGCCTGTCGCGACATCACGATACTGCAGACTGTTGTTGAATGTCTGTGCTACCTCCAAACCCTCACTCATCACCGATGCTTTTAGCGTCATCTCACCGGCGTATAATTTCCCCTCGCCCGCAGAGGATCCCGAAATGGTCGGTTTTGTCACGGAGAGATTAACTCCGTTCTTATCTACCTTTGCAGGAGCACGAAGGACTTCGGCAGGTAGGTTTCCTTGCGCAGGTGCTTTCACCCCCTGATTTGGAAGGACCGCGGTAAGCGTATTAATCATCACTTCACTTTTAGAAAAGTTCAAATAACGCTTCGGGTCTGTCTTACTCGTCGCCTCAATATCGTCTTTGTAGAAATTCGCTGAAAGGGTAAGTTTCTGACCGGGGGAGAATTTCGAGCCTGGAATAGCGCCTAGAGCGAAAGTGGTGACTCCCGCGTCGATATCAATAGAATTTGAGAATACAACGGACTCGCGGTTAATCCCAAATTTCCCATATCCAATATAGCCGGGGGGATTAAGACGGTACAACCCAAATGAATTCATTCCTGAAAGAGCGGACGAATTGCCGGTTACTGAAATCCTAAATTCCAACCTCGAGAGACGGACAGCTTCGCTTGCGATAATATCAAAACTTGCTAGTCCTTGAGGGAGGCTTCCGATCGGCAGTTCAGGGTAATTAAATTCTCCACCACGGCTAATTCGAATTGACGACTTTACGGAAGACGCGGAGAAAGCTGAAGTATCTACTGCCTGTGCGAGTACGGCCGGCCAGCTTTTTGACCAAGCAGCAAGCTGCTTAAGCATTTCACTTGACGGAGTCGAACCCTTGAGCACAACAAGTACGAAGGCTGTTCTAAATTTCTTTGGTGAGTCTTTCGATGACGGAACACGAGGACCGTGAAGCGCAATGATATCGTTGATGGAAATACTTTGTGCGGTTGCACGTATCGTACTTAACCTGTTGCATTCGGTAGTATCACCGCTTAACGGCTTTAGAAGCGTCGCATCAGGCACTCTTTCCGGAGATAGGAAACCAGAAAGATATAGCATGAACGGATCAAGCCGTGTAGATTCTAAAGAATATCCTTTTGTCCTCGTCCACGTTCCATCGCCGTTGTTTTGCCATGTGTAAGCATTCCAATAGTCATAGTGGCCATTTTTTTCCTTGGGAAAACTCATACAATTGCTCCAATGTGCCGGGTTGAGAAGGTTGCGAACCGGTAGGGCCCCGCTTCCGTTGTCTACAAAGACACCCATTGTATGAGCGAAGACTTCCTCCAGCAAAGCGTCGTACGGAAACCCACTGTACATGTCAGGGTTCTTTAAAATACCGATTCCCCAAAGCCTGCCTTCGCTACCATATCGCTTGGTACTATCAAATAACCTAAGTCCTATACCCTTAACATCGTTTTTAACGTTAATATGATACAAGTTCCCGCTATCGCTAGTTGGTGCAAATTGCGAGAAAAATGCGAGAAAATCCCAGTCATCCCTCTTGTACTTTTCATAAAAGTAGGAACTGAAGTAATGCATTCGTGTATCGGTTTCAGCGCTGTCCACTTCTATTACGTATACATCGTTTGATTCAAGTTCGACGGTTGAAAGTGCGGGACTATCATCCGGCACGAAGACAGTTGCGTCACAGGACGCTTCTTTTGGTCCCGAAACAATCTCCACTCTGATGCGTTTCCAACCCCCCACGGCATATACTTTGCGTACTGTCGGGCCGTTACCGGACAAAGCATCGGTACCTGACCATGTAAAAGTGTACCCTTTGTTCGAGCCGATTGCTCTTGCCTGCCACAATACATACTGTCCGTCAGCCGTCTTTTCTTGCACCTTGCCAGAACACGAGACTCCAATATCCTCTCCATCGGGGATTTTTCCGACTTGCGCCGAATCCGCCGCGTGACCTTGGTAGGCTTCGGAACCTTCTTCTCCTGCTACCTCAGGTCGGGTTGGTATGGTCGACTTCCTGACTGATGTCCCGCCGGAAGCAAGAATGGTTGGGTTAACGCAATTAAACTTAGCTGCTTCAAGTGCTCGGAGTTGCGGCTCCGTCTGATGAAGAAGCGTCTCGTATCCTTCCTTCAGCTTCTTGTAATAGGTGACATTACTCTCCATACCCGCTTTGAGTTCACCGAGAAGATACGCTTCTGGTATACAATCACGATCAAAGACTTGATCACCAAATGCAACCGTACTCTCAAGGAAAGTACCCTTAACACCGCCTATCGCGAGCTTCGTTTGTACCCCAAAAGCAAACGAGGTACACTGCTTCGCTTTGCCATCTGAAGTACGACCGAGTTTAACCGAAAGAGGTATCGCTGCAGCTGCACCACCTAGGCTGGATTGTCTTTCCGCAAAAGCCTTGCTTGTGACGAGGATAAAATCCTCCTTAAGCGCGCTCTTAAGGGCAGTGAGTCGCCCGAGTGTCGCGTTGTTGACGATACCTTTCTCTTTTTCCCCCTCGCTAAGAAAAGCTTGCTTGGCAACGGCTTGCTTCTGCTTTAAGTCTGCAACCTTTTTTAAAATCGCTGGAGATGAAGCCGAATATGTTTCCACTTTGTTGCTACTTGCAGTACCGAGTGGTGTAAGCGCGCCTGCTACACACTGAAGTGTGACGCCATTTACTTTGTCATACCCCTTCTCCTGCTTCTCTCCGGCGGACATGAGAGAAAAAGACACTCCATCAAGGGTGGTCATATCTTTTATCTCCGCCAGAGAAGATACTGCCACATCAATATACTGCTGAGTAGTAGCGATACTTGCAACAATCTCCGCCTTCCGTTTGTACAGCGCCGTCGCGTCAGAAATTCCTTGCGCGCAGTTCGCTTCCTGACCCCAGCTTGTCTGAAGCGGTTTTGGGTTAGTAGCGAACACTCTCTGTCCGCTTGTGTCCAGACAGGTTTCCGGTTTAGTCGCCTTTTCTCCAGTAGTAAGCACCGAAAACTCTGCAGGTGGGGTTCGGTCGTCGGACAAAGACACTTTCACCTTTGCACCTGAGGAAAATTGTGCGGAAGATGCCGCCTTGCCTTGGTACGGCTCACCGTCAACCGGAGTGAACTTCTTCTCTTCCGCACACTTCAAACGCTCCTGAATCTTGTTTGTAAGGTCGTCTAAATTTCTCCGTAATTCAGCATTTTTCTCCACAGTAAGTCCGGGCCGATTCAAGTCACCAAGGAGTTCCCCTCCCTTGATATCAAGAGGCTTTTTCGGTGGTTCCTGTACCTTCCCACTCTTTAAACTGCCCCACGGGTCATGGAGAGGATCGGTACTTTTCCCCTTAGTCCAGTCAACAATATTGGGGTCATCTTTGATGCCGTGTCCGAAGGCTAAGTTTATGGCTCGTGCCGTCTCGCTACAGAATGACGCCACACACCGCACGGGACCCACACTATCGTATGGCGGGTCAATATAAATAAACTCTACGGGCTTTCCCTTAAACGCTGTGCTTAAGTTAAACGCAATCACCGAACCGAGAGAGTGCGCCACGACCACTACACGATTCCCCGCGGTAAGTTGTTCGTTGATTTTACTCGTAAGAAGTGCAGATGCTTGTTCTACGCTTACTCCATCAAGCGGTATCTCCCCAACTACAGCACCAAGACCCTGCACCCACGCAAAGAACGGATGGGTATAAGTAGAGCCAACGCCTCCAACCGTAATAATCTTTGGAGCAGTGTTTGGAGCAATGCAGGTTGTTCCCTCTGATGGTGGAGTGCCTGCGACCTGTGAAGTTGCGGGGATGACATCGTCCTGTTCAGCTACCACCACTTGCCACACCGCATTTTCTCCGTTTCCGCTGACACGTTGATAGATTTCATTTTTGATTTCTTTTCCGTTTGGTGAAAAATATTCGAGATTGACAAAAGGAGTATCGCTACCCGAGGACACCGTATCGGTTATCGCTCCTATGGCGGCCAGCTGATTTTGGAACCAGGCAGAAAAGAAAGGCGGGGGTGAAAGACTGATGATTCCGTCAGAACGCGCCGTCGGCTTCTCAAGACCGTCAAGAGCCATGCACTCCTGCCAATCCGCATCGGAACTCGTTCCCTTGATCGCTTTGAGTATCCACACGCAACTTGGAATGTTGAATTTGTCGGAATTAAAACCGTTGGTGTTCATAATGCTCTTCAACGAAGGTCGGAATTGACTGTTCACACCACATCCTTTAATCGTATCTCCGTAAGTGTCCCAGTAGGCGCGTTTGAAGAAAGTGAGGTCAGAATTGCGGGGAGCTTGCTCGATTTTCGCGAGAAGTGCTTTTTGACTGTCTGTGGTTGGTACGGGGATTCCCGGTCGTGTTGATGCCGTAGCGCAGTTCGCGTTGTACAGCGTTAGGTCGAAACCAAAATGGTATTCATCCTCCAGTCCTGCGAATGAGTGTGCCGTTTCGTGCATGGCGACTTCTACCGTCGGCGTGCTGATAAAAGCGATTTTACCGCCATAGGGAGCGTAGTTGAGTCCGCCCTGCGGGCGACTGGTGAGAAAAAAATACTGACTTGCGTTGGGTCCGCAGGCAGATATATTCTTTGGACGACTGTTCGCCGCGATAAATAACTTCTTAGAAAGCATTGCCCAGCCTGTATCGTCGTGTTCCGAAAGGTCTATAAAATGCGCGAAGTAACTTTTTCGTGCGTAATTTTCTGTAAAGACGCTATATTTTTTGAAGGGCTGTATTGCTTCAAAACCATTTTGCCGAATCTTATCTTCAGATTGTGCCATAGACGAGGCGAGAGCCTCCATACTCTTCCCGCGCATCAATACGACGGAGTGTGGCGACCCGCCTGAAAGCGGCGCGCATAATTCGAATGAGGTAGGTGTTTCCTCTTGCCGAATAGGACGATTAGGCAGATTGATGGTGGCCCCGAGCCGGAGCGAGGAGTCACTTTCTTGAACCGCTTTGATGATTTTCTCAAGTTTCTCGGACGACACAATTCCGCTTGGCCAGCCATCAAGCTTCCACTCATAGAGCAAACGGCTTTGGTTGTCTTTTTTCCCGTACCATACAAGAGAGCCAAAAAGGAGTGTTTCTTGACCTACGGCGATATATGCGCGAAACGGCAACTCCTTCGGCGGCTCGGTAGAAAACTTCTCCGGCGTGTCGGTGTAGCAAGAGGAGAATGCCGGCACCGCTTGGACTACGAGATCATAGATAGGAGTAACGGGAAGGTCGGGAGTGCCGCGCTCCGCTTTCATTTTGTCGTTAAACTTTGGGTCGACGATAATCTGCATCTTCGGATTTCCGCTTTCACTCAATGCAATCCCGGACGGATACTGGAACGTCCCTTTCGCCGTAACACCCTCTTTGCAATCTGAAGCAGTGCCGTAGCGAACTTCACTCCCAGGTGAACTTGGAATCTCCGACTTCCGCACAGGGAGGGGTTTCCCATCCGCACCGAGGCGGGGAGTGAGTGTGGTTATATTACCCGAAGTCACTTCAAACGAGACAGGTTCAGACCCGAACGAAGTTTCTTCGCTGCCGGATAGAGAAAGAGAGTAGAGCCCAACCGAAAGCGGTTTTGCAATATATGCGTCATACGTCGTCTCGTCAACCGCTAACATTTCCTTCGGAATCGTATAGGTAACGGTATCTTGTCCCTCTTCTTTTCTCACCGCCAAACCTTCCTGCCAAGCGAAACCGCCGGAATCATTTTCAAGATACACCGTCACTTTTGTTCCGAAATTCAGGCCACTTATTTTCAAACTGGAACCAATCGACCCTTTGACTGAAGATAGTCTTACTATAACCGGCGTATTCGGAGAAGTATCGTCTTGAGAAAGTGTCTGTCCGCCAGCCGACTGCGCTAATCCTTCCCCAACCAAGGCGGCTGCCGAAAGAATGACTTGATTTTGCACTACTCCTGTCTTCTTGCTTTTAGGCGGCATCCAATCCTGTTTGCTCGACTGCCAGTCCTTGATTATCGTTTCGAGTGCCTTAAGATTTGCGTTACTCTTCTTAGAGAATTTACGAAACATGAACGGGTGGTGTAAAAAGGGATGCGACAGGCCTCGACCTTTAGTCCAATCAATAGTGTAGTGATTGTCTTTGATAACAGCATCATTTGCCGCCTTGACCGCTTTCCCAAACGGAGTGCCTGCTATTAAGGGGAATCCAGCCACGCTGTCATAAGGTGGGTCTAGAAACATGAAATCAATACACGCGTCTGGTTTAAATTTTTTCTGACTATCAAAGACGACAATTGACCCAAACGAGTGACCGACTGCAAGTACGTGATTACCTTTCTGTCGCTCTATTTCGGCTTCAGAAAGAAGACTTTCCGTATTTTTCTTCATATTAGAAAATCCCGGAGTTACCACTGACCCCGGCACAAGTTTCCCCATCCAGCTTTGAAAAGGGTCCAGGGAAGGCACGCTGAAACCCTGCACGGTAATTATTTTTTTGCGTCCCCAGACGATCTCCTTCTTCGACCCGAGCCGTGAACAATTATCGAAAGGTGCCCCCGTTATCTCGAACATCACTTCCTTATTTGGCCGCTTCACTTCTACCCTCACATTGATAGGCTCGCGCGGTTCCGAGTTCATAGCTTTAAACAAGCGCAACATGTCCACTTCTTTCGTAATTCCATTCGGCCAACCTTTGAGCTTCCATTCATATTTCCACTCCCCTGTCTCGGTTTTTCCTGCGAGCTTAAATTGACCGGGGCCAATGACAAAAATACTACCCTGTTTCGTAATGGGTGAGTTGCCGATAATGATTTCCCCGTTGAACGGCAAGATATCCGGCGGAGTTACCGGAGCTATAAGTTGTCCGCGGTCATCATATTGCGGGAGACAATATTGATTAATCGTCGGCACCGCCGTAACAACGATATCGTAGACCGGTGTAAGGGGAAGCCGCGGAATGGAGGGATGAGCCTTCAGCATCGCGGACTCAAACACTGGATCAACCTTCACTGTTATCTTCGGGGTATACTCAGTCTCGTGAGCGATACCGGTAAAAATATCGGTCGGGTCGGGACAATACCGCGCATAGGGCATCGCGTTCTCCGCAAACGCAAAAGACGGCAACGCAAATGCCGAAAGAACAACCAAAAAGAGACAACACGACGCTGTGGTTACACCAACCCGTTTCATTGCGGATAATTGTACCACGCTCTATAGATTTTTCTCCACTTCTATGAATTCGTCGAGTTCCCCATTCAGTACTTTATCCACCTAATCGGTCTTAATCAAGACCGAGAAGTTCTTTGG
>CALRDB010000009.1 GCA_943354745.1 Candidatus Nomurabacteria bacterium | reverse complement strand
TTTCGGGGTTGCTGGCGTACTCGCCAGTGCGTGGGGTTTTCTCCGAGCGTACGATTTTGGTCAGTGCTACCACGCGCTCCGCGCGTGCGATTAGTTTTCATCGGGGTTGCTTTCAAAATAAGTTCGAATTTTGTACAATAGACACCGCCGTTGAAAATCTCCGCTTAAGGCGGATGATTTTCTTGGCGGAGGGTAGCACTGTGCCTGCGCACAGTGCGTGTGGAATTCGAAGCCCTTCTCCCATATTTTCGAGACATTCTGATGGCGAGAAAATGGGAAAGGGGTACTGCGGCAGTAGGCCGAGAAATTCCCACACCCTCCGTTTGAGTCTGCGAAAGCGGAGGGTAGGAAGCGTGGGACGCTTCCGTGTGGGATTCGAAAAGCTTTTGAGCGTAGATTCGAGCTTCCGAGCGAAGAATATACCCAAAAGGTATACTGCTCATGTAAGGAGAGAAATTCCCACACCCTTATGTTATTATGAACGAAAAAATCGGCTTAAAACGAGGAACGGTTATTTCGAAGAAGCATCACACAGAATGGGCCGAAGCCTTTGAGGCAGAGAAGAAATTCCTTAAAAATCTTCTTGGCGATAGCGCTTTAGACATTTAACACATCGGTAGCACATCTGTCCCCGGATTAGTTGCGAAACCTATCATCGATATACTTATGGCGGTCAAAGAACTTGAGGACGTAGAAAACATCAGGTCGCTCCTTGAAAATGCAGGGTACACCTACCGAGAGAACGGCTCTGACGATACACAAGTTCTTTTTGTGAAAGGTTCTGAAGAATTACGGACACACTATTTACACATAACAAAGTTAGGCAGCTCTGTCTGGTAAGACGATAGAACGTTCCGCGATTATCTTTGCGCGCATCCTGAAGCGGTCACAGAATATGAAAAGCTAAAAGAAAGGTTGGCATTACGATATCCTAATAATCGTAAAAGTTACACGCTAAGTAAAAGCAACTTCATTGATTCAACGTTAAAAACAATTCGCGAAGTATGAAAAAATTTGTGCCCAAAAAAAAGGCTCCCACTTCCTGGGGCAACGTCGCCGAGTGGTACGACGAAACCGTCGAACAGAAAGGTTCGTACCAGAAGGACCTGATTTTACCGAACCTGCTTCGACTGATGGATATACGGAAAGACCCATACTTTTCGAATTTTTGAACGTTCTTGGATTGTCGAGTACGGAGAAAAATGCTACATTAGATGCATGTTAAAGACGACTAAAAACAAGAAGACCGCGGCGTTGCGCGTGGAGTTTTGCCGTGAAAAAGATGGACGCTGGATTGCTGAAATCCCGAGCCTTCCGGGAGCTATGGCGTACGGCATTACCAAACAAGAAGCGACAAGAAAAGCGTACAGTATCGCCTTGCGAACTCTTGCGGACACCGTGGAACGGGGACGCGTACCGGCAACCGTTTCCGGATTATTCGTCTGCTAACTTCACATGGACTGGCGAACCGCTAAGGCAGGTCAGGTACTTCGCGCATTGCAAAAAAGTGGTTGGTATATAAAGCGGCAGCGTGGTTCACATCGAATTCTCGGAAAAGCGGGTTACGTTGACTACGTCTTTGCATTCCATGAACGAGAGGAGATAGGTCCTCGTATGCTTTCCCGTATCGCAAAGCACACTGGACTTTTACCAGATGACTTTTAAGAGATTATATGGACAAACCTCCAGAGAAAAAACCCGTACCAACCTCCTGGGGCAACGTCGCCGAGTGGTACGACGAAACCGTCGAACAGAAAGGTTCGTACCAGAAGGACCTGATTTTACCGAACCTGCTTCGACTGATGGAGATACAAAAGAGTGAACAGATTCTCGACCTCGCCTGCGGACAAGGATTCTTCGCGCGGGCATTTCAGGCCGCCGGAGCGAAGGTGACCGGAGCCGATATTTCGAAGGAGCTTATCGAAATCGCCAAAACAAAATCCCCCAAAGAAATCTCCTATCACGTTGCGTCAGCGGAGTCCCTTCCTTTCCTCAAAGACGAGAGCGTCGATAAAGTCGTCATCGTGCTCGCTTTGCAGAATATAGAAAAATTCCGAGAAACAATTGAAGAGTCGTCCCGAGTACTTACCAAAAAAGGCACACTGTATATTGTACTTAATCACCCCGCGTTTCGTATCCCAAAAGCGAGCTCGTGGGAGTTTTCCGCCGAAGGCGGATCCGCCTCTGGCGGAGATGCCCATAAAAAGAAAAACACGCAGTATCGGCGTATCGACCGATACCTCTCGGAGTTACGGACCAACATCGCAATGCATCCAGGAAGCGCTCCACAGGAGCAAACCGTAAGTTTCCATCGTCCGCTACAACTCTATTTCAAGGCGTTCGCCAAATCAGGCCTTGCCGTCCTCAGACTTGAGGAGTGGATATCTGGAAAGAAAAGCCAAGACGGACCACGAGGAATCGCTGAAGATTTCGCACGCAAAGAAATCCCACTCTTCTTGACAATCGAAGCACAAAAAATGTCGAGTTCAAGTTAAACATTTTGTTTCTTGCAAAACATTGTTACACTTTAGTCTCAAAACTTTAAAAGATTACTAGCGTAGAAGACGTACACTGTATATATGAGAACAAATACCACCAAAGGAATCGCACCGGTTGCAGCCATTATTATTGCTCTCCTCGTACTTGGGGGCGGAGGGTACATGGTAAAGAAAGGGATGGTTGCCGAAAAAGAGAAGAAAGTGCTACAGGAACAAGCTGAAAAGATAGCGAAGACAGAGGCCGAACGAATCGAAAAGGAGCAGAAAGAAAAAGCGGAAATGGCAAAAATTGGACGGACTATTACTCTTAAACTGGATGAACAGAACAAGTCCGGACAAAAGGGCGAAGCGGTCATCACTCAAACCAGCCCCAACACACTTAAAGTTATCGTAAACATCACCGGTAAGCCATCGAAGGTAGCAATGCCGTCACATATTCATCTCGGCTCTTGCACGACACTTGGAGCAGTGAAGTATCCACTTACTAACGTAGACAAGGGAGCAGCGCAAACAGAACTTCCTCTCACCCTTGAACAACTTGTTTCGGAACTTCCGCTCTCCATTAATGTTCACAAATCCGCAAGCGATGCAAAAGTATACGTAGCCTGTGGGAACATTGAATCGAAAATAAACCCGTCTCCCGCAGAAAGTACCAGTATAGAGACAGGAATGCCCGTACCAGGTACAGAGACAAAAGAGGCTGTTGTCGCAGGAAAGACAGAGTCAACCGGTGACATAACCGTCATCTATGATGTTAATGGATTTTCTCCGAGCGCAATCACCATCAAGAAAGGAACCTCGGTTTTATTTCTCAACAAAACAGGAAAGAAAGCATCGGTCGCTTCCAATGATCACCCTGCTCACCTTCTCTATCCCGAATTCGACCAATACAAGACAGACGCGAAAGGAAAAGATGAGTTCCGTTTTACGTTTGAAAAAGCGGGAACCTGGGGATATCACGACCATTTGAATGCAAGCATGACTGGAACTGTAACAGTAACTGAGTAACAGGAACTATGAGTAAAACCTCTCACTTACTACTGCGAATAGCGATTGCCTTCGCCTTTCTCTATCCGGCATATGGGTTTTGGACCAATCCGGGAAACTGGGTTGGCTACATCCCCGCCTTCGCCAGAGGTTTTGGCATTTCAGAGAGCGTGCTCATTATGCTCATTGCAGGACTCCATCTTGTGATCGCCCTCTGGATTCTCTCAGGATGGCGGATCTTCCTTCCCTCTCTTATAGCTGCCGTCTTCCTCGGTACGATCGTCTACTTCAACCAAAATCAACTGAACGTACTCTTCCGTGACATCTCACTTGCGCTTGTCGCGCTCGCACTTGCGTTCAGTTCGAGACATAGTTAAAAAAAGAAATTAAAAAAACAGCAAAGGAAATCCTCCGCTGCCGGTGCTTAGCACCATTAATGCGATTTATCCGTCCAGGCTCTGTTGACGGTGTCGAGCCACTCGTAAATCTCACTCTTTACGATGTTTGGCAATTTTCGCTCGTCAACGAACGAAAATCCTACGGAAAAAATGTGCTGCTTAATACTCACTCTCGCAATTTCCCGACCATAGACTTTCCCATGAACCATAGTGTCCATTTCGCGCAGGTCCTCTGAGGTAATCTTCCCGAGCATCCGCTTAAAGCCTTTCGTATCGCTGCGGGAGAGAATCTGCGCGACCTTTTGGCCGTACTCCGGCACGGCTCTCTTAAGTATCTCGAGAGAAAGCCCATGCATAAGTACCTCTTCCTCGGTCTGAGTACCGAGAATCTTTCCCGTCACGCGAATACCGTGTCCGCACTCGTGCATGAATGAGCAGGCGAGAAACGCGTCGGACATAGTTATTGCGGGAAAAAAAAGGGGACCTTCATCGCCTCCCCGAAAATAGAAGAATGTGCTGAGATTGAATGCCTTCTTAAAGCCTTCAGCTTCACTCTGTGGAATTATCACGACGTTGAATCCCGTACCCGCGGCGAGAGTGAGAGCCGTTACGTTCGTACCGATACGTAAAACGCTAAGCGGCATAGTTGTGGCGTACTTGCACATCTTTTCGGAAAGCTCATCTACGGACCTGAATCGCTCGATAAGCTCGAGAATTTTCTTACGTCTCGCTTCAAAGAAAGCGCGGTTCTCTGCCGTCTGTTCGGGCACCGAAGTAAGCCACCAATGGTCGTTTGCCGGCACCGAACGGTAATAAGTGCTCATGGTGCGTCCGAGGGTGAGCGGGTCTTCAAGGTGGACGTTGTAAAATCGCACACCAAGAAAGACCAGGGCTGCAAGGGTCGTCAGAAAGCAAATCAATTTGAATTTCATTCAATCTCCTCTATATTTGGGGGGTTTTGTATTGTCGAAGCCAAAGCAATAATACACGAAAATGACAATATGTCAACGTCTTAGCTATTTTATTTTAGCGTACAATACGCCCTATTGATTACTGCGACATTTTCTTCAGAGAGAGAGTTATATATGTCACAATCGAGTTTACGGATTTGAGATTTGGAATTTGTTTAGAATTTAGATTTTGGAATTTATTTCACTACCTTGTGCGGCATCATCGGATACGTCGGAAAAAGAGAGGCTCTCCCCATTGTGCTTGAGGGGCTAACTCGCATGGAATACCGCGGGTATGACAGCGCGGGGGTGGCTATCGTATCGGAAGATACGATTAACTGCGTCCGTGCCAAAGGCAAAGTCGCGTTGCTGAAAGAGAAGTGCTTGACCGAGACGCTTACAGGTGCGGTCGGCATCGGGCACACACGCTGGGCAACACACGGAGAGCCGAGTGAGAAGAACGCCCATCCGCATAAAGATTGTACGGGCGATATCTTCGTGGCACATAACGGTATCATAGAGAATTTTCAAAAACTCAAGGACCAATTAGTGAAGAAGGGACATCGCTTTGTGTCGGAAACCGACACCGAGGTCGTCGCACATCTCATTGAGGAGTACGCGAAGAAAGAAAAAGATTTCGCAAAAACTGTTCGGCTGGCGCTCAAAGATTTTCATGGAGCATTCGGCATTGTGGTACTTTCGAAAAAAAATCCGGGAACTCTCGTGGCGGCCCGTTTCGGCTCCCCTCTCATTCTGGGTATCGGCAAAGAGGAGAATGTTGTCGCTTCGGACGCGACCGCCATTCTCCCTATCACCAACTCTGTCATCTACTTAAATGACGGCGACATGGTCACCCTTTCAGGTGGCTCATACGAAATATCAAATTTCAAAAACGGCGGTGAGAAACTACACAGGACGACAACAACGATAGAGTGGACAAACGGCGCGGCGGAACTCGGCGGCTTCCCTCACTTCATGCTGAAAGAAATCATGGAACAGCCCCAGGCACTACGAGACACTATGCGTGGGAGGCTTGTGCCAAGCGAAGGAACGGTCAAGTTCGGCGGACTTGAAGCCTTTGAAAATCGTATCCGTTCCCTCGACCACATCACGCTCGTCGGCATGGGCACGGCCCGCTTCACCTGTCTTGTCGGAGAATACGCACTCGAAGAACTCGCGGGAATTCCGGCAAAAGTTGAGCTCGGCTCGGAGTTTGCCTACCGAAGCTCAGCAGTGAATGAAAAAAGTGCCCTTATCGCCGTCTCACAGTCGGGAGAAACCGCCGATACGCTAAATGCGATTCGTGAAGCTAAGCGGCGCGGCGCGCTTACACTCGGCATTGTGAATGTCATCGGGTCATCAATCGCTCGCGAAGTAGATGCGGGGATTTACAATCATGTCGGACCGGAAGTGGCCGTTGCCTCGACTAAAGCTTCGACCTCGCAGGCGCTCTTACAAATCATGTTCGCCCTGTATCTAGGCCGGATGCGTGGACGTTCAAAGTCTGACGGGCAGGTACTCATCAAAGAGATGCAGAAGCTCCCCGCGCATGTCGAGAGAATTCTAAAGAGCGCAGACAAGATAAAGGCACTGGCAAAGAAATACAAGAAGTGCGAGAACTTCTTCTCGCTCGGTCGCAAATACAATGTAGCCTCCGCGTTCGAAGGTGCGCTTAAGCTGAAGGAATGCTCGTATATCCATGTCGAAGGTATCAACGCGACGGAGTTGAAACACGGCCCTATTTCCCTCATAGACAAGAATCTTCCGACCATCGTCGTCGCGCCGAAGGATAGCGTGTACGAAAAGAACAAATCGAGTATTCAAGAAATAAAAGCGCGCAAAGGTCCCGTCATCGCCATCACAACCGAAGGTAACAAGGAGTTAGAGAAGGTAGCTGACGCCGTGCTTTATATCCCGAAGACGCTTGAGATGCTGACCCCTATTCTTGCCTTCATCCCCATGCAACTCCTCGCCTACTACCTTGCCGTCGAGCGAGGTACTGATGTGGATAAACCCCGTAATCTGGCGAAAAGTGTGACGGTGGAGTAACATTTGATACGAATGCAACGAATTACCATGCGAATGCTACAAATCCACGAATACCAAATTTCTTCATTCGAATATTCGAAGCATTCGTGCGTCTAATTAGTAGCATTCGTATCACGTATTATGAAAGCTCTCATATTTGACACAACTCTCGGTGAATGGGACAAGACCCGCGGATTTGAACTCCGTGATGTTCCCGAGCCGGTCTTGGACGAGAAGAAAAACCCCACCGATGCGAATGCGGTGATTTTGAAAGTACATTACGCCGGTATCTGTGGCACCGACCGGGGCATTTGGAATCGCGCCGCGTTCAAAGACCAGATACTTGGAAGCATCAAAGCAGAGGGAAAGACCTATCGAATTCTCGGGCACGAATTTTTCGGCGAAATCGTGAGGCTCGGAAGCAATGTGAACAACATCGCGCCCTACCCTCTTAAGGTTGGCGATTTCGCTGCTCCCGAATCACACGTTGTGTGCAATAAATGCTTCCAATGCTTACGCGGGGAAAAGCACGTCTGCACGAATGAAAAGATTCTTGGAATCTCACACGACGGCGGATTCGCAGAGTTCGTGAAGCTTCCCGCTCATATCGTATGGAAAACCAATACAGGTAAAATTCGGCCCGAGCTCGGCGCCATGCAAGAGCCATTTGGTAACGCTGTCCATGCCGCGACGAAAGTTCCACTTAAAGGTAAGACTGTTGCCATCTTTGGACTTGGTCCTATCGGAATGTTTCTGACACTTGTCGCACGAGGTCTCGGAGCTACGACCATTATTGGTGTGGAACCGAATCCAGTTTCCCAAGACATGGCAAAAAAACTTGGCATAGACTACATCATCCCTTTAAGCCCGCAGAAAAAGGGTGTACCTCCCCACCATCGCGACGAAGCGGTTATCAAGCAGATTGAAGATCTGACCGGCGGACTCGGTGTGGACGTTTCGTTTGAAATGGCCGGATTCAATTCATCTTTTAATAACGCTGTTTTCGCCACTCGCCGTGGAGGCGACATGATCGCGTTCGGCATCAAAACCGGCGATTTCGTCTTTGAAGATTACAACCGTTTTATTGTCCGAGGTATCACAGTACACGCGGTTATCGGACGCCGCCTTCCCGAAACGTGGGAGATGACCCAGAAGCTGTTTGAGGACACCGGCAACAAAATTCAGGAGAATATTTGGAATGTCATTCTTGACCGTGGCAAGAATACCATTTTACCCCTTAAGGACTATACTAAGGAACGATTTGAAGAGATGATGGTGAAGCATCCAAAGTTGTTAATAGAAATCTAGATATACGAAAATACGAATTAAAAACCAACGAATGACTGCGAATGCTCGCATCTTATTCGTAGCAATTTATATATTCGTATAATTCGTATGTTCGTATGTTCAGCGACAAACTAAAAAACGAAATAGGCGGTGAATTACAGTCCATGCGCGATGGCGGATTTTTTAAGGTTGAAAAGACGTTGCAGGGTCATGCCGGCACTGAAATAAAAGTGGATGGGAAAAAACTGATTAATCTCTGCGCCAACAACTACCTTGGCACCGCACAGCAGAAGAAAGTCATCAAAGCGGCGCAGAAGTCCCTCAAAGAATATTCACTCGGTCTTAACAGCGTACGATTTATCGTAGGCACGACAGATCTCCACAAGAAACTCGAAGCCGCTATTTCGAAGTTCTTCGGCACCGAGGACACGATTTTATACACGTCTTGTTTTGACGCGAACACCGGACTTTTTGAGGTACTGCTCGGGGAGGGCGATGCGATTTTCTCGGATGAACTGAATCACGCTTCGATTATTGACGGCGTACGTCTCTGCAAGGCGGAGCGATTTCGCTACCCACACAACAACCTTGAAGAACTTGAAAAACAACTTATTCAGGCAAAAGGAGCACGGCGCCGATTGGTGGTTACCGATGGGGTCTTTTCGATGGACGGAGAAATCGCGAAACTCGATGAACTTCGTGCCCTTTGCGATAAACACGACGCAATTTTCGTAGTAGATGATTCGCATGGTACGGGAGTACTTGGCAAGACGGGACGTGGAAGCATTGAGGAGAAAGGCGTGCTGGGTAAGGTGGACATCATCACCTCCACATTCGGAAAGGCGCTTGGGGGTGCCGGTGGTGGATTCACCACAGGGAAGAAAGAGGTTATTGACCTTCTCCGTCAGCGAAGTCGCACCTACCTCTTCTCAAACAGCCTCATGCCAGCCATCACCGGAGCAGCGCTCTACGTGATAGAGCACTTTAATAAAGAGTTTCTTCCGCTAAAGAAAAAACTAACTGAAAACACTCTTTATTTCAGAACAAAACTTGAAAAATTGGGTTATACATTGGGAGGAGGCGGACACCCCATTACGCCAATTATGACGATGGATGAGCGCAAGACAATGGCGCTCGCGGATGAACTTCTTAAGGAAGGTTTATATGTGCGAGGCTTTGCCTACCCTGTCGTACCGAAAGGCAAAGGCCGGATCCGTGTGCAGATTTCCGCGGCGCATACGAAAAAGCAGTTGGATAAAGCGATTGAGGCGCTGGAGAAGGCAGGAAAGAAATTATCAATCATATAATGCGAATGAGCGATTGAATGCGAATATATTCGAATAAGACGAAGACACTGTGTTCTTATTCGTAGCCATTCGTTAATTCGGTCCCATTCGGATATTCGCATATTTTCTTTATGAAGACAGTTGTTATCATCGGCGGAGGCACCGCCACCTTCACGCTACTCCAAGGACTTCGGCAATTCCCCATTAACAACATCGTTGTGGTGTCTACCGCTGACGACGGAGGCTCAACAGGAATACTCCGCAGGGATTTGGGAGTAATGCCCATGGGCGACATCAGACAATGCCTTGTCGGTCTCTCGTACACCGTCCCTGCGCTTCAGAAACTCTTCATGCATCGATTTGACCGCGGCTCACTTAAGGGCCACAACGTCGGCAACGTGTTACTTGCCGCGCTTCAGGAGGTGACCGGTAGCCCAGAGAGTGCTATTGCCGAAGCCGCACGACTTCTCAATGTCCGTGGTGAAGTACTCTTTGTATCCAAGGAACCGACAACGCTTTCTGCGAAACTTTCCGACGGCACGATTATCAAGAGCGAACATGAACTAGACGAGCCGGTGGCAAAGAAGCGCTCCCCGATTGCAAAACTGATGCTTTCGAAGTCGACGGCAAATCCGCGGGTCCTTGACGCTATCGCCCGCGCGGACGCGATTATTCTCGGTCCTGGAGATTTATATACAAGTACCTTTCCCAACCTTCTCGTGCCAGGAGTTGCCGAAGCGATAAAAAAATCAAAAGCAAAGAAGATACTGATCACAAATATCATGACCAAACTCGGTCAGACCGAAGGCTATAAAGCATCGGATTTTGTTCGTGAAGCGAATACCTATCTTGGTGCAGATACAGGCATACCAGTTATTGATACGGCGATCGTAAACACGAAACAGCCCGAGGTCACCGTACTTACACTTTACAAAAAGGAGAAGGCTTCGTTTGTTGAGCCTGATATCGAGGCTATAAAGAAAACCGGTGTCGACGTTATTGCCGATGCGGTTATTTCAAACCATGTCCACAAGAAACAGAACGGAGACACACTTACCCGAAGCATCATCAGACATGACACTGAAAAAACAGCGGAAATTATTTGGAACCTTATAAAATGACACTGACTAAGAACACGGAAATAGACGGAACCTCCTCCCCTCTTTAGAGGGGAGGACAAGAGGTGGGGTGAGTTCAGCTTCGGTTCCGTGTTGGCTTCGTTCGGTGTCAGTTCAGTGGTTTTCTATGGAAATAAGAAAAGAACAAAAAGAAAACGCCATCCGCCTCAGCGCCGTAGAGAACGGCGAGGAGCTTGGCGTGATGTATCTTTATTTAATACGGAACGACTCACACACAGAGCCGTACGGTTTACTTGAAGACGTGCTCGTAAAGGAGGAACACCGCAAGAAAGGCATCGGCACCATGCTCGTCAAAGAGGCGCTCAACGAAGCAAAACGCCTCAATTGCTACAAAGTTATCGGCACCAGCCGGATGGAGCGCGAGAATGTGCACGCCTGGTACGAAAAGCTCGGACTCAAAAAACATGGTTTTGAGTTCCGTATAGATTTGTAGCTTCTTCTTCCTCCTCTCTTTAGAGGGGAGGTTAGGGTGGGGTGTTTTTCCTCCTTCAGCAATAGTGTACGGCCGTACACTATTGCTTAAACTATTAAAATTACTTTACCGCCAAGAGTAGTTCGGCGTGCAAGGTCGTGTTGGTTGCCAGGATATCTTTCGACTGTGCCGAGAAGTCAGCTCCACCCTTCTCGCTAATCTTCCCGCCTGCCTCAGTAACAATAAGCATACCGGCAGCGACATCCCACAAATACGTACTGCTCGTAACATAAAAATCGAAAACACCCGAAGCCAGAAAACAGAGGTCGAGCGCCGTGCCACTAAAGACTCGGAAACGGTATGCACTTTTCTCTATTCGATCGATAAGGTCGCCTCTTGAGGTACTATCGCGAGGTTTCCATCCGACTCCGCCAACTGCATTTTTAAGTAAGGCTGTCTCTGAAACACGGATGGCCTGCCCGTTCTTGAAGGAACCTCCTCCACGCAGTGCGGTATATGTCGCTTGGTGTATAGGGTCATGCACGATCGCGACAAGCGGTCCAAGTGCGTCCCAGAGAGCTACGGAAATTGAACAGTGTGGTATGCCGTGTATGTAGTTGGTTGTCCCATCGATCGGGTCAACGTACCACGAATAACCTTTACCCTTTTGGGCGGTTCCTTCTTCTCCGATGATAGCGTGATCCGGAAATTGCAAAGAAAGTTCGTGAGCCAAGAGCGTCTCGATTCCTTTATCTGCCTCCGTGACCAAACTTTCTACCCCACTGTGTTCCTTTTTATCACCAGAAACACATCCGAATGATTTAAGAAAAATCGGCTCGGCTTTCTTGACCGCCTCAAGCGCTACTTCCAAAAATCTCTGGGGGTTATCGTCTCTCATGATGGGTCTCATACTACCATTACTTCATCTGTCCGCAAAAAGTGACAATTCTTATTCTCCCTTAGTAAAGGGAGCACTGCCGTCTTCGGCAGGAGGGATGTGTTTACACAAACTTGCGTTACAGAGGTGACTACTCATACAATTACCGAATGAAACTTGATGCACCTCTGGAAACCCTCTTTCGTATCGCCGAACCGGAACGAAAGGCACTTAAGAAACTCCGTATCAAGACGACGGAGGATTTACTGTATCACTTCCCCACCCGGTATGGCGACGTGGCGGAGATGCAAACGATCGGAAGCCTTCAAAAAGGAGACTCTGCTGTTGTTTTCGGACGAATTTCAAAACTGAAAGCGAGTAAAGGGTTTCGGACAAAAATCACGATGGGGACCGCCGAGCTTGCGGACGATACGGGAAAGATCCAAATCGTCTGGTTCAACCAACCGTATATCGCGAAAATGATTCCCGAAGACGCACTGGTACGCGTCGAGGGAAAATTGAGCGCTCGGCGCGCGAAACCCCGTGGCGAGTCTTCAAGCTTTACGGGGGTGGCAGAGGAAAAAGAAAGGCTCTACTTCTCCAATCCAAAGATAGAGAAAGTAACGTCGGTCCCACAAGGTGTCGGTGATTCATTGTTCGGAGGTGAAGGAGAAAGTCATCACCTTCACCCCGTCTATCCCGAATCGCGCGGAGTCACCACCAACTGGTTCTTTCACCACGTTCAGAAAATAATTGCGTCGGGAATACTTGATACGGTTGTTGACCCGATTCCGCTGGAGATTTTGGAAAAATATCACCTCCCCACGCTTAAAACCGCGCTCATTTTTATTCACGCTCCGCAAAACAAAGACCATGCCGTTGCGGCACGAAAACGTTTTGCGTTTGAAGAAGTCTTTTGTATCCAGCTTGAAAAGCAGAAGGAGAGAAAACTCTGGCAGAAAGAAAAGTCATTTACGATAGACAAAGGTGAGGAACATATCAAGGACTTCACGAAGCGATTCCCTTTCCCGTTTACCAACGCGCAGAATCGTGCAATTCAGGCAATTACCGATGATTTCAAGCGAGGTTCCCCAATGGCTCGCTTGCTCGAGGGTGACGTAGGGAGCGGGAAAACCGCGGTAGCCGCCACCACGGCGTATGCAGTAGTCACATCACGTCCGAAAGACCAGAACTTTGGAAACCTACAGGTCGCCTACATGTGCCCGACCGAAATACTGGCGCGACAGCAGTTTGAAAACTTTATCTCTTTCTTTTCGCACTTGCCGATTAACATCGGACTCATCACATCTGCCGGTTGCCAGAAGTTCCCTTCCAAGGTGGAGGCTGATTTTAGGACAGGAAACGGGGCGACCAACATCTCTCGTAGCCAGCTACTCAAGTGGGTTGCGAATGGTGAAATACCGATCCTTGTCGGTACACACTCCCTAATCCAAAAGTCCGTAACGTTTAAGCACCTAGCCTACGCAATCATTGATGAACAACATCGCTTCGGAGTTGCCCAAAGAAAAGCGCTCATTCATAAGGAAAAGCGCGTTCCACACCTTATGAGTATGACCGCTACGCCAATTCCCCGAACACTCGCACTCACCATCTATGGCGATTTAGATCTGACGGTGCTCGACGAACTTCCTCCTGGACGCAAACCCATTATTACCGAATCCGTCGTTCCGAAAGACAGAAAAGCGACATATGAAAAGATACGCAAAGAATTAAAAGCGGGACGACAGGTCTACATCATCACTCCTCGTATCAACGAACCGGACCCCGACAAGGAATTCGCCGTCCAGGCAAAATCCGCAATAGCAGAAGCAAAACATCTAAAGGAAAAAGTCTTCCCCGAATACGAAATTGGTGTGATGCATAGTAAACTAAAAGATGATGACAAGGAGCAAACAATGGAGGATTTCAAAAATGGAAAGATTAATATTCTCGTCTCAACTTCCGTCGTCGAAGTGGGTGTGAACGTCCCGAACGCAACCTCAATCGTCATCGAGGGAGCAGAGAGGTTCGGTCTTGCTCAACTTCACCAGCTCCGCGGACGAGTCCTCCGTAGTTCACATCAGGCCTACTGCTACGTCTTTACCGAAAGTATGGGAGCGAAGACGGTGGAGCGCCTGCACGCCCTTAAAACAGCCAAGAACGGCTTTGAACTCGCTGAATACGACCTTAAGTTCAGAGGTGCGGGAGAACTCTCCGGATCTCAGCAATGGGGCGTTTCAGACGTGGCGATGGAAGCGCTTCAGAATCTCAAGATGGTGGAAGCCGCCCGCGCCGAAGCTAAACGGCTTCTCGAAGAAGACGAATCACTCTCCCGCTATCCCCTTCTCCAATCACACCTCGCCTCCCGCAAAAAAGACGAAATTCATTTTGAGTAAGGAATGCGGACTGCACGCAGACAGACGCAGACTCGACGCGGACAAATTCTTTCTGTCATTCCCGCGGAGGCGGGAATTCAGTCTCTCCTCCACTCCTTTTCCAAGGAGGGGAATTGAAGGGGTGGTGGTGTTTTTCACCTATAAATACTGTGGTCGCCGACCTCATGAAAAGTCACAGTCTGGCTCTCTCCAAACTCGAAAGTAATCCTGACTTTCTTTGTAATGGAAAAAGACCACAAGTCAGATAATCTTCCGTGTAGTTTATGTGTTTCCAGCCGAGCATCAAAGGGATTCTGTCGAAATATCTTTTCCCTCGCCTCTGCACGCTCTTGAATATCCCGCTCAAGCTTTTTGTACTGACGCCGAAAAGTCGGGGAGTAAGTGATTTGCATGCCGTTTAGCGTAAGTCTTTAAGGGACCTGAGCACCTTGCCTTTTCCAGCCGCAATCTCGGCTCGGCTTTTCTCAACCGTTCGCATCAACTGTTCGGTATTCCACACACGAATCAAATGCCGCATGAACTCGCTCGTGGAGGCGAACTTCCCCGCCTTCACCCCACGCTTGATATCTACCACCATCTCCTTAGGAAGCGATATGTTCAGTATGTTTCGCATGAATAGAGTAACAATTTGTAATAATCTGTAATAATCTGTATTACAGAGTATAGCAAGCGCTCCCCATACGGTCAAGCACAAGAGATACCTACTCTCTGTTAATCACAGAGGAAAACTTTAGGCTTACACCGTCAGGATTTTTCACATAAAACTGTCTGAGACCGTACGGCGCATTAAAGATTGTTTTCTCGAACTCGGCTCCACGTGCAATAATCTTTTTGTAATAAGAATCAATATCATTTATCAAAAAACGAACTTCCAAACCACTGAAACGCGGCTCCGAAAGAGTGGTCACTTCATAAAGCATGACCATCGCCTTCTCTAAAAAGATTATTGCAAACTTCCCATCGGGGGTAACCCGGTGCAACCTGAAACCAAGAACTTTGGTATAAAAGTCAATGCTCTTTTGAATATCTTTCACCATGAACTCGGCAGTGAAATCTACTTGTTCTTCTCTTGTTATGGTGTCGCCGATAATCATGATTTCTTGAACTTATCTAGTAATAAAACTTGTTCGCTCTCGTACTCAATCTTTAGCGATACTTTCCCTTTCAACGCCACATCACAGTAAAAGTCATTGCCCGAATAATTCATAATCCGCCCTCTTGGACTCGAACCAAGAACCTAGCGTGTATAAGACGCTCGCTCTAACCATTGAGCTAAGGGCGGGATTTTAATCTGCGTTAATCAGCATCTAATCGGCATTTATCCGCGTACCGTGAAATCGTAGCGCAAACGAAGACCTACCGCAACAAAAACTTGAATCGTGCAGAAAGAAGCATTAGAGTTTAGGAGCGTGACTGATACAAACCAAGTGTGGTAGTTACGTTATTCTTTTACTGTATCGTACATGCTCATACCGAGAGTACAGTTTACGGATAGCACGCAAAGTCTAAGAGCCCATCCACTAACCTACCATGGTATGAATACTAACCCCCATTTCGCATCGTCGTCCCTCCGGAATTCGGTCAAAAATGGCTTATCCTCGGTCGCCATACCTCGATATGGCTTCCTCGTCTGCACCATTTTTGCCTCGAATCCAGCGGGACTTTGGATTGCGATAGGTTAGTGGATAGGCTCTAAAGCAGCCAATAGACCCCTTCCGTCATTAGGCGGACCTGACGTTAAAGATGTCCTGAACGAGTGATTCGCCGTAAAGAAGAAACTAGTCTGATGTACGAGAGAAAGTACTTTTTTCGGTGACTCCTCGTTGCTCTTTGAATACTGTCTATTCGCCAATCCCAGCAGTTCTCTCTGAACGGCTTATTTCTTAGGGAAACACTACTCTCACAAAGAAAACAAAAGAAAAGCCGGCCCAATGAAAGAGGCCG
Organism: Candidatus Nomurabacteria bacterium; assembly: GCA_943354745.1. Classification (GTDB taxonomy): domain Bacteria; phylum Patescibacteriota; class Minisyncoccia; order Phycocordibacterales; family UBA10002; genus UBA10002. Next base: position 10,276 of record CALRDB010000009.1, on the reverse strand, counting down.
GCGATGAACTATTCGAACAGAACTGTCACGGAGTCAGAGAGAATACCATGAAAGTGTAATTATCCATAGAACGAGCTTCTTTAACCGCCGCATGCAATCCGGCACATATCGTGTCGGGACTACCCCCAACACTCAATATACGACGAATCGTAGTTGCATTTACATAATCAAACAGTCCATCAGTACCAAGAAGCATCAGTGTCGGCTTTAACACACGAATGACTCCACATTCCGGTGTCGCGATCACGCCGACATCTTTAAAGTTGGAATCTCCAATTGTACGCAAGGTCTCCAGACCTTCGTTGCCAACCCAAACATACCCTTCATCAATTCTCCCTCCCGCGTTCCTGATTCGTTCTTCTTCGTCTTTATTGCCTATCCTATGCTGGTTGGTAAGCACCCAAGGACGCCCGTCACGACAAGCAAAGAGTACCGAGTCTCCCGCGTTCGCGAAGAAGACGGCTGACTTCCTGATAAACAGCACCATCGCACAGGATCCACTCGAACTTTCCGCCCGAATTACATCATCTGAAGCTTTCCTGAAACTCTCCAGAAATGCTTTTCGCACAGAGAGGCCATGCCCGAGATGGAGCAGAAACTGCCAGGAAATCTCAGTCGACGCGACATGTGCCGCGTAGGTGCCCCCATGTCCATCAAAGACTCCGGCAAAAAGTTGATCACCTTTTCCACCAAAATTGGCAATCACACAGTGATTATCTTCCATATCCTCCCGAAGACCTTGCTCCGAGACCACACAGTAGTCAATATTCATAATTTTCTTCCTTCGTCATTCTCTTCCGGAAGTGAGAAAAGTCAAGAAAACCGCCTTTCGGCGGCTCTTGTTTAGAACTCAGGAATTAGATATTAGAAATTGCATCAAAAATAGCTTTGCTATTTTTGATGCTCAATATCTTTCTTCTTCTTCGGCAAAATACCGTGCGCGATGATGACTTTTTCGTACTCGTCCTGTTCCAGTGTTTCCACTTCAATCAGTTTGTTCGCAATAGCATCAAGCGCAGGGCGATGCTTCGTCAATATATCTTCCGCGCGTTTATAAGCTTCGTTGATGATTTTCGAAACTTCAGAATCGATCGCGTCCCCTACTTTCTGCGAATACTCTTTCTCTTCGTGCATACCCCGACCTCCCATTCGGCCGATAAGCGTTTCAAATGCGATGGGGCCGAGCTTCTCCGACATACCGTACTTCGTCACCATATCGCGTGCGAGCCCGCTTACTACCTGCAAATCATTTGAAGGTCCGGTTGTAATATCGCCAAAGAGCATGAGCTCGGTGATGTACCCGCCAAGCGTCACCGCGATATCATCGAGAAATTCCTTACGTGACTGGAGCTTACGGTCTTCAAGCGGAAGCTTCAGTGTGTACCCCGCTGCTCGACCACGCGAAATGATAGAAACTTTGTGTACCGGATCGGCGTAAGGTAACACCGAAGAAACGAGCGCGTGCCCTGCTTCGTGATACGCAGTGATTTTCTTTTCCGCCTCAGAAAGTAGGTGGCTTTTCCGTTCAGGACCAAGCATCACTTTTTCGATAGAACGTATCAGGTCAAACTGAGCAACCTTCAGTCGATTCTCCCGTGCCGCAAGAATCGCCGCCTCGTTCACAATAGAATGAAGATCTGCACCTGAAAATCCAGGGGTTCTCTCTGCAACAACAAGAAGGTTCACATCTTCCGCTAATTGCTTCTTAAGCGCATGTACCGCAAGAATCGCCTCTCGATCTTTTCGATCGGGAAGATCCACCGTAACTCGCCGATCAAATCGGCCGGGGCGCACCAGCGCGGAATCGAGCACATCGCTCCGGTTTGTTGCGGCCATCACGATCACCTTGTCATGCTGTTCGAATCCGTCCATTTCCACCAGTATTTGATTGAGTGTTTGCTCGCGCTCGTCGTTCCCTCCACCCATACCGGAACCGCGTACACGTCCCACTGCGTCTATTTCATCAATAAAGATAATAGAGGGTGCAGCTTGCTTCGCCATTTTGAAAAGGTCGCGCACACGAGAAGCGCCGACACCTACGAACATTTCCACGAATTCCGAACCGGAGATGGAAAAGAACGGCACTCCCGCCTCCCCTGCCACCGCTCGGGCAAGCAGTGTCTTCCCAGTACCCGCTGCCCCCATAAGAAGTACCCCCTTAGGAATCTGCGCGCCGATGTCCAGAAACTTCTTCGGGTTTTTGAGAAAATCCACAATCTCAGAGAGTTCTTGTTTCGCCTCTTTTACTCCCGCGACATCCTTAAACGTCACTTTCTGCTTCTTGTCATTTGGGAAGATGATTCGTGGCTTTGACTGTCCAAAGGTAAATGCCTGCATCCCAGCTCCTTTTACCTGTCTTGTTAGGAACCAGATAAAAACCAAAATAAACAAAATAGGGATAATAAAAGGAGCAAGATTAATGAGCCAGTACACAAAACCACTCTCCTTTTCAACCGAAATCTTGACCGTTTGAAGTTTATCGGATGGAACGCCGTAATTCACGAGTGTTTCTGAAAGTCCTACTCCTGGTTCCTTTTGGGATTGTTTTTCGATATTCCCTTTTCCGTACAGCACAGTGAGCATTTCCCCCGCCACCTTTATTTCAGAAACATCACCCCGCACCACATCACCAGCTACTTCAGAAATCGGTATAAGGGAAGTTTCTTTTTTGTTATCCACGATGAGTGAATAGACAATCATGAGCACGAGAAAGACAAACAGCATGCCCATGCCATTGTTCAAGAGTTCACGCCCAGGCTTTACCGATGAACCTTTCTCATTGTTCCCCTTTTCTGGAGAAAACCTCTTGAGGACTCGTTTTCCTTTATCCTTTATGTTGTCTTTAAGAGGAACCATAGTATTAGAAATTTAAGAATAACATCTCTTTTGTATAACACGTAACACACCGATGGTGCATTCACACACTCTACATTTACGTACTTTTCATGCATGTCTAACGGGACACGCCATACTCGAATTGTAGTCCATTTTGACACTTTTGAAAAGAAAAACCCACGACAACTTCCGTGGGAATTACGTTAGCGAGAGATATCGGAAGAATTATTCCCCCTCTTTTCTCTCTTGTCTCTTCGCCTCTTGATTGCGATGCCGATCAAATTCGTCTGCAAAATATGAACCCTCGGTTTGTCTGCGCTTTTCCTCGCATTCTCTCGTGTGACTATAGAAATCACGAGCTTGTATGTGCCTTTGGCAATAGGGACAGTGAATTGTTGACATTGGGAACCTTTCGTTCCCCCAACTCTACCACACTGGCCTGACTTTTTGAACGAATTGCCTTCAGAGCTTCTATTCCTTTTTCAAAGAAAACAAAAAGCATCTTTGTAGGTTGTGTATTTGTAGTGATTTACCACGAGTGAGCCTCTTCTTAGAGGCGAATCGAGTGGAGAACTGTGCAGGCAGTCAGAACTATGTTTGAGGAGGAGAATCGGTATATCTACATACCGGATTTGGGGAGGCAGGCAGAGGTAGTCTAATTTACCCCACGGCGCGTGTCACTATTCTTTTTCTACATGATAGAATTATCTGTATGAAAAATAACCAAAAGGGTTTTGTTAGATTATTAGTTATTGCACTTGTTATTGTTATTTTGTTTGGAGGATCATATGTATATTTAGACGGTAAAGGATATTTTTCACAAAATGAGTTAAAGACTTTTGTGAGTTCTGGTGATCAGTTTGGTTCTTATGAATTTCAATATCCGAATGATTGGAGTGTTTATAAGGAAAGCTCAAAGAATATTTATTTGTCAAAAGGTAAAGATACTTTCAACGGAAATGTATATCAGTATATTTCAAATCCAAAAAATGTTCTTTTTGGTGTGGGTGTGTCTAGCGAAATTGCAAATATAGACTTAATTAAGTCAGTCTATAAACCTACTGAAATTGGAACTTCTGAAATAGGGGGCAATCGCATCATTTGGTTTGTTGTAAGGGATACAAATGAAATCTCTGCGAAAACTAATCTTTTAACAAAAGTTTATGTGCTCAACACTCCATATGTTGGAAAAAGAACTATCAGTTTTAATTTAGTGCCATATTCTGCTGAAAATTCCCAAGAGAAGACTAAAATCTTGGAGGACATGATAGCTTCATTTAAAGTAACAGAAACAAAGGCTGGAACGATGGAGCGACAGGCACGAGAGGCAAAAACTACGACTGTACAAGGAGTAAAGAATGATCCTGACGATGTTAGTCTGAGAGCAAAAGATGCCAGGATTAAAAGTGTTATTTCTTCTCTTCGCGATATTATCTCGGCGTATTGGGAAAATAACAAAGAATCCTACACAGGTCTTTGTAGTAATCAGGAGGTACAAAAATTGATCAATGAAGTTCGCGAACCAGGACCTACGCGCTGTCTTGCAAAGGCTCAATCTGTCATGATAACTGCTAAACTAAATTTAGGTGATTATTACTGTATTTCAGCAAAAACAGATGAGTACAGGATACCGCTTGATGAAAGAGGTGATGTTACTAACAAAGATTATCAGAGCATATTTTCTAAGACTACATTATCTTGTAAATAGGTTTTTTAGATGTGAATATGGCGAGAATCGGTCACGGATAATTTTCTAGCCGTCGCTCGGAAATTTCCGCGACCCCGACTCGCGACCTCGCGTGTTCGCTCAAAGCAAATACACAACCCTTTGTAGGTTGTGTATTTGTAGTGGTTTACCACGAGTGAGCCTCTTCTTAGAGGCGAATCGAGTGGAGATGCCGAGAATTGAACTCGGGTGCACATGATTCTTTTTTCCGGTTCTACATTGTGTAGTTACTCTTTACCCTTGCGGGTTTTAAACATCGAGACTAAAAGAATAACAGAAGCGTCTTGATGCCGATTCTCTTAAGTTAAAACGTGAGCCGAGAAGTGGACACGTTCGATTCCGATTATATAACACCTATGTATCCCTATCGGACGTCGGGAAGATAGACGTCGCTTACGCCGAAGCGTAAGCGAAAGCGAGCTCATGTCCGCCGAAATACGGCGAGACAATGGACTTGGCTTTTGAAATTAAGGTTTTTGCACTTAATTGTTCCAGCAGTTTAAGGAAGTACTGGAGTTCCACAATGCGCAGAAAGAAGGTGACCGTATGTCTATGCCTGTCATCCCCCTCCAAACAATGAAGGATAGAACATGAAGTATCAATCATGAGCTGAAGACGAATGACAGTAGTTTTCAAAGTGCTTACCCTTTCATTTCCCGCTGCATATCCCGTTCTGTCTCTCGCTTCTTAATGGTCTCCCGCTTATCAAACTTCTTTTTGCCGCGTGAGATGGCTATGCTTATCTTGATTTTTCGTCCTTTATTGTACATTGAGATTGGCACTATTGTCAACCCCTTCTTCGTTTCGTTTTCCGCGAGGGTGTGTATCTCTTTTTTAGTTAAAAGTAGTTTTCGATTTCGCCTCTCTTCAAAGCCCTTGGGGGCATTCTTTGGTTGAAAAGCAGGTATGTAGGAACCAACCAAAAAAGCCTCATTCCCCCGTACGATAACATATGAACCCTCAAGAGAACCTAGCTTAGACCGGATGGATTTGACTTCATAGCCAAAAAGCTCGATACCGGCATCGAATTTTTCAATATATTCATAGTTGAAATGCGCTTTTCGATTTTCGATTAGCATACCGTTTATACTAGCAAACTTTTGCCTTTTCTCCTTACATAGCCCATCGTTTGTAGAATTGGTTGACATAAATACGACTATATGCTACTATCTCTGTCAACAAAGTCGCGTGTAGAAATAAGTCGATTCACCACTAAGTCTTTGTATTATCACTAGAAGCCAAAAAAATGACCGGAACAATCAAGAAATTGACTGACAAAGGTTTTGGATTCATTACCGGCGAAGGCCTCTCGAAAGATCTTTTCTTTCACAGTAAGGCCCTCGTAGGTGTGCAATTCAGCGATCTCCAGGAAGGAGATAAGGTTTCTTTCGAGACTGAAGAGTCTCCGAAGGGAATGAACGCAGTCAACGTACAGCGAGCATAACTCCTGTCAAAACACCCCCGCCTCACGGCGGGGGTGTTTTGTTAGGTACTTTGGATTACGAAACTAACATTTTAGGTTGTCATTCCCGCGTAGGCGGGAATCCAGACCTATACGATTGGCCCTACCTGGATCCCCGTACCACAGGCATTGCGATTTCTATAGAGCTCGAAATCTCGCTCAGAAATCGGTTACATTCACGAGGATGACAGAAGCAGGGAGTTTCGTAACTCACAGTAGGTAGGAAAAATTCCGCTCATCCGCCAACCTCCGCTCTTCCACATGATTTCACTTTTGTTATAGAAAAAGTAACGAGCGGTGTATAGTACCAACTATGAAAACAAAGAATCAAAAATCAGCAAACGAGGTAGAGATACTCACCGGACGACTTCGGGAGCTTTCCTATCTTAGTTCTGCTATTTCGGTACTCCACTGGGACCAAGAGGTATACATGCCGAAGAAAGGAGCAGACGCGAGAGCCTCAAGTATTTCCCTACTTGCTGGACTTGTCCATACACAATTTTTGAATATAGATCATGATGGGCTCTTATCCAGTTTGGGAAAAAAGCTGAGCGCGAAGAAACTACAACCGCACGATGCCGCCATCGTCCGCGAAACAGTGCGAAGTTTCGAGAAAGCTTCGAAACTTCCTGAAACGTTCGTGAAAGAGATGGCCGAGCTTACCTCGAAAGCACAGCATGTATGGGTCGAAGCGCGGACAAAAAACAATTTTGCCTTGTTTGCACCGTATCTTGAAAAAATCGTCGCAAAGAAGCGAGAGGAGGCAACGCTTTTGGGATATGAAGTCTCTCCGTACGACGCGTTACTCGATACCTATGAACCGGGTATGACGTCCGCGGAAATTGAGCGCATCTTCACGGATCTCAAAGAATTCTTGATTCCTTTCATTACCCAAATCCGTAAATCTAGCATCGGCGCGCGACCGCGCACCAATACTACATCAGCCCAATTCCCTCTTGAAAAACAAATAGCGTTTAATACGGAAATCGCCAAAGCGATAGGGTACGATCTCGATGCCGGCCGAATAGATGTAAGCGCGCATCCTTTTACGACCGACTTCCACCCACATGACGTGCGCATTACCACAAGGTACAACCTCAAAGATCCGCTTGAATCGATCTTCCCTACTCTCCACGAAACGGGGCACGCACTCTATGCACAAGGACTTCCTCATGAACATTTTGGCACACCGCTTGCGGAAGCCGTCTCGCTCGGCATTCACGAATCACAGTCTCGTTTGTGGGAAAACCTTGTTGGACGTTCACTTCCGTTCTGGAAACACTGGTATCCTCGACTACAGAAAACATTTCCAAAAGCCTTCACTTCCCCACTGGGTGCATTCTACCGATCGCTCTGTCGGGTGAAAGCAACTCCAATTCGTGTCGAGGCAGACGAAGTAACCTACAACCTCCACATCATTATCCGATTCGAACTGGAGAAAGCACTCATTGAAGGTGCGATTGAGGCACGAGACCTTCCGAGACTATGGAATGAGCGCTACCGTGAATATCTTGGTATTACTCCAAAAGATGATGCCGAAGGCGTCTTGCAAGATGTCCATTGGTCTTCCGGCTATATCGGCTACTTCCCTACGTACACACTCGGTAACCTTTACTCCGCACAACTCTGGAATACAGTGCGAAAAGAAATTCCTGACCTCGACAAAAGAATTGCCAAAGGTGACTTGAAAACACTCAGAGAATGGCTTCGAGTGTGTATCCACCGTCACGGTAAATACCATTCTGCTGACGACCTTATACTCAATATTACGGGAGAGAAACTGAATCCTGAACACTTTTCGCGTTATATAAGAGAGAAGTACTCGAAGTCATAAAGTAACTCTCCACACCTCAGGAAGAAGGCTTATTTTTCGCCATGGTTCTGTGTCGGATTTTATCACTCCTGCGTAGGCCCGCCGATGCCAAAACGGCTACGGCGGGTAGACGGGGGTCCAGAAAAGTCTTATGAGGCACTGGATTCCCCAGTCTACGACTACTCCGTTTTCCAAAGGAATGACAGGTGTGGACGGTTACATCATAAAGTCTTTGCTTTAGTCAGGTTCTGTGATATAAATAGGGCCATACTTAATCATTTCCGACCTTGAGCACTATACGCATTAGAATAAATCATCAGATACGAGCCCCCGAACTTCGGGTTATCGGACCTGAGGGAGAAAACATCGGAGTAATTACTCTTCAGGAAGCCCTAAGTAAGGCCACTGAATCTGGCCTCGATTTGATTGAGATATCCCCGAACGCAACGCCTCCGGTTGCAAAAATCATGGATTATGGTAAGTTTCAGTACGCTGAAAACAAGAAACAGAAGGTCGCAAAAGCCAAAGTACATACCGTCGAGGTCAAAAGTATCCAAATAAAGATAGGTACGAGCGAACACGACCTTGAACTGAAAGCGAAACGAGTCGGTGAATGGATTAGCGAAGGAAATCGGGTAAAAATAGACCTCTTCCTCATCGGCCGGTCCAAGTACATGGAGTTTAAATTCCTACAGGAACGACTAGAGCGAATCTTAAAGCTCATCCCGATGGAATACAAAATCGCCGATCCTGTAAAGAAAGGACCGAAAGGACTCACCATCATCATCGAAAAAGCGTAACAATACGAATTAACGAATCTATTCGAATATACGAATAGCTACGAATCGGAAAAGCCAGGAAATCTTATTCGCAATTATTCGCAGATTCGTTCTCATTCGGATATTCGCATACTATTTATGAAGACAAACAAATCATTTACCAAACGACTCAAGGTCACCAAGAACGGCAAGATCTTGATGCGTGGCAAAGGGCAGAACCACTTCAACGCGAAGGCAAGACGCCGGTCGCAACTTGGCCGAAAGCGTATGGTCCAGCTCCACATGAAGAAAGGAGATATCGCCCGCTTTTTACAATAAGAATTATCATGCGAATCAACGAATTTATTCGAATATACGAATAGATGCGAATCAGAAAAGTCAGAAGATCTTATTCGTAACTATTCGCAGATTCGTCCCCCATTCGGATATTCGCATATACATTTATGTCACGAGTCAAAAAAGCCACAAACGCCTTAAAGTTCCGCCGAACCTTGCTCAAGAAGACCAAGGGCTATCGTCATGGCCGCTCGACCAAAGAGCGTATGGCATGGGACGCGTATGTGCACGCCGGTAAATACTCCTTCGCTCACCGAAAAGACAAGAAAGGTGATTACCGCGCACTTTGGAATATCCGCATCAATGCAGCTACCCGACCCCTCGGACTCTCCTACAGTAAGTTCATCCATGCACTCAAGGTCAAGGGAATTACGATTGACCGCAAGATTCTCGCCACCCTGGCCAAAGACGAACCGAAGACATTTGAACGAGTGGTCAGCCAAGTTAAATAGCAAGAAGGTAGAAGATAAAAAAGCCCCCGAAACGGGGCTTTTTTTTAGCAATACGCCACAACCATTTCTTACTGCTAAAAGGTCACCTTCTCGACTTCTCCCAGCGACTTCGAAGCACCACGGTATTATGCCGGATTGCAATCCCTATATCGCTAGGCATTTTGGTTAGGAGCCTGACGTTGTGTCTCTCTAAGATGGCTTTGGACTGCACATACCCCTCGTCGAGGTTGTTCGCGTCGGCGTATGCTTCCAGGGTACTTGCGAGACGTAACAGCTCCTGCTCTGCGATGGCGAACTCGTTGTGGGAAACCGGGCCACTCTCGATACCATCTGCAATCCGGTTGAACACGTCCGCATGTGCAGTGTAGTAGCTCAAGATAGTGCGGTTATGGATAAGAAACTCCCGAACGTATTCTTTTTCTTGAGGATTCGTCACAGCCTGTAACAGCTCGTCATCGCCTGGAACGCGTTCCATGCGGTTAAACAGTCTGGACTCATTGAATACATCTTCTGCCGGAAGCATGTCGGCTTTCGGCATTTCAATATCGCCCTCCGGTACGCGAGGGTCTCCGAAGCCAAACTTCCCTATCCGCGTCATGGTCCCGCGCTCCGGAGGACGCACCTCCTTCACCGTTTCGTAGAGTACCGCCTTGTCCCGATGCGCATTGGTATCAAGGGATTCCTGAAATATGCCGTGGTCTGCCCGCACCACGCAAATAGGACTTTTGACATTCTTCATACTGCCGAAGTTGCGGATACCGTTTCCCGCGCTGGTCATTTCGAGCGTAAAAAGTGTTCCGTCCTTCCGAAGAAGCCCGGGCTGGACGTGTCCTGTGGTGTATACCGCGACGAGTATTTCGCCGCCGGAAAGGA
>CALRDB010000008.1 GCA_943354745.1 Candidatus Nomurabacteria bacterium | reverse complement strand
CAGCTTCCGCATATTTTGTTTCCGGTAGGCGGAATGAAGAAACCGGAAGTTCGAAAACTTGCGAAGCAATTCGGATTGATAACGGCAGAAAAGAAAGACAGTCAGGGACTTTGTTTTATCGGAAAAATAGATATAAAGGAATTTCTTTCGCACTACATTAAGCAAAAAAGGGGCAACATACTAGATGAGCAGGGCAACGTGATCGGTGAACATGCGGGAGTCTTCTTCTACACACTTGGCGAACGAATTGGAAACCTTTCCTCATCTTCGACTAAGGGTGGTCACCCCGTTTATGTTATAGCAAAGGATATACTCAAAAATACGATTACCGTGTCTCGAAAATCTTCTGCGGGAATCCTTACAGGAGCATTGGACCACGTCGATATCGAGAAATGTAACTGGCTAGTGAAGCCGACAAACAAGAAAGAATACCAGGTGCAAACTCGTTATCACCAGCATCTACAGTCTGCACGACTTATCATTCATACTTCCAAATTCTCAATTCAGTTTGAGTCGCCTCAAACGATGGCGCCCGGTCAGTCACTGGTGCTTTACGACGGAGAGGTACTTGTAGGCGGAGGCATTATTTGTTCCTAATTGATATTGTCGTTATAATAGCAAAATGTCACCCTCAACCATTACCGTCGTTAAAGCCGACGGCACAAGCGAAAACTTTGATCAAAGTAAACTTCAGGAATCACTAAAAAATTCAGGGGCAGATGATTCAACCTCCTTTGAGATTGCTGAGCATGTCTCACATGAACTCGTAAGTGGCATGACCACTGCCGACATTTACCGTCACGCGTTTTCCGTGTTACGGTCAAAGCAACGGAACGCTGCCGCACGGTACTCGCTTCGTCGTTCATTATCCGCACTCGGTCCAACAGGTTTTCCATTTGAAAAATTCGTCGGTGAATTGCTTAAGAGAAAGGGCTACACCGTCCTACTTGATCAGATAGTGCAAGGAAAATGTATTGATCATGAGATGGATGTTGTCGCATGGGATATGAATAGACTTATTATGGTGGAGGCGAAATATCATCATGAGCTAGCCTATAAGTCGGACATTAAGGTTGCGCTCTATGTAAAGGCGCGTTTTGATGACCTTTTCCAAACCGAATTCAGCTTCGGTCATACTAGAAAGCTTAACGAGGCGTGGCTTATTACGAATACCAAGTTTACTGATAAGGCTCTTCGTTATGCAGAATGCGCCGGTGTAAAACTTTTGGGATGGAACTACCCAGCGACGGGAAACCTGCACGATCTTATTGAGGAGACAGGAGTGCACCCGATTACCTGTCTTACCACAATTTCAGACGGACAGAAAAGAATGCTCATGGAACACGGCATCGTCCTCTGTGAAAGTATCCGGACGGAAAAGCAAAAATTACTCTCATTCGGTTTTGATGAACATCTGATTGCGCAAGTCGAGGCGGAGAGCAATGCCCTATGCCCAAGCTAACTATACGAAAATACGAATTATGCGAATGCTATAATTTCGCTCTACCCGCCCATAGTTCTTAATTCGTTGCAATTCGTAGATTCTTAATTCGTATTTTCGTATGTCAGAATATTACAAACCGCATCGCAAACCCGACTGGAATTACGGCGGGCCGAATTGGAAACTTTCGAGGTCGAAAATAGACCTCTTCATGCAGTGTCCACGCTGTTTTTACGTGGATAACAAGCTCGGCGTAGCCCGTCCTCCGGGATTTCCATTTAATCTCAACAGCGCCGTCGACAAACTTTTGAAAAAAGAGTTTGACGGACATCGCACTAAGGGAACCGCGCATCCACTTATGAAGGAGTACGGAATTGACGCCGTACCACTTCAGCATCCAAAGATAGAGGAGTGGCGCGATTCACTACGTGCCGGTGTCAGCACACGTCACGCGCCCACAGGCTTTCTGGTGCGAGGCGGAGTTGATGATGTCTGGGTCTATCCAAACGGAGAACTTATCGTCGTGGACTACAAAGCGACCAGCAAGGACGGCGAAGTGAGTCTCGATGCAGAATGGCAAGATGGCTACAAAAGGCAAATGGAGACCTATCAATGGCTCTTTCGCCAAAATGGGTTTAAGGTTTCCGACACCGGCTTTTTCGTCTATGTAAACGGCAAGACCGATAGAGCGGCCTTTGACGCAAGGCTTGAGTTTGATGTTTCGGTTATTCCCTACACCGGCAAGACCGATTGGGTTGAGCCGACACTACTGAAAATAAAGAAGTGTTTAGATTCTGAGGAAGTCCCTGCGCCTGCCCAACTTTGCGATTACTGCAACTACCGTAAAGCCGCCGCGGAGGTTTCTTCGGTTGCGAGTAAAAAGGGTGTTGATGTGACTCTCACCAAAAAGCCCAAACCATCTTCTCCGGAGCCATTGGCTACATCCTCGCTATTTTAATCGGTTTCTGTCCTCCTCGCAAATGCGGGGATCCAGAACTGGATTCCCGTTTCCACGGGAATGACCGAGCGATATAATGCTTATATGAGTGAATTCAAACAAAAAGTATTCGCAGTAGTACGGAAGATTCCAAAAGGGAAGGTGCTTACCTACAAGGAAGTCGCTAAGCGAGCAGGTTCGCCTCGCGCTTTTCGTGCTGTCGGCTCCGTCCTCAAAACCAACTTTGACCCAGCCATTCCATGCCATCGTGTCGTCAAAAGTGACGGAACGCTTGGACAGTACAATCGTGGCGGTACTCTCAAAAAACAAGAGCTTCTCCAAGCCGAAAGGAGCTCTCGTACGTAGCCTGTAGCGATAGTCGTCATTAAAAGCCAAAAGGTAGCTCAACACGTGGTTGGTGCGAAGGTAATGATGAGTACATAACCTTGACATCTCAGGCCTTCTCGGCTTTTATGTGTTCGGTAAACCAAAAAGCATGAGGAATAAATGAGCACTGAAAAGCAACGAAAACGGCTGACCTTGAAAAGCATCCACAAACAGGCCACCATTCGCTTCCAAGTAGAGATACTGGAGGCCCGAGTGGACCAGATTGGCGAGGTAATGGCACAAACAGGACTACGCACTAAGCGTGAGCTCTTTGATAATGCGATATCAATACTAGAGTGGGCAGCACAAGAAGCAGCCGCAGGTAATGAAGTCGGTTCACGAACCCCGACTGGAGAGTTTCGTGATCTAGTTACCCCGACACTTATTACCGCTGCCGCCATCGCGAAAGCGAAAAAAAAGAAGTAGTTGTCCCTGTATCACGCCATCGGCTTCAATGTCGGTGGCTTTTTTTTGCTCTAAAAATGCGGTAGGATATCGGAATGACCGTTTCAGAAGTCCGCGCCAAATATCTTGAGTTTTTTAAGTCAAAGGGGCATGTTGTTGTCCCCAGCGCTTCACTTGTGCCGGAAAATGATCCAACCACGCTTTTTACCGGTTCGGGTATGCAACCGATGGTGCCGTATCTGCTTGGAGAAAAACACCCTCAAGGGAAACGAATCGTTGATTCGCAAAAATGTTTTCGTGCACAGGATATTGAGGAAGTGGGCGATAACCGCCACACGACCTTTTTCGAAATGCTGGGGAACTGGTCGCTTGGCGACTATTTTAAAAGGGAACAGCTTACATGGATATTTGAATTCCTTACGAAGGAGATTGGGCTCAAGCCAGAGCGCCTATACTTCACCGTATTTTCCGGCGATCCGAAAAACAACATTCCACGCGACGCCGAATCGGTTGAACATTTAAAGCGACTTTTTACCGAACAGGGAATTGATGCCAAAGACATCGAAATACTGACGGAAGAAAACGGCGGAAAGGTCGGTATGCAAAATGGACGGATTTTCTACTACAATGCCAAGAAAAACTGGTGGTCACGTGCCGGAGTACCCGAGAACATGCCTGTGGGAGAGCCCGGAGGCCCCGACAGCGAGATATTTTTTGATTTCCACCCCGAGGCGGGAGAAAAGTGCATTCAATCCGGTTTCGGCGAATTTTGCCATCCGAACTGTGACTGCGGCCGATTTATGGAAATCGGCAATTCGGTGTTCATGGAGTACAGAAAAATCCCTCCTACCGAAGACGGCAGTGATCCCTTTACGAAAGGGAGAATAAGTCCTTCCGCATTCGAGAAGCTACCGCAACGAAATGTGGATTTCGGTGGAGGATTGGAGCGCGTTGCTGCCGCTGCAAACTCGGAGGTTGACGACGTCTTCAAGCTCGACGTATTTGTAACGGTTATAAATGAGCTGGAGTCGTTGTCTAAAAAATCCTATTCCGAACAACGTTACAAGCGCTCATTCCGCATCGTTGCCGAGCATGTGCGCGCGTCTGTATTCCTTATTGCAGACGGGGCGACTCCGTCGAATACCGATCAAGGATATTTCACCCGCAGACTTCTCCGACGGGCAGTTCGACACCTCGACCTTCTTGGTATCCAGGCGGATACTCTTTCCGCCCTCGTGGAACCAATCATCCAATCCTACCGCGATGTATATCCATCTCTTTCCGAAAAGGTTGGGGTGATCAAAGCCGAAATCGGAAACGAAGAGCAGAAATTTAGAAAGACATTGGATATCGGACTAAAAGAGTTCAACCGGCTTGCGGAAAAATCTTCGAATAAGAAGTTTTCGGGAACCGATGCCTTTATGCTGTTCTCCTCGTACGGCCTTCCCATCGATATGATAAGAGATTTAGCCCCTGAAAAAGGTCTTGCTGTTGATGTTCCTGCATTCGAGACCGAGCTCGCCAAACATCACGAGGTTTCCCGTGCAGGTATCGAGAAAAAATTCAAGGGTGGACTGGCTGATACGAGCGAGATGTCACTCAAATACCACACCGCCACGCATTTACTCCATCAGGCGCTTCGGGATATCTTGGGAGATGAAGTGAGACAGAAGGGAAGTAACATCACGCCAGAACGATTACGCTTTGACTTTTCGTTTGGAAGGAAGATGACCGACGAAGAGAAAAAACGGGTGGAGGATATCGTGAATGAGAAGATACAGGCGAAACTCCCAATGCAAAAGGTGATTATGCCGTTTGCCGAAGCGGAAAAGACCGGAGCACTTCACTTTTTCGGTGAAAAATACGGAGATGAGGTCAGTGTCTACTTTGTCGGCAATTCGCTCGATACTGCGTACTCGAAGGAGTTTTGTGGTGGTCCTCACGTTACGAACACGGAAATCCTTGGAGCGTTTAAGATTTCGAAGGAAGAGGCAGTTTCCGCCGGCGTTCGTAGAATTAAAGCTGTGTTGTCATAAAAAAGGGCCGCATCATATAGAACGGCCCGAAGGTTGGATCAAATTCGTGGAATAGTTATTCTTGCTTTCAATTTTTGGTTCGTTTTCTGAGCCGACGTCATGGAAACATGTCAACAGTTCCTTGTCAACGCCTTATTCACGAGTACCAATGTGAGGAGGTGCTATAATTGAGACATGTCTTTTTTTTCTCCTAAGAAAGAAAGTGAAGTTGCTCTTGTTATCGATATTGGAAGTGGTAGTGTCGGCGGGGCACTCGTACTTCTATCGCGCGTGCACGCGCCAACAGTACTGTATACCTTTCGAAGTGAGATACCTTTCCAGGAAGAGGTATCGGGCCTTCGCCTTTTGTCACTCATGCTACAGGCGCTCACGGAGGTTGTTACGGCAGTAAGTCATGAAGGATTTACTCAAGCAGGTTTTGGAACAAGTCGACCCACCATACGAGAAACTACTATCTCGCTCTCCGCCCCCTTTGTTGTCTCAAAAACTTCTTTTTTACGATTACACAACGAAAAGCCTACCAAAATTACAGCTGCCGTTTTTGAATCACTTCTCGAGCATGCCCACAAAGAAACGCTTGCTTCGGGTGAAACCATACTGGAGGGGAGTACTCAAATTGAGCAAAAACTTATTCAGTCGACACTCAACGGTTACGAAACATCAGCACCCTACGGAAAGACGGCACAGGCGGCGGAGTTTGTCGTATTTGAGGGTTATTCACTTCTCCGAGTGACTGAAAAGATACATGACATACTTCTAACTCACGTTCATTCAAAACACGTTAGTTTTCATTCATTTGAACTTATCACTTTTATTGCGCTACGAGAGCTCTATTCTTATGAGAAAGATTTTCTTCTCGCCGACATCAGTGGGGAGCAAACAGAGTTTTCAATGATCAGGAAAGGTGTCCCGGTAGAATCACTCACGTTTCCTTTTGGACGAAACCACATTGCCCGAATTCTTATGAAAGACACGTCAATTCCTCATGCTGGGGCGTCGTCATTTTTTAAGCTCTACGCAAACGACACGGGTACTGGAAAAATGTTTGACCACGTAAGGAAGATTTTTACGCAGGCTATGGAAAAATGGCGAAGCGAGTCTATACAGGCCTTGGCTCATTTTTCGACTAACTTTTTTCTCCCTAAAATCATCTTTGTTACCGCCGATGAGGAAGTCCTGCCGATTTTTCAACAGGTTATTGAGCTTGGCGATTTTAGCAGTCTTACTATCCCGAGCGGTGGTTTTAAGGTTATCCCACTCAACAGTGAACATATCGCCAAATTGGTTCGTTGGAATTCGATGCAAAAGCATGATCCGTTTATCGCGCTCATTGCCTCATTCGCAAATCGCCTTCTCGTAAGTAAAAATTCAAATCAGTGACAGTAAGAGACAAAGACAGCTCGGTGCTAATTTTAATTACTTTTCATTAGTTTAGTCAAAAAAGTTTTTCCACAGGTTGACTCACTAGTAAATAGTAGTAAAATTTAAAAATATTTTATGGCTAAAAATATACTGCAAGACGTTATGACGAAAGGGCATCGCTCAATCCGCCATGTTCCGCTTCCTCACAAAGGACGAAAGGAACCGGAGGAAGAGGACGAGATTCGTTACGAACCAGACGAAAAGGAAATGCTGGAAAGTAAACCAGCTTCTTCTCGAAGATTTTTCTTAGTGGGCGCGATCATTCTCCTCGTGATTTTGCTTGGCTTTGCTTTATCGAGCATTTTTACCGGAGCGACAATCACCGTAACGCCGAAGGTCGAACTTATTACGTTGCGTAATGAGTTCATTGCCTCAAAGGCCGATGACGCGAAGCTACATTTTGACGCAATTCCGATCAACGAGACGGCAGAAATGACCATCCCTGCAGATACCATGAAGAAAGTTTCAGAGCGAGCATCTGGAAGCGTTGTCGTATACAACGCCTTTTCTACTGCGCCTCAGCGCCTTATTAAAAATACTCGTTTCGAAACTCATGAAGGACTGATCTATCGTATTTCGAGCTCGATTACCATACCAGGGAAGACAATAAAGGATAATCGTGAAGTACCCGGTAGTATCGAGACCCTTATTATGGCCGATTCTCCCGGCATCGAATACAATATCCCCTTGTCTGACTTTACCATTCCGGGTTTTAAAACCGATAAGGCTCGTTTTGCAGGATTTTATGCTCGGTCGAAAACACCTATTACTGGTGGAATGGATGGCATGTCGAAGACTCCTTCTCAAGCAGCACTGGTTTCTGCGTCCGCGACATTGCAAGACACGCTCGAGAAGAAAATAATGAAGGAAAAACAGGCCGTGGTTCCACCTGGATATATTCTCTTTACCGGAGCACTGACAAAAAGCTATACGTCGCTCCCGCCAGAGTCAAAAGATGGCGGCATGTCTCTTGTAAAAGAGAAAGTCACCGGAGCTGCCTATATCTTTAGAATCGATGAACTGAATAAAGCTATAGCAAACTCGGCTATTGCCACTTTCAACAATCTCCCGATAGTCATTCCCGATCTCGAAAAGTTGACTTTCCAGCTTAAGGAAATACCAAGTAGTGATCCTGCAGGAGCAAAGACAATTCGATTTACCTTAACCGGCAGTGCTAGAATCGTGTGGCTTTTTGACGGCATTAAACTTCAAAATGCCCTCTTGGGTAAACAGAAAAACCAATTTGCCCTAACGCTGGCAACATTCCCAACCATCGAGAAAGCAGACATGGTTATTCGTCCGTTCTGGAGTTCAGGCTTCCCAAAAAATGCGAAAAAAGTATCGATAGTAGTCGCTTCGCCTGAAGATGTACTTAAGAAACCATAAAATTTACGACCAGGTATTTATCTATGCATCAAAACCACGTAACCGACCCTCATATCAGAAACTTTATATTTGAAGCTTCTTTTTGCCCAAACGTAGTTGACGGTTGTTTTGTTACTTGCTATTATACGGCGCGTCAAGCATGATGTCAGCAATGAACTCAAAAGGAATGAACGCGGTCACTGGTTTAGTGACTGAAGCACTTCCTGACACACTGTTCAAAGTCCGCCTCGAGGGTGGTAACGAGATACTTTCGTTTCTAGCCGGGAAGATGAGGATGCATCGAATTCGCGTACTGATTGGAGACAAAGTTACCGTTGAGATTGACCCCTATGGCGGTAAAGGAAGAATCACGAAAAGATTATAGTTGAAAGATTTAAGATTAAAGAAAGATAGGCCAAGGGTTACTCCTGGCCTCACTCGTACTTTCGACTTAAGCTTACACCATATTTATGAGAGTTAAGGCATCCGTAAAAAAAATTTGTGCTCAATGCAAAGCCGTACGCCGAAAAGGGTACGTCTATGTTTTGTGCAAGAGTAACCCTCGTCATAAGCAACGCCAAGGTTAACAACATGAGAATTTCAGGTATTACAATCCCAGACTCGAAGCGACTTGAATACGGACTCCGTATTATTTTCGGCGTTGGCCATTCTCTTGCCCTCGGCATCTTAAGAGACGCTAAGGTTGACCCTGCAAAAAAGGCCAAGGATCTAACACCTGAGGAAGAGAACGCTTTACGCCGTGAAATTGAAAAATTTAAAATTGAAGGTGACCTTCGACGAGATATTTCCTCAAATGTGAAGCGCCTAAAGGATATTAAGGCCTATCGCGGAGTTCGCCACCTAAGAGGACTGCCGGTGCGAGGACAGCGAACGAAGACAAACTCACGTACACGCCGAGGAAACCTCCGAAAGACTATGGGTACTGGTCGAAGAGCAGTTGAGAAGAAATAGAAATCAGGAGCTAGGCGTTAGGCCTTAGGCCCTAGGAGAGAAGAAGAGATTTTTTCTTACCTAGAGTCTAAAGCCTACTGACCTAGAGCCTAAAAAATTATGGGAAAGAAACGAATAGTTAAAAAGGGGGATACTGAAAGCACTGGCGGTGCTTCGCGTGTAGGTGTATCTAAAAAGCGAGTTCTCGACCGAGCTATTTTGCATGTTGAGTCAACTTACAACAATACTCGCCTAACACTTACCGACGAAAAAGGTAACGTTGTCGCCTTTTCTTCGAGTGGGGCCCTTGGTTTTCAAGGCGCCAAGAAGGGAACTCCGTTCGCTGCCGCAAAGGTAGGAGAAACGATAGCCGCAAAAGCTCAGACGATGGGGGTAAAAGATGTCAGTGTTGTCGTGAAGGGTGTTGGTTCAGGCAGAGAATCATCGATTCGAGGTTTTGTGAACAAAGGTTTTTCAATTTTAAGTATTAAAGACGCCACACCAG
This sequence comes from Candidatus Nomurabacteria bacterium, assembly GCA_943354745.1. GTDB lineage: Bacteria > Patescibacteriota > Minisyncoccia > Phycocordibacterales > UBA10002 > UBA10002. The sequence goes on along the minus strand of CALRDB010000008.1, from coordinate 18,167 downwards.
TCCCTCATAACGGCCCTCGACCTCCTCGAGCACGCAGAGTTTAATTAACTGAAATTACCATACATCACCATTTTATATGAAAATAGGACCACGCTACAAAATTGCAAGACGCCTTGGACCAGATATCTTTCCCAAGACACAATCGCCTAAGTTCGCGCTTCGAACGGGTAAGGTTATCGTCAAGGGATACGGCCGAAGTGAGTACGGTATGCAACTGAAGGAAAAGCAGCGCGCTCGTTTCTTTTACGGTTTACTTGAACGACAGTTCTCTCGCTATGTACGAAACGCTGTCGCAAAGAAAGGAGTACGCGATGACGAGGCTCTTTATACTGAACTTGAGACACGACTAGACAACGTAGTTTACCGTTTTGGCATGGCCCCATCTAGACAGGCTTCACGGCAGTACGTTTCTCATGGACATCTTACCGTAAATAACGTTCGTGTAACTGTCCCTTCCTACAAAGTAGGAATTGGTGACGTTATTCGCGTTCGTAAAGCAAGTGAATCGAAAACGTTGTTTTTAAACATCAAAGACACCATGAGAGACCACAAGGCACCGGCATGGCTTCGCTTTGATCTTATAAAGGGGGAGGGAACCGTGGTGGGCAAGCCTAAGCTCGTACGAACAGAGCTCCCGTTCAACATCAGCGCCATTTTAGAGTTTTATCGAAGGTAAACTTGCTAAGTCTTGCAAAGTAGGTTATTATATTTTTATCATTATTTACTAATTTGAGCGGTTGAGGGTACGAATGAGTTCCGCTCCCCCAATTGCCACCATTTTATGCCGGATTTTAATATCATTCTTCCTTCCAAACCACGTGTGGTTAAGGAAGAGGGCTCGTCAGGAGTATATGAAATTGATGGTCTTTACCCGGGTTATGGACATACACTTGGTAATTCTCTTCGCCGTATTATCTTGTCATCGCTTCCTGGCGCCGCCATTACCGGTATTAAAATCGAAGGAGTTGAGCATGAGTTCTCTACCGTCGCGGGGATCAAGGAAGATATCGTCACTGTTATCCTTAGCTTGAAGCGCGTCCGTATCGCAATGTTTACCGACGAACCGCAGACACTCACACTTTCGGTTAAAGGTATTAAAGAGGTCACGGCCGCCGATATCGTTCATCCAGGACAGATCAGCATTCTGAACCCAGAGCAACGCATTGCAACACTTACCGAGAAAAATGCGGAGCTCACCATGGAGATAAAGGTTGAGAAAGGTCTCGGCTATATCCCAAAAGAAATTCTCCAGAAGGAGCGCGTAGAAATCGGACAAATTACACTCGATGCTATCTTTTCCCCTATTCGACGAGTCAATTACGAAGTAGAGAACATGCGCGTTGGAAATCGTACTGATTTCAACCGACTTCGTATGTTTATCGAAACTGATGGATCTCTCACCTCCAAACAGGCACTTGAGCACGCCATTGGCATTATGATTTCTCAGCTTAAGGCCATTGTGGGTTTTGAAGAAGTAGCTGAAATCCCTGAGACAGCCACGGATAGCGATTCGGCCGAAGAAGATTCAACACCGAAACGAGAAATCGATACTGAACTCTTGAAGACTCGCATTGAGACAATCGGTCTCACACAGCGAACTTCGAACGCACTTTCCAGCGCGAACATCAGAACACTAGGAGGTTTAGTTCGTAAAAAGGAAGAGGACATTCTCGACATAGACGGACTCGGAAGCAAGGGTGTTCAGGAAATTAAGAAGGTACTTTCAGGAATGGGGATAACGCTTAAGTAATAGGGACACGTAACTGTAGCTGCGATTGGAATAGGAGAGAGGCCGTGATTTAGTTCCAGTTACAAGCGCCAGTTACTGTTTAAGTCAATTTTATGAGACACTCAAATAGAATTAAAAAGTTCGGAAGGGAAAAGAATCAACGTTTAGCGTTGATGCGTTCTCTTGCGCAGGCTCTTCTGAAAGAGGGAAAGATTAAGACAACTGAAGCCAAGGCAAAAGCATTGCGTCCTTTTGTGGAGCGACTTATTACCAAGGCACGTACCGGCACACCCGCATCACGACGCTTAGTGAAGACTCGTCTAGGCAACGATATGAATCTCCAGAAGCTTTACAAGGAAATTGGTCCGAAGTATGCTTCTCGAGCAGGCGGTTACACTCGAGTAATCAAGGCAGGCTTTCGCCTAAGTGACGGAGCCCACATGGCCTACATAGAATTAGTTTAAAGTACGCTTCGCTCAAAGTTCAGAAGTTTAGAAGTTAAGATCGAGAAAACTTCCAGCGAGTCGGCGAGCGGAACTTAAAACTTCAAAACTTATAACTTACATGAAATACACCATTGATGCACAAGGAAAAAAGCTAGGCCGAATCGCAAGCGAAGCAGCTGCGCTTCTTCGAGGTAAGGGGAGTCCTGCATTTAAACCTAACGAACTCCCAGACGTTGGAGTCGAAATTTTAAATGCCTCAAAAATTGAACTCCACGAGAAGAAGCTGACCGGCATGAAGTATCAACGATACTCTGGGTACCCAGGAGGACTTCGAGAGATCGACCTTAGAGAGCTTTTGGACAAGAAAGGTTTTTCAGAACTATTCCGCACCACAATACTTCGTATGCTTCCTCGAAATCGTTTGCGTTCGCGGATTATCAAGCGATTAACCGTCAAAAACTGATACGAAAATGCGAATTAAAGTCCAGCGAATTGCTACGAATCAGACAAGACTCATTTGACTTATTCGTAGCCATTCGTATATTCGCATAATTTGTATTTTCGTATAATTTTATGGAAACTGAAACAACCACACGATATATCGAAACCATTGGCCGCAGAAAAACTGCAGCGGCGCGTGTTCGTATCACACCAGGCACAAAGCAGTCGATGATCATCAACGATCTCGACGTGGACGCCTATTTCAAGACAGACGAACAACGTCGTGTGGCTCTCGATGCTATTGCCAAGGCGAAACTTCCCGTTAAGTTCAAGATTACCGCAGTAATACGAGGTGGAGGCCTTTGTGCCCAAGCTGAAGCTCTTCGACATGGCATTTCAAGAGCTCTTGTTGAGCACGATGCTGAGCTTCGTAAAAAATTGAAGAAGGCAGGTTTTCTCAAACGAGACCCACGAGCAAAAGAACGTCGCAAGTTCGGTAACAAAGGAAAGGCCCGAAAATCTCCAAAGTGGAGCAAGCGATAACAGAACACAAAAACACCCGCTCGGGTGTTTTTGTTTGATAAACTGACTTGCGTTGTGCGCGGAAAATTGATAACATATAGACTCAATCTGTCAAATGACATCTTCTGTCATCCTCGCGCATGCGGGGATCCAGGAAATTCAAGCTTTTGACTGGATTCTCGCCCCGTCTACCTACGCAGATTGACGGGAATGACAAAACCATGACCGATGAACAAAAAAATCAAGATGCTGACGATGTTGTCTTCGAGGCGGAGCTTGATACCGATAACGCCAAGGACCCCGCCGAAATGATTAAGGCTTTGAAGGAGAAGCTGAAGGTTTCCCAAAAGGAGCGGCAGGAGTATTTGGAGGGCTGGCAAAGAACCAAGGCCGACTATGCGAACGCGCGTAAGGATGAGGAGAAGTCGCGTGCCGAATTTACGAAATTTTCCAAAGAGGGAGTCATTCGAGATATTCTTCCCGCACTCGATAGTTTTCATATCGCCTTTGGTAACAAAGAGGCATGGGAAAAAGTTGATAGTAATTGGCGCATGGGTGTGCAGTACATTTACTCCCAGCTTTTGTCCGCCCTCCAGAATCACGGCATTGCGCTCATTGAACCTAAGCTCGGGGAACCCTTCGACACCCAAACGCATGAAAGTATTGCAACCGTTTCTACCGACAAAGAGAGTGAAAATCATACCGTGGCTGAAGTGATTCAAAAAGGGTACACGCTTCATGGTAAGATAGTTCAACCAGCTAAGGTAAAAATAGGCGAGTATAAGGAATGAGACTTTTCTTCCTCTGCCCCTCTTTAGAGGGAAAGGGGTGAGACGAAGGAGTGATAAGTAGTGTCAGTTCAGTGGTTTTTATGAAAAAAGTTATTGAACAAAAACAATCCGAAATATTTGAAAAAGTCGTTACGAAAAACGGCAAACTTTTTCTTGTCCGTTTTGTTATTTTAGAGAGGGAGGGAAGGTTACGCGGTAAGGTTATTTCCTGCGAAGCGATTGAAACACTTTCTGGTTCAACGGGGAAAGCCACTAAAATCTGTCTCCCACTTTTCCGCACTTATCCCACGGTTACAGATGAAGGATTAACGATTAAGGATTGTGTTCTTTCTCCATTCTCAACGCTTGAATTTTTCATGAGTCAACCTACGCGAGCCCCGAGTCTCGCCTAAATTTGGAGCTCTCAGCTCCCACTTTTCTGTCATACCCGTGTAAACGGGTATCCAGTCTGGATTCCCGCCTCCGCGGGAATGACACTAGTTATTACTGTCCACTAACTACTTACTAAATATATGGGAAAAATAATTGGAATCGATCTCGGGACCACCTTCTCTGCCATCGCGGTTATGGAAGGAGGAAACCCAAAAGTACTTGAAAACGCTGAAGGAGCGAGAACTACTCCTTCGATTGTCGCGCATTCCAAAACTGGAGAACGTCTTGTAGGTCTACTTGCAAAACGTCAGGCGGTAACCAACCCGAAGAATACCGTCTTTCAGATTAAACGTTTTATGGGACACAGCTTCGACGAAGAGGGTGTACAGAAAGATATCAAGAATGTTTCCTTTGAAGTTCGAAAGTCATCGAACGGGGGCATCGAGGTAAAACTTGGTGACAAGTGGGAACGGCCTGAGGAAATCTCAGCGAAGATTCTCGCGAAACTAAAGGCAGACGCGGAAGCTCGTCTTGGTGAAAAAGTAACCGAGGCTATCATTACGGTACCAGCGTACTTCAATGATGCTCAAAGACAGGCTACTAAGGATGCGGGCAAAATCGCAGGTCTCGAAGTAAAGCGCATCATTAATGAACCAACAGCTGCAGCCCTCGCCTACGGCTTTAACAAAAAGAAAGAGGAGAAAATAGCTGTCTTCGACTTCGGAGGTGGAACGTTCGACGTATCCATTCTGGAAGTCGGTGATGATGTTATCGAAGTGAAATCAACCGATGGTGACTCACACCTCGGTGGACGAGATATCGATCATAAGATTGTAAACTGGCTTGCCGATACGTTCAAAAAAGAAAACGGCATCGATCTTCGTAATGACCCTCTCGCGCTCCAACGTCTCGATGAAGCCGCCGAAAAGGCGAAGATCGAACTTTCGACTGCGGTGCAGAGTGAAATAAATATCCCATTTATTACCTCGGGATCTGATGGACCGAAACATCTTCTCGTCACGATGACTCGAGCGAAACTTGAGGAGATTGCTCAAGAATTTATTGATCGAGCCATGATGATTACCAAGCGTGCCATGGAGGCTTCACCGTTTAAACTTCCTCAAATTCATGAAGTTATTTTGGTTGGTGGCCAAACCCGCATGCCGATGATTCAGAAAGCGGTAAAGGAGTTCTTCAACAAAGAACCAAACATGGGAGTAAATCCTGACGAAGTCGTTGCCATTGGCGCTGCTATTCAAGGAGGGATTCTTGCGGGAGATGTTAAGGATATTCTGCTCCTTGATGTGATTCCACTTTCGCTCGGTATTGAGACCCTTGGAGGTGTTGCCACCAAACTTGTGGAGAAGAACACGACTATCCCGACGGCCCGTTCACAGGTATTCTCGACCGCTGGTGATAACCAAACATCGGTGGAAATTCATATCGTGCAGGGTGAACGCCCGATGGTAGCAGACAACAAGTCGCTTGGACGATTTATTCTCGATGGGCTCCCTCCGGCACCGCGCGGTATGCCACAGGTTGAAGTGACCTTTGATGTGGACGCGAATGGAATCCTCGCCGTAAAGGCGAAAGACAAGGCAACAGGGAAAGAACAGTCTATCCGCATCGAGGCGCGCTCTGGCCTTTCAAAGGAGGAAATCGAGAAGATGAGCAAAGATGCCGAGGCACACAAGGACGAGGACGCGAAGAAGCGAGAGCTTGTCGAGGTCAAAAACCTTGCCGAACAACTTATCTACACGGCCGAAAAAACACTTAAAGACAACAAAGATAAGGTGTCTGCTGACGCTACTAAGGTTATCGAAGAGAAAGTAGTTGAACTCAAAAAGGTTAAAGAGGGAAGCGACGTAGCTGCAATTAAGACAGCTACGGAGACACTATCTCAAGAGCTTCAAAAAGTGGGTCAGGAGCTGTATAAACAACAGCCTGCACCCGAAGCCAAGAAAGGCGAAGAACAGCCTCCTAAGGACGAAAAGGAGCCAACGGAAGGACCTATTCGTGATGCAGAGACGAAGTGACACAAAATAAGAAGCGCTTAGCGACTATATTTTGTGTCATCCCCGCGCAGGCGGGGATCCAGATCTACTGTTATCTAATACATCTCCTGCACCAAAACCCTCCAAACGTTGGAGGGTTTTGTGCTTGCTATAAAAAACTGCAACCCTACAATATTGCGGAAGGTGCCGAAGGCCGGTGAAGGAGGCTAACGCGCTCATAGAAACGCATCTGCGACAATGTTGAGAGATTTTTACTGATGTTGTCAGAAAGGCCTAATTCTTTCGTAGAAGACGAGAGTGGAGTTGGTCGGGTTTATGCGCATCTATGGTGAAAAGTTTGATGGAGAGTTTTTCTCTTTCTATAAATTCAGTGAGCGCTTTTGTGAGCTCTTTCTGGTCGTAACCAACCGCAATAATGTCGGGTTCACATTGCTTCAGTGTAGACCAGTTTCCCAACGTTTTATCTCCGGCTACGGCAAGATCCACAAGTCCGCTCGCTTCGAGTGCCTGTAGTCGTTCTTCAAGATGATGGCTCGGGACAGACCCCTTTATACGTTGAACCACTTCATCAGTTGCAAGAGAGGCGATAAGCCGACTTCCCAATCTTCGAGCTTCTCGAAGAAAAAAACGATGGCCATCATGTAGACTGTCGAATGTTCCGAAGACCAAAACCTTTTTTTCATCCGTCATGGTAAAACTATACGGCATTCCTATTACTAATTAAAGCTCAATTTGATGTTGCTTTCTCCAAATGGAAACAAAAATACCGACGTTCGATTTTTCTTCAAGCCTTACGAAGCAAGAAAATCAATCAAACGCCGGCTGAACTGTGAGGATCACCGAGACAACATCGGGCCCCTACAGTCACCGAACCGCCTGAAAAACCAGAAACAGGCGGAGTGGCGACCGAGACCAGCAAAGGTGAACGCACGGGGAGAAAGGTTAAGACCCGCGAAGAAACACCCAAGATAGTCTCGGTCAAAATTGCATGATAGAAAAGAGCCTTACCGAAATAGTACACGATCATTTTGTCTTGTCAAGAATTTACTTTTTCTGTAACTAAGCGCGTATAAGCAAAAAACCCCAACCTCTAGAGAAACGTGTGGATAATTTTACTGTGTAACTATCAAAAAAGAGGTATACTAGCACTACTCAACGTCACCTTTTATTAAGTTATAAGTGTCTATTATGTTCAACAAGTATATTTTCGTTGCTATCGCGTTCTTAGTAGTTACTAGTGTTTCAAACTGTGCTACCGAGAAGGTCTTCGCTCAAGAACCTACTAATTATTTTCCGCAACCGACAGGTGCTACGCCGCCACGACCCACAACTCCTCCCCAACAGTTTTCTGGAGGTAATGGTGCAACTGAATCTTCACGAGCTACCGAAGGAGTGGGCGGACAAGTACGCCCACCTTTTCAGGATCAGAGTGGAAACGCAGGAGCGGAACGAATAATGCCTCCACAGGGTGGAAATTTTGACACGCGGAAAATGCCACCACCCCCGTTCCCGAATGAACAGAGGAATCAACTCCAACCAGGAGCACAGACCATGCCAACAGCGGGAGGCCAGAACACACGCGAGGGACAGCCTGTTCAGCAAGGGACTATGCCACAAAGGCAAACATGGCAAGCACAGCCTACTACTTCACAAGGTGGCTCACCATATGACGCACAGAATCGAATGCAGGGCGAAAATCCAGGAAAGTCACAAGGAAGAGGTCCCGCGATGCAGCAAACGGAGGAAGGTAACGAGGCAACAGACGATCGTGGGCAAAACCAGCAGAAGCAACAACTCTCAAACATGAAGCGAAATATGTCGGGCATGGCGCAGGGGATTGGCTCGCTTCAGAAAGCTATAGACCGTTTAAAAAAGAAAGGTATCGCCGTTCCCGCCGAAGTCGAAAGTTTAGTCTCGGAGCTTACGGCTGCAACCACTAAAGTGAAGGGTGCGACGGAGCTCACGGATGATGTGGAAGAAGCACTCGAAACCATTCAAGACAAGGGGCAAGATATCGGTGAGTGGGGTCAAAAGCTTGGCATGCTGGAGCAGTGGCCAAAGATGATTGCTCAGACGGAAAAACAAATGAAGAGACTCACTGATTCTGTTGCTAAAGCGAAAAAGAAGAAGGGGGCCGATGCTTATACAGCCGTTATTTCAAAAGTTGAGGCTTCAATCCTAGAAGCTAGTACAAAATTTGCCGAAATAAAGCAGCAAGGAAGCAGCGGCCACATAGAGACAGCAATGGAATCACTTCAGGATCTCCCCGACCTTATGCAGGAGGCTCAGCAAAATATCTCGGTACTGGAGCAGTTGAGCAACGTTACCCGAATGATTACAAATACCGAGAAGGAAATTGCCGCCTTTGAGAAGCAGGTGCAGCGACTTTCTAAGAAGGGAACTAACGTAAGCAAGGTCACTGCAATTATAGGAGAGGTACGTGCAAAGCTTCTCGAACTTAAAGCACTTGGCACCAAGAGCTCTACGGAGCCTCAAGATTTCTATGAGCTTATGCAGTCGCTTGATGAGCACCGGAAGGAAGCGACCGATGCCTTTAATGCTCTGAACGGGAATCAAGGGGGCCAGGAAGGATCCGTCGTGAAAGCATTCGAAAGACTTCGAAACGGAAGATGAGACTTAACGTATCGTTTGACAACACTCGCCCTGCGCCCTATACAAGAGCGCGGGGCAGATGTTGTTTTCTATCCGTATGAAACAGTCCTTACTGACCACCCCTATACCGGCGCTTATTCGATCCATTGCAGTCCCAGCGAGTATTGGCTTCTTTTTTAACACCATGTACAACGTGGTGGATACCTATTTTGGCGGATTACAGTCAAGTGAAGCGCTTGCCGCATTATCGCTCTCGTTTCCTGTGTTTTTTATTATTATTGCTGTGGGTTCGGGAATAGGCACCGGAATTACCGCACTTATGGCACACGCGTTTGGTGAGAAAGATAATGCGAAGGCATTACTCTATGGAGTACAGGGGCTTTCGTATGGTGTATTCACCTCAATTATCCTCACCTTCGTTGGTCTTGCCATTTCACCAAGTCTTTTTCGGCTGCTGGGAGCGACTGGCGAGTACCTTCGCCTTGCTCTTTCCTTTATGAATGTGATCTTCTACGGAACCGCGGGTTTTATTTTTGTAAACTTGCTTAATGCGATTCTAAGTGCCGAAGGCGATACTCGATCGTTCCGCAATTTTCTCATTCTTGGGTTTTTTCTAAATTTCGTCTTTAATTCGTGGTTTATGTTTGGCGGATTGGGTGTTCCGGCACTTGGCCTTGCGGGAATTGCACTCGGAACCAATGTCGTGCAGATCATAGGTGTTCTGTACATGTGGTATAAGGTACGGAAAACACATCTTTTTTCCGGAGGAGTACCCCTTCGCGATTTTGTTCCAAACTGGAAGATTTATAAAGAAATCTCGACACAGGGATTTCCTGCCAGCCTCAGCATGATGACCATTGCACTCGGCATTTTTATTCTCACCTACTATATAAGCTCATTCGGACACCTTGCCGTTGCGGCGTACGGCATTGCGACTCGGATTGAGCAAATTACGCTTCTTCCTCTTATTGGCCTCAACATCGCCGTGCTCACTCTTATCGGGCAAAACAATGGCGCCAGGGAGTTTGGCAGAGTTAAGGAGACCTATCAGAAGGCGCTTCTGTACGGCACCTACATTTCTCTTTTTGCAACCCTCTTTCTTCTAGTGACGGCGAAGCCACTTATGCATTTGTTTACCGATGACCCTTCTATTATCACTATCGGGGTGAGCTATCTCCACGTAGCTGCACTCATCGCATCAGCCTATATGATCCTCTTTATGTCGGATGCTGCCTTTCGGGGTTTGAAACGTCCCTTTTTCTTTCTAGGTCTTGGCGTCTGCAGACAAATTATTCTCCCGGCGATACTCTTTCCGTTTTTGATTTCTTATTTTCACACTGGACTTGTCGGTGTATGGCTTGGTCTTTTTGCAATTGTCTGGTCTGCGGCACTTGTTGCACTTTGGTATGTACGTCGGACAATGCACCAAAGACTGGAGGGAACTCACTGAACAAAAAACCGGCACTCGCCGGTTTTTTGTTCACTAACAATACTGCTTGCGACTCTAAACTTATTTCGCATTCTTATCCATCACTTGATGCAAACCGAACGTATTTCCTTCCGTGTCCAGAAAGTATCCCTGCCATGCCATTCCGGCGATAGCGACCTTGGGCATAGCGGTTTTGCCACCCTCCTTGAGTATCTTTTCGGCTGTCGTATCAAAATTTTCCACTTGCATTGTCGTGACGTATGCATTCGATCCCTGCTCCGACCTTGGCGAGGAACTGGGACGCTTCACCATGCCGCCGTTGATACCCGGTTCCTTGGAATCCTTTGGTGCGGTCATAATAGCAATATACGGTTCACTTCCAGGCATTGGCCAGTCCATAAACTCCCAACCGAATACGTTTCCATAAAATTTCTTAGCTCGCTCGATATCGTCCACGTGAATCTCAAAATGTACCGGTCTATTTGGCATATTCGAAAAATTAAAATGGTAAAATAGTTTTCGATGACCAGTGTATCATCTTCCTCAATTTTTATCACCCAACAAACTACATTCTAATTCGCGCGAATAAGCATATAGTAAATAATAAGCAAATAAAATGTTTATCCTCAGTCGAAAATCTTCACGAGATAGTCGTTGATTTCGCGCTGGTCGAGATCGTAAAAGTTCTTTTTCTCGTTATGGAGTTTTGTAGCGAGCTCCAATCCAACAAACCGCCAGTGCCAGGGCTCGTACATATAGTACGTATTGCCTTTGGGATACGAGAGAACGAATCCATATTTGTACGCGTTCTCTTGGAGCCAAAAATACTGCGTCGAGGTATCAATCTTCTCATACCTCGCGCCGAGCAAAGGCGTGGTGAAGTCCACCGCAGTGCCAAGCTGATGTTCTGAGTATCCTTGCTCCGCAGAAAATTTATTGGCTCCGGTGCCATATACCACTTTGTACTGTGACTTTAAATCCTGCTGGCGCTCGAAGGAGCGATATCCGGAAATTATTTTAAGTTCGGTTCCTGCAACCTGTGAAGCAAGGAGTAACTCATTCAGGTGAAGCAAAGCCTTCGTGTTGAAATATTCCTCCTTGCCTTGAAAGACGAATGCGTTTGGAATAAGTGTAATCGAAGCGGGTATATAGTGTTCATTCAGAAAGTACACCTTCGAATACTTTATTAAAAGCTCCGGATCGGTCTTAGTAAGTTTCTCAAGATTCGTTACCGTACCTGAAAGGCGTTGTACCGCCTGCGCAAACGTTGTCGCTTGCTCCTGCAAGAAACCCGCTTTTGTCTGCTCGGCGGAAAGCGCGTCAAGCAAACTTGCGCCATTACGAGTGACTTCCTCGAGGTTCTTTTGTGTTTTCTCGAGAGTTCCCTGGAGACTCGTCATATCTCCTTCTAGTGTTTTGTTTTCCTCATAGAGACGATAGACACCGTAGGAAAGGCCAGCGATAGCAAGAAAAGCGCCTCCCAGAGCCATATTTTTGATAGATAAAATACTCATCAGGGGATTATATCACAATTACCCTCGCGATTTTTACGTGAGCAAAAAGAAAACAATTGACCCAAGAAGCATGACAACTATACAGACAAGAAGCCACACTATCGTCCAGAGTATCGTGTGAAGTGCCGCCTTGCTTTCTCCATCCAAAAATAGTCGAAGAGGATTAAAAAATACAATTGAACCGCACACAAGAGCCGAGGTACAGAAGGCGAGAAGAAACAGTGGTATACCAAAAAGTGGATGGGGAGAAAAATTGCGTGACTCCATCCATTGAACATAGGTGTACGCAGTCGAAACAAACAGACCTATATAACCTACCAATCCCATGGCAGAAAAAAGTCCAAGTTTTTTAGGTGTGTGCTTCATAAAGAGGTAACATACAGTATGTTACCTCTAGAACGGAGTTCAGTACCGTAAAAGTTATGCGGACGATCTACTGTTTCAGGAACGCGAGTGTTTCCCTTAGAATCTCACTCGTTTCATCGGACTTAACTACGATAACCGATTGCAATAAATGTCCCGATCCCATAAGCTCGAAATCCTCCACCTCAACACAGGTAGCGTTCTTCCGCGTATCAAGACCAATACCGAGAAACTCTAGCCCTTCGGTAAGTGCCCGACGCATAATCGGTGCACCCTCTCCAATGGCTCCCGTAAGAACGAGACTATCGCATCCTCTAAGCACCGTAGCCATAGCGCCAATATATTTCCTGACCGAGTGAACGTACAGACGAAATGCGAGCAGAGCGCAAGGATCACCCTGCGCTTGGGTCTCAATTATTTTCTTCATATTCCCCTCTTCGATTCCTGAAACTGCTTCAAGACCGCAAGAGGTCGATAAAAGTGTTTCGAGCTCAGAACCCTTTAATGAAAGCTTTTCCACAAGGAAAGCGAGTATTCCTGGGTCAATATTTCCTGAGCGTTTAGCCATCGGTACTCCTTCAAGAGGAGTCCAGCCCATAGAAGTATCTAGTGATGTTCCATTTTTGAGTGCGGTGACCGATGTTCCACCTCCGAGATGGCAGAAAATTATTTTCGAAGGAACAGCTCCAAGTCTTTTCGCTATCTTCGATAGCGCAGAAGCCGTGGAAAGCCCGTGATACCCCTGTCTTTCGATACCGTATTCCTCCCGTACGTTTTTCGGTAATGCGTACACTCGCGCATAGTCTGGAAGCGTGCTATGAAATTTGCTATCCGAAACACCAACCAATTTAGCATGGGGAAGTTCGGTTTCCAATTCCTTAAGTTCCTGCAACACACCTCCGATATGAAGCGGGGCTCGATTCAAAGCCTCCGTTAACTGTTCCTTGTAGTGCACATCGATTAGGGCGTTTTCTCGGAACGTTGTACCGGGAGCAACAACACGAATACCAACAGATGCAATATCCGAAGGTGCAATGCGCCATTCTTGTAGAAGGGGAGCCAAGTAGTTTTTCCCAGGGACAACTGATTCAATATGGGCACTCTGAATATGTAGCTCACCATCAAAAACAGAATACCTTCGAGAAGTGCTACCCGTATTTAAAATTAGTGTTAGGTTTTTCATACAATAAAGACTTTAATTCCGCCACGTCCACTGTTCGATCTCATCTGGATCAACCCCAAATTTAATGATGTATTCTTTATGGTCGGCTATTTTCTTGTTGTATGCCTTAATAATACTTTCTGATTGGGCGGCTTCTATCACCCCCCGCTGTGCAAGCAGAATAAGTGCCTCAATCGCAAGATCATACCGACTGGTTTTATTCCGAAGGTGTAAATCGAACGGAGTTGTGGTTGATCCACTTTCCAAATAACCATGGACGCGGAACCGCGCACTACCATCTTGATGTTCAAATAACACTTGTTTTAGGGTTTCGGGGTAACCGTGGAAGTTAAAAATGACCGGCTTGTCATGAGTAAAGTACTGGTCCCACTCGTAGAGAGGTAAACGACAAAGCGAGTTTCCAATGCCGACACTTGATATTTCTAAGATACTTACAAATCTACAGCGGACTTTTGGTACTTCACTTTTCAATATCTTAATCGCGGCAAGTGCCTCCTTGGTCAAATATTCTCCCGCAGCCGAAAAGACGATATCTGGATCCTGCTCGCTCGCAAAGTCCCAGATCATGAGCCCCTCCTGAAATTCTCGGTGAGCAAGTTCCGGGGTAAGCCACCGTGGTTCAAGCGTCTTACCGGCGATAATAATGTTAATCTGATTTTTCGACTCAAGAGAGGCCTTAAGAACCTCAAGCGCGCTGTTGCCATCTGGGGGGAAATACACACGCACAAAGCACCCATGCTTTTGCAACATCGAGTCGATGAAGCCAGGATTCTGATGAGAGAAACCATTATGTTCCTGTCTCCAACCACTTGAAGTTAGAATGTAATTAAACGAGGGAATCTCTCCACGCCACGAAACTTCACGAGCAATTCGGAGAAACTTCACATACTGGTCCGCCATACTCGAAACCACTTGAATAAATGCCTCATAAGAAGCAAAAACGCCATGTCGTCCGGTCAAAAGATACCCTTGCATCAGAGCTTGCAAGGAATGCTCAGAAAGCATTTCCATGACTCGCCCCTCGGTACCTAAATCTTTATCCCAGGGAGAAATCGGTCCTTGGAAAGCACGCTTCGTGGTTTTAAATACCGCGTTTAACTTATTCGAGTACGTTTCATCGGGGGAAAAGAGACGAAAATTTTTCTGTTTTTTATTTAATTCAAAAACACTCTGAAGATAGAGACCGATTCGGATCATACTGGAAGAACCTATTGTTCCGGGAATTGACGAGTCCTCCATAAACTCGGTTGCCGTCGGAAGCACTAATGATTCTCCAACATGCTTCATGCCGAAGGTGTGCTTGTTGTTACCCATCGCAAGCTCAGGTGGAGGAATGAGCGATCGTATTTCCTCAATAAAATCCCCGTTCTTCTCCCAAAGAGTCTCGAACTTATAGGACCGGAGCCACGCAGTAACCGCTGCAAGTTCTTCGGGATCTGTTTTTGCGTTTGTTCCAACAACTTGATGTGAAAGACAGTTACCTTCGATTTTCTCTCCATGAAGTTCTCTGATGCCAGTCCAACCCTTCGGAGTCCGAAGCAGTATCATAGGGAAACGCGGATACGAGTCGTCTCCTTTTTTACCATCTTCCTTAAGTTCCCGAATAAGCATGAGTGCACGATCAAGAGACTTTCGCATCAGCTCATAGATATCTTCGCTCTCATAGTCCACCATTATCGGTTCATACCCAAGACCATGAAAGAGTTCCAAAAGCTCTCTATTGCGCATGCGACCGAAAATAGTTGGCCCTGATATTTTGTACCCATTAAGATGCAGGATAGGGAGTACCGCTCCGTCTTTTTGAGGATTTACAAACTTGGAAAGGTGCCAGGCCGTCGCCGTTGGGCCAGTCTCCGCCTCCCCATCACCAATGAGGCACACAGAAAGTAGATCCGGGTTATCAAGGACCGTACCCCATGCAGTACCGAGCGAGTAGCCAAGTTCACCACCTTCAAGAATAACACCGGGAGCTTCAGGGTTTGAATGACTAGGGTAACCGTAGGGCCACGAAAAGTTTTGAACGAGATGCGCGATACCTTCTTCACTTCTGCGAACCCTCGAGTCATAGGTACCAAGCGTTCCCTCCATAAAGAGATTCGCCTGTAGAGCAGGGAAGCCGTGCCCCGGACCAAGGATAAAGAGTGTATTGAGTTTGTGTTCAATAACCAGTCGATTTACGTGAGCATAGACGAAGTTGATGCCAGGGCACGTTCCCCAGTGGCCGAGCAGGCGAGGTTTGATGTGGTCAGACGTGAGCTCATCACGAAGGAGTATGTTATCTCGAAGATAAATCTGAATTGCTGAGAGATAGTTTGCCGCGGCAACGTACTTTTTTATGGACTCAGTTTTCATGGAAGCACATGCAGTTAGAATTGTATGCGTAGATTATATCACAGCAAACGTGCCGAGCTTGTCTATGACAGATAGCGCTAAATTCTTCGATCACGTGACAAGACTACCAGCACGAAGCGGGGGATAACAACTACCCACCAGATTGCCACCGGTTTATGAAATCGAAATGATGAATAAAGCCAAGTACGTTGAGGGTAAGATTATCTCGGATCATATACCCAACATACATTTCAAATAAAACGGCAAGGCCTATCGTAAAAGAAACAGGCAGACGTCGGGCAAGGAGAAAGCCAAACATCATTGAGACGGTATCCATCACTGAGTTAAGAATACTGTCACCGGCGTATCCCTGAGCCAAGGCTTGCTCACGGTACGCATTGATGACAAAGGGAGTATTTTCAGCGATTTCCCAACCGATCTCTATCCCCATGGCGAGAAGAAGTCGTGTACCAACTGACATACGGGGAAAAAGAAGGTGAAGCACTCCATAAAAGATAAAGCCGTGAATAATGTGAGAAAAGGTATACCAATCGAACAGCTGTTGTGACATTTCCGAGGAAAGCACCGCGCTTACCCAAAGTTTAATCTGTCCAGTTGCAGAGATAAGTGGCTGACCAAGGAGGAAAAGCACCAATGCTTGAAGTGCAAACAAACTCGCTCCAATAAGAAAGACTCTTTTGGTGAGATCTAAGGTGCGAAACATGTCCAAAGTATACACGACCCACGCCAACCTGTCCCAACCGTTTCGTATGTATGCACAAGGACACCTATGGTATGCTTGTACTACATTAGCTTTTTCTATGTATATGAAAACACGTACTTTTCTTCTTTTCGGTATAGTCATTCTTTTCTTCTTATCGACGGTGAGTACTACTGTTTTAGCGCAGGCCGTTGACGTGCCATTGCTCTATAAAAATGCGCTTAAAACCGCGGAAGAACTACGAGTCGCAGGAATCGCGAATGTTCAAGGAGTGTACACCATGGAAGTTGCTCCATTTAAAAATGAGTTTGAGTCCTCATTACTTGCTGTTAAGAAAAAGAAGGACGCAAGTCTAAAAGATGTAGAGGATGCCTACACCAAACAACTGAGTGTTGCCGAAACCATTACCGATCAAAAAACAAAAGAGGCGGCGAAGGCTGCGGCTAAGAGTACCGCGACGTTCGCAAGGAAAAATGTGGACACGCTTTTTAAGAAAGAGACGAGCGACGCGAAATCACGATTTGAGGAGCAGAAAAAAGGACCCGAGGCTAAGTTTGCCAAGAGTAAGAATGATGCGCAGCAAACCTTTTCAGAGAAAAAAAATCTTTTGGACCGAGCATTTACTGCGTATAAGCAGGCACTCACCGCGGCAGACACTGCCACGAAGACATCACTTGTTGGACCAGAAACTAAATACCGGGAAATATTAAAGCGAGCTGAGACAGAGCGAACTAAAACGGTAGTTATGGCACAAGTACTTTTTGATTCAACGAAAAAGGCTGCCCAGTCAACGTACAATGCGGAAAAGGCGAACGCCGATCAAGCCCTCAAGAACGCGAAACAGAGCACTAATGAGCCCTACAGCCAGGCAAGGAAGTCGGCTGAAGATAACTTTAGAATAACAACTGGTTTGTATAGGTAACAACGTCCCTTTCTTTACAGACACACCGTAGTAGCGAAGCGTTTAGAACATAACCTACAGGCTACACCCTTTATCTGTTCATTTTCCAATAGCACTTCTTGTGTTCTACTCGCTTATCAAGGTGGTGCCGTTACTTCTCATAGGGATGCTCGGAGCGCTTATCGCGCTTTCGACAGGGGAGACAGCCGAGCATTTAACACAGCCCAACCATCAACTTAACTTGATAGGCGAAGGTCAGTAGGGTTGGTTTTTGCTATTACATCTTCACACTAATATCAGACACGAGCCCTAAATCGGCTCGTTTTGTTTGTATAACGCAAGCAAAAACAATTCATTGAAAGGAACACACGTATCGTGTTTGCACGATACAGTTCCCGAAGTAGTCGAAAGACGTAAGCACAGCCGTGAGGTACTCCCTCACGGCTTTTCTATTGCACTAAACCAGCCAATCTCTTGACGGGTTTAAAATCAATTTCGCAAAGCGTCACCTCACCGATTCAAGAATAGCCTTAACCTCCTCAAGTTTGGGGTCGGCTGGCAGACTTCTTCCTTTCCTCATCTCAATCTGAGACTGAAGCTCGGCAATTTTTCGTTGCAACATTTTCTGATACTGCTCGGGCGGAGTCTGCGTTTACGTCGCCTTGCTTTGGCGTGTGGGATAACTTCCCGCCCTTCATCAATCGCGCTTTCCAAAACGTGTCCGCTACAGTTACATTTCCAACCGCTTTGGTCTCTGCCGGGACAAGCCGTATGTTTACCGTTCAGACAAGAGCAG
>CALRDB010000007.1 GCA_943354745.1 Candidatus Nomurabacteria bacterium | reverse complement strand
TTCTGGGTTACGGTGTTACCCTGGAGGAATTCAATTCCCTTGGCAAGGGAAAAGTAAGAATTACCTTTGCGCGGCATGTAATCGTTTATATTCTTAGCAGCGATTTCAAATGGTCTGAGCAGACTATTGTGACCTATTTGAATCGCCATGGTGACTACTCCCTTGTTAAATACGCGAAAAAGAGAGTTGCAAGACTTGAGGAGGAAAGTTGGTTTAAGGAGGATATGACAAAACTGCGCGCTTGGTATAAAGCGCAATCGTAACCGTGATCACATGGAGGTGATCACGGTTTTTTTATGTAGAGAATCCTCGGAGGAAGTCTGAGTAAGCCATCTCGCTCCTACCTTCCGGAACAACACGAGTGATAGTAAGTCTGTTTTCGCGGAACTCTGCTGATTTGATACTTACTCTGATCCTCCGCTCTCCTCTCTCGGTAAAGAAATAGGTCCCGATAGAGCTCTCGAATGCGCATATTTTCAGAAAGTTCTGGTACGGGTCGTCGGCAAGATCGAGTTGGCCGTCAGACTTTCTGAATTTCTTGGTGTAGGTCGCCTTTACATGATCTTGCGATTTGGCCACTATGTCGCCCGCTACCCATTTTGGTAGCACGTCAGCTAGCAGTTCTCCTGCGATCCGGTTAGACTCCATGCGAAGCTGCGAAGAGGTCGGGGGCCAGGTAGGCATTAGTATTTCTTTCTCTGCGACTAGTGGGCCATGGTCCATGGCTTCATCAAGCAAAAGTATCGAAACACCTGTCTTTCTATCGTCCGCAAGGATCTGCGACTCTATCGGCGAGGCTCCACGATACTTCGGGAGTAGAGAGTAGTGGATGTTTAAACTACCGTGCGTAGGGAGCGCAAGAAGTTCTTTTGGAAGAATGGAACCGTAGGCGACGACGATAAATAGCTTATAGCTTTTAGCTTTTAGCTTATAGAGAAAATCGGGGTCAGAGGGAGATTCGGGTTGGAGACAAGGAATGTCATTAGCAAGTGCCCACTGTTTGACGGGCGGAGAAGTCAGCGTCATCTTCCGCCCTTGTGGCCGGTCTGGATTGGTCACGACAACAGACGGCACAAGTCCGTGTCGCTTAAGTGTCTCCAATATATCCGCTGAAAGCTGTGGGGTTCCGAAGAATGCAAATTTCATGTTCGTACTTTCGCCTGCCCAAACGACTGAAATCGTTCAGTGGAGCGGGTATCTTGCTAGTAGTTCGTATTGTGTGGCATCTCTCGCAGGTTCGTCGCCCTATCGATAAACAAAACCCCCTCAAGATGATCTGTCTCATGCTGGAATATCTGCGCGAGTAGCCCAGACGCACCACGTTCAAATAGTTTTCCATTTTCGTCGTAGGCCTTCACACTTGCCTTCTTTGAACGTCGTATCTTGCCATACATAGGCCGGACGGAAAGACAGCCTTCATCAAGGATAGCTGTATCTCGAGAAAGTTTTGTAATAATGGGATTAATAAACGTCAAATATCCAGCTTCCTTCTTTAACTCTCTACGATTTTCTACTCTATTGCGTGCTTCGATGTGCGCCGGCATTTCAAGCGCCGCTTTGGAGACAAGAAAGATGCGGAGCGATACGCCGATTTGTGGAGCCGCGATAGCCACGCCATCATCCTGTGTTCCGAGTGCGGTCGCCATATCTTTCAGGATTTTCTTCAGCCTCGGCGTCCCGATATCGGAAAGAGGCACTTCTGCCGCCTTTTTGCGGAGCACAGGCTCGTCTTTTTGAAGTATTTCTGAAGTCATTTCTTTGTGGTTACTCGCTTACTCTTAAGTATACCGAAAAATTTCTTACTAAAGCTATCCCCTTGTTCACATTCTTTAAAGAGCCAATAGAGGTCGCCCTGCTTCACGTGTGCCACAAGGCCGTTTATTTGTCGCCAAATGACCGGCTTAAATTTCGTACCGATCCGTTCAAGGTTTATCTTATCAACAAATCGTTGGATAAGGTCCTGGCGCTCACTGGTGATTCGGAGTGGCTTTTTACCTTGTAGCTTCTCGAGATAATCTTTGGGGATGTCCATAGGTTCAGTATAACGTATTTCTACCATACGAAAATACGAATTATACGAATATACAAATTGCTACGAATTCTGCAACTCTTATTCGTAGCCATTCGTAGGACTTTAATTCGTATTTTCGTATATCTACAATGCCCTCAATATCTTTATCCTCGCGCCTAACGCATTTAGCCTTTCAATAATCCCTTCATAGCCTCGGTTGATACTGTAAATATTGCGAAGGACTGAAACACCTTCCGCAGCGAGCATCGCGATAAGGATAATCGCTCCAGGGCGAAGCGCTGGCGGGCAAACCACTTCGGCAGCCTTTAGCTTGGTAGGTCCTGTCACATAAATACGGTGAGGGTCGGCAAGAAGTGTCTCCGCACGTAGCTTATCGAGCTCCTTGTAATGTATTGCTCGCCCCTCATACACCCAATCGTGGATAAGTGTGGTTCCTTTTGCCTGAGTAGCAATAACCGCAAAGAAGGGTAGGTTGTCTATATTAAGTCCGGGGTACGGACGAGCCTCGATTTTCTCAGGGAGAGCGGTCAGTACGGAAGGGAAGGTGCGCAGATCAACGAGGTTGGTTCGCCCATTTTCGGACTTGTAGTGCTTCAGTATCTTGTATTTGAAGCCCATCTTCTCAAGCTTGAGAAGCTCAATCTCCAAGAAATCGATAGGAGCCCGATCGATACGAATAGAAGAACGAGTGAGTATCGCGGCGGTAATGAAAAACATCGCTTCAATTGGATCCTCCGATAGTACGTGGGTATAGATACAATTAATTTCAGGAATGCCATGAACGATGAGTGTTGTGGTACCCACACCTTCAATTTTCACCCCAAGACCCTCGAGGAAGAAGCATACGTCTTGCACTTGATAGTTGGCCGAGGCATATTTGATGACGGTTTTACCTGGAATAAGTGCCGCAGCCATAAGCGCGTTCTCGGTTACGGTATCTCCAGATTCATAAAGCACCACTTCGGCAGGTCGAAGTGTTTTCCGTTCGACGAAATAGTCTTTCGAGCGAGTTTGAATCTTGGCGCCAAATTTCTCAAGCGCGAGAAGGTGAGGACGAACGTCCCTGCTTCCCAGGCGACATCCGCCGGGATGGGGAAGCTTAAACGACTTCAGACGATGAAGAAGGGGGGCGAGTAGCATTACAATACTCCGTGTCTTTGTTGCGGAAGCGATATTCATTCCCGCAAGATTGAGCCTCTCCGGCACTCTTATTTCAACATCATTCTCGATCCATTTAACCGAAATGCCGATACTTTCAAGTACCTCTATAACCCTATTTACCTCTTCGATACGAGGCATGTGCCTGAGCGTAGTCACTCCTTTATTCAAGAGCGACGCACACAAAAGTCCTACCGCACCATTCTTGGAAGTATGGGTGGTAACGGTTCCATGGAGTTTCCGTCCTCCTTCTATCTCGATATTAAGAGAGCGATCGGAAAGCTGAAGAATATCGCGATTAAGCGCCGAGCTGATACGAGAAAGCGTGTCGGTAGAAAGATTCTGTTCGCCGTTCTCAAGCCGCGCCACCGCGCTCTGACTGGTTTTCAGTTTCTTCGCGAACTCCGACTGCGAAAACCCGCGCTCCTCGCGGAGGTCGCGTATCAGCATTCCTATATGTTTGAGGCGATTTGAGAACATAGGATTTGTAATCACAACATTATCTCATATATGAGATAATGTCAAATTATTTAATTTACTCCCATAACCCTCAATCATAGCAATTACCTACGGCCGTAGGTAATTGCTATGATTGAGCAAAGCTATACTTCTGTGTGTTCAAGATTAAAAAAGCGCATTATATCCATTTGGTTATCGATATGTTCCGCAACCATAAAGCGCACATACTTTCGTATATCATGTAATTCTACTAGAAAATCAATTTCCTCCCGGCAATCAAACGGGTGCACAGCCACTGACTGTTGGAGTTTGCAAAATCCAAGGTCTGCGAGGTGTCCTCGCAAAGAGTCACGCGCTTCACGCTCATCCTCAGGTATATCAAACATGACCACACGCCATTTCCTATCCCACGCTCGCGGCGGTTTTATTTTCATCGTGCGGGTTTGATAGGTAAGTGCTCGCCTTTTTCCGTTCTCGCTTAATATCAACGTAGTTGTGCCGTCTAGATTGCTCTTTTCTTCAACGAGTCTTGATTCATACAAAGCGGCGATGGCGCGTTCCGCCGTTCCCTTGTTAATGTCCTTCCAGCTCTCGTGTATACCTCGAATAATACGCCATTGTC
This sequence comes from Candidatus Nomurabacteria bacterium, assembly GCA_943354745.1. Classification (GTDB taxonomy): domain Bacteria; phylum Patescibacteriota; class Minisyncoccia; order Phycocordibacterales; family UBA10002; genus UBA10002. The sequence continues at coordinate 24,064 of CALRDB010000007.1, read as the reverse complement.
TTCCGGGAGAGCGGGCGCAGGCAAGCGCAAATCCACCAAGAAGAAGCAATAAAATCTTTTTTTGCACCGCGCCAAGCCGTTTGCCGTGCTTTCGCAGTTTCATCTTTTCTTCTTTTGTTTTCTGTTCTCTTCTACCCCTCTTTCGTCGTACTCTTTCCATTGTAACGAATCATAGCAATTACCTACGGCCGTATGCAAATGCTATGAATGTGAAGGCGGGATAATTTTGAATATGTTTGAGGAATAAAAAAAGCCCGCACCAAATGGAACGAATTCCTATTCGATACGAGCGGGCCGCTCCGGATAGACGGAGGCGGCTTACTTTATGTGTTTGGAGGTTTAGATGGGATCCTTTTTGAAAAGGTCAGGATTAATGTGGATTTGGTAGCCACACACCCCCGGTTCCATGAACTGCCTTCGGATAGAAACCCCATTTGGAAGGGGTATTCGTGCCAGTAGTTCACCGACTTGGTTCGCCTCTTCATCGTTCATAACCGCGTACCGAATGAGACCAACCTTTTTTCCTGTTGCGCGCTTTCCAGAGACTTTTTTTGGGTCGATCCAAAAGCTGAATTCGCTCCCAGCCATATCAAATTTCCACTTTGGATCGGTTTCCAAGAGCTCCCGTGAGAGCTTCACTATCTCTTCGCATAAGTGGCTCCTAAATAGCGAGTATCGATCCCAGTCAACGCCTGGATTTCGCTCTTTTTGCTCGAACAGCGGACACCCGTCCTTTCTACAGAACTCAAACCTGCGCTGGAAGAGACTTCCTTTCCCTTTCCGTATGCCGGCGAGAAGAATCGAAGAATATTCAGACTTACGTCTGTGGAGGGGTGTGCAGGTGATATATTCAACTGTTTCTCCGGTGTCCAGTTCGGTGCCGATGAGGGTGACTTGCAGAGACCGAACCAATTCGATTCGTTGTAGATATCTTTCTCCATCCTCCTCTTTAATGAATCGAATTATGTCCTCTGCAATAGCTGCCTTTGGGGGCAGGACAAGCTTGTTTCTATCAAAGAACTTTTTTTGGGTTTCTGTTGGCTCTATATGTGTCTTATGCTTTCTAGTTTTCATCAATCCTTCCATTTTAAGATTCCTCTGTTCAAGCTTTTTTATAGCATAAGCTAACTATTTTGTCAATCTTTATCTTCTCTACCACTGTCCGTTATCCAAGAAAAAGGGAGTAAAAAGACCGATGGAATCTATCCATCGGTCGGCAAAAGTCGGCATACGTCATAAGGATCGGTGGTAACGAAATGCAACTATCTGCTCTCATGACGCACTTTCGAGAGTCGGATCCAATTCAAGGAGTCGTACTGTCAACCTCTCAAGGTCTGGATCGCATAAAAATAGTTCGCTTGCAGGCGCGAATCCGTTACCTCCTCCAGTGTGTCGATAACGGACCTCATAGAGGTCATGATTCGCTGTAAGAGTGTGGTAGAGCCGGTTTATTTCGAATTGCCCCTCGTATCTTTTTGACGTGAACTTGCATAGCAATGTCATTGTGCTTCCTTTGCTGTTAACGTTACCTGATGTCGCAGACTGTCAACTTTTGATTTTTGCCACTACCTACTATATCTTCTAATTAACCTTGTCGCTAGTTTGGTGTGGGGGTATAGTGCTATCATTCTGGAACCACGGAACTGATGCGGAATAAGAACACAGAAGCGACACGGAACTACCACCCCAACCCCTCTTTGGAAAGGAGGGGAGGGAGACCTCCCTTTTTCTTATTCGTAGCCATTCGCATATTCGGATAATTCGTATTTTCGTATGTCATTCTGGACCCCTAAACTTGGAATCGACCTCGGAACAGCAAACACGCTCGTGTTCGTGCCGGGAAAAGGTATCGTGCTGAACGAACCTTCGGTTGTTGCCGTGTCCGAACAGGACAACCGCATTCTCGCGGTGGGGAACGACGCGAAGAACATGCTGGGAAAAACACCTGAGTCTATTATCGCGTACCGCCCGATGAAAGATGGCGTCATTGCCGACTATCGCGTCACCGAAGCGATGCTCCGTTATTTCATCACAAAAGCGCTGGGTAAGTGGAACATCTGGAAGCCCGAGGTGCTTGTTTCTGTTCCAGCGGGAGTTACCTCCACCGAACGACGCGCCGTCGTGGAAGCCGCGCTTAAAGCGGGGGCAAAGAACGCCTATGTAGTGAAGGAACCAATTCTCGCTGCCATTGGTGCTGGAATACCAATCCATGAGCCGGCAGGACATATGGTTGTAGACATCGGTGGAGGCACCACCGACGTCGCAGTCATATCCCTCGGAGGTATTGTAGCCTCGACCTCGGTAAAATGCGCCGGTAACCGAATCGATGCCGCTATTGGCGACTACATTAAAAAAACTTTCAACCTGGCGATCGGCGATAAAATGGCCGAAGATATTAAGATTGAGATCGGTTCAGCTGTCCCTCTCGAGGAAGAACTCTCGATTACTATCAAGGGGCGAGATTTTGTAACAGGACTTCCACGCACCGCAGAAGTCAAAACCAATGAAATTGTCCGCGCTATTAGTAGGGAACTACGAGAAGTCACCAAAGCACTGAAGGATGTCCTGCAAGAGACCCCACCCGAACTTTCCGCTGACATTATCGACAGAGGTATCATTATGACGGGAGGAACGTCACAACTCCGTAATTTTCCAGAGCTCGTATTTCGCCGCACGGGCGTGAAAGCAACACTCGCCAAGGATGCACTCTATTGTGTCGCAAAGGGAACCGGCATCGCGCTCGAACATTTGGATACCTACAAAAAGACGATTATTACCAAACGGTAGAGAGTCAGCCACTTCGCTTTTTTGGTCGCCAAGAATCTTGTCAATGTGGTCGATGACCCTTGAGCTTCATTCGTGTGACTTTCTTAAAGCGATCCTCACCCGATGTGCCTAGACTGTCACCTCATATGGGTAACTGTACAATTGATTGACCTTTTCCTAGAACTCTCTAAAATAATAGGTACGGAGGTTCTAGGGTTGCCTATCTCTTCTTTGCCCCACAAACCAAAGTAAGCGTGATGGCAGGGTGGGGTTCTTTCCTTCTACTTTGTTTCTGAGAGCAGGAACAGGTGAAGGAAGGAACCCTTTTGTTTTTTATGGATATTCGCACAGAACATCACGCATACTGCATCGTCGATTCAAGAGCGAGTGTCGTGCCCGATCTGTTAGACGAACTCTCCATACAATGGGGTATTGCATCGAAGGGGAATCCAGATACCCGCGTCGAATCTTTCGAGGTACTAGGTGTAAGGGAAGTGCGCTCACTGAAAGAGGCGGTAGAACGAAAAGCAGTTCTTGGTGGTAAAAAGATATTTGTTATATCGGCCCGAGGTATGACGAGGGAGGCACAAAACGCTCTCCTGAAGATAGTAGAGGAACCTCCCGCAGATACGCACTTTTTTCTTATTATCCCATCACTTGAGATACTTCTTCTTACGCTTCGTTCTCGTCTTCAAATACTTTCAACCGTATTGCCACCAACGGAAACTAAGCCTACTTTTCGTTCTTCTGAGTTTCTCAAAGATCCCGCTCCAAAGCGTCTCAAGACCATTCAAGGTTTGCTGAAAGAAGCTGAAGACAAGGAAGAGAAGCGTGACTTAGTGGCATTTCTTGATGAATTGGAGCAGTGTCTCGCGACAGAAGACCGAACTCTGGCGGCTCCCGCACTTCAGGAGGTGCTTGAGATAAAAAAATACAGCAAAGACCGAGCGCCATCATTTAAGTTGCTTTTAGAGCACCTGGCACTTATATTGCCTAGAATGAAATAACTGGAGTCTTGTGATACTATATAAAGAATGAAATTCTAATTACAAAACGCTAAACAAATTTTAAATATTGAAATTATAAACAGGTCATTCACTTTTTGGATTTGGTAGTCTAGATTTTGTTTAGAATTTAGTTATTAGAATTTAGAATTTCTAAGATATGCCCTATAACTTTTCGAAACTTAACGAGAAAACAAAGGAGGTTCACGAATGGCTTGAAAGGGAGCTTAGCTCACTTCGCAGTGGTCGTGCCACTCCAGCGGTACTAGACGTGGTCCAAGTAGAAAGCTACGGTGCCAAGATGCCTATTAAACACCTCGCCACCATCACACTAGAAGATGCTCGAACCATTCGCATTGTCCCTTTTGATACGTCTGTATCAAAAGAGATTGAAAAAGCAATTGGCCTGGCAAATCTCGGACTTTCTGTTTCCGTCGATGATAACGGGGTGCGAGCCCACTTTCCTGATCTCACCTCAGAGCGCCGAGTGGCTATTCTAAAGGTGGCTAAGGAACGTCTCGAGTCAGCCCGCATCAATATGCGTAAGGTTCGTGATGAAATAGTAAGGGATATTGACGCGAAGGAGAAAGAGGGTGGCATGGGAGAAGATGAAAAGTTTCGCTTAAAGAAGGAATTGGAAAAACTTTCAGATACGGAGAATAAGAAACTACAGGAAGCGTATGAGCGGAAAGAGAAAGAAATCTCAAGCTAGGCGCTAGGGAAGAAATTCTCCGGCTTTCTTAGGGCCTAGAGCCTTGCTCCCTAGAGCCTATTTTATGACCATCATTTTATTTTTTATCATCCTCGGCGCTCTTGTGTTCGTGCATGAGCTTGGACATTTTATCGCTGCAAAGAAGGCGGGTATTCGTGTTGACGAGTTTGCCCTTGGTTTTCCGCCGAAGGTTATCGGAAAGAAGTTCGGTGAAACAACGTATAATTTGAACTTGATACCCTTTGGAGGATACGTAAAGATATTCGGTGATGACGCGGACGTTATGACGGATTTGGCCGTGAGCGAAGCAGACAAAGCGCGGAGCTTTGTCGCGAAGCCTAAGTATAAGCAAGCGATAGTGCTTGCTTCGGGAGTGCTTGGGAACATTATTTTCGCATGGATACTGATCTCCATTGGTTTTATATCGGGCATCCCCTCATCTATAGAAGGGCGTTACTCGAATGCAGTGCAGAGTCCCGCATTGGTCATAACAACGGTACTACCCGAATCGCCAGCCGGTAAAGCAGGCCTCCATTCTGGCGATAAGATTCTCGCCATGTCCGGCGAAACAACGCCATTTATTGGTAGCGACGCTGAAGAAGCCAGGCAGTACATAGCTGACTCAAAGGGTCCGATCAAGATAGAATTCGAAAGAGGAATTAACGTCGCAGAGACGAATGTTGAGCCGGTCTCTGGCCTTGTGGAAGGCAGACTGGCGATTGGCGTGAGTCTCGACACATTAGGAACGGTACGCTTCGGTTTTTTTAGGTCATTCTACGAGGGGGCACTCATGACCTTTGATTTACTCCGCGAAGTAGCCGTTGGCTTACTTGGATTTATAAAACAGGCGATCCTCGGCCAGGCCAGTTTAAATTCTGTCACCGGTCCGGTCGGAATTGCGGGACTTGTGGGGGAGGCGCGCGTCCTTGGCATCGTATATCTGCTTTCTTTCACTGCGTTTATTTCCATCAACCTAGCCGTTATCAATCTCCTGCCGATTCCGGCGCTCGATGGCGGACGCCTTCTCTTTCTTGCTATTGAGGGCGTGACCCGCCGTCAAATTCCGCCGAAGTTCGCTCGCATCGTGAACACAACCGGTTTTATCTTGCTTTTACTTTTTATGGCATTCATCACCTATCGGGATATCGTAAAACTTTTTTAGCTTCTTTTCCTTGTCATTCCTGTGAAAAGAGGAATCCAGAAGTTGAAATAAAAAAGCGGCTCCTTTCGGTGCCGCTGTGGTAGGAATATTGCGAGTGTTTACGCCTAGTCTTGATTGGGAACAAATTGTAGGAGATGTTTTATCCGGCTTGGATGTCTACACATCCTTCGCGCTAAGAGTTCGTGCTGCCTTGCACAAACAGTGGTAAAGTTAAACATATCGGCTATTTGCTTGCGAGTGAATGGAGGTAGATTTGTATCAATACCATAGAGGAGTTTCAACACCTCTCTCTGTTTGTAGGGAATTGTATTGAGGACTTCGTCAACCGCTTTTTTAAGTGCCAGAACACTCTCTGGGGAAAGTGCCTGTATGTATTCTGCGAGTGCCTTCTGCTCGCCCTCTTCACTTCTCTCACCGAATACTCCAAAAAGGAGCGCCTGCTGATGACTTCCGAAGTAATAATAAGTCTTCATATAGTTACTGGTCCAGAAAGATATTGTCATAAATATAGTATGACGTCAAGTATCGTGGAAAAAATAGCTTTATCTGCTATGATTACCTTGTCCTTTCTTATTCTCCCTTTCCTAAAGGGAGCACTCCGACTTCCGAGTCGGAGGAGGGATTTTACTAAATCCTCCGTCACATCAGAATGTGCCACCTCCTTTAATAAGGAGGAATAAGAACACCAACATGAGACAATCACACCTTTTCACCAAAACTCGCAAAGAAGCGCCGACGGATGAAGTCGCAAAGAACGCCCAACTTCTTATTCGTGGTGGTTTTATCCACAAAGAAATGGCGGGGGTCTATTCGTATTTACCTCTCGGACTGCGGACGCTGAACAAAATTGAAACTATTATCCGCGAGGAGATGGACGCTATTGGCGGGCAAGAAATTAAGATGGCGACGCTCCACCCAAGCGAGAAATGGAAGCAGACGGGTGGGTGGGACAACGTTGATGTGCTTTTTAAGTTGAAAAGCCGTACCGAAAAGGAATATGCGCTAGGGCAAAGCGAAGAAGAAATCGTAACTCCCATCGCACAGGAATACGCGACTTCGTATAAAGACTTGCCCGTTTCGGTCTACCAAATAGGGCAGAAATACCGTGATGAGCTCCGCGCTAAAAGTGGCATCATGCGAGGACGTGAGTTCGGCATGAAGGATATGTATAGTTTCCATGAGTCACAGGAGGACTTTGACCGTTTCTTTTCTATTACCAAGGAAGCCTATCTGCGTATCTTTAGGCGAGCAGGACTTGACGCAAAAGTAACCGAAGCTTCTGGTGGGAGTTTTTCTGAAAAACTATCCTATGAGTTTATGGTTATCACCGATGCAGGTGAGGACGACATTGTGTATTGTCCGTCCTGTATACATTGCGCCAATACCGAAGTGGCAAAAGCAGAGGCTGGAGGCGAGTGTCCGAAATGCAAAAAAGGAACGCTCGCGAAAGCTCGCGCCGCAGAGGTTGGAAATGTCTTTGATCTCGGGGTGAAATACCCAAAAGCCTTCAGTTTTACCTACAAGGACAAAGACGGCAAGGAGCAGACCCCTATCGTCGGATGCTACGGCATTGGCACAACCAGACTTATGGGCACCATCGTTGAAGTCTTTGCCGACGAAAAAGGTATCGTCTGGCCGGAAAGCGTGGCACCATTTAACATCCACCTAATCCTCATTTCCTCCGTGGAAGGTACGGCGAAGGCAGCAGCAGACGCCTTGTACGAGAAGTTCCGAATGGCTGGGGTAGAAGTGCTGTATGACGAACGCGATCTGCGCGCGGGAGAAAAGTTTGCAGATGCCGACCTCATTGGTATTCCTCTGCGGGTAATCGTGAGCGAAAAGACTCTTAAGGAAGGTAAGCTGGAGGTCAAAAACCGAAAGACTGGAGAGGTACAGATGCTCACAGAAACAGAACTTCTTAAAACCGTAAGCGCTACTCTATCTGTTTAAGTCGTACTGAAATAGTCTGCTCTAAACTGAAACACATATACGACCTCCTTGGACGCAAAAAGCTTTGCGTTTCCTAATCTTCATATATATAATTCGCTCAAAGCCATCCTTTTGGTGCCGTTTCAAAGCATGATTAGAAAACATTTCAAAAAGCACTGGGACAAAATCAGCGGATATCTTTCCAACGATATCGGAATTGATCTTGGCACAGCCAATACACTTGTCTATATGCGTGGACAGGGCATCATCATTAACGAGCCTTCAGTGGTGGCAGTAAACCAGAAAACAGGACAGGTGGTCGCCGTCGGAACTCAAGCGAAGGAAATGCTCGGGCGTACACCTCCTCATATCGCCGCCGTCAAGCCACTCGTTGGAGGAGTCATTTCAGATTATGAAGTGACGGAAGAGATGCTTGCCTATCTTATACGTCGGGCTGAAGCCAATTCTCGGAAACTACTTGGACCTCGCGTTGTTGTCGGTGTACCTTCCGGTGTTACAAACGTAGAAACGCGAGCCGTCCGTGACGCCACTAGAAATAATGGCGCTCGCCAAGTCTTTATCGTGGAAGAGCCGATGGCAGCGGCAATCGGTATTCGCCTCCCGGTTAATGACCCAGTGGGGAACATGATTGTCGATATCGGCGGAGGTACGTCCGATATCGCCGTCATTTCTCTTGGTGGTATCGTAAGATCCAAGAGCCTCAAGATTGCCGGTGACAAATTCAACCAAGATATTATTTCGTATATCAGAAGCGAATTCAAAATTCTTATCGGAGAAAAGACGGCTGAGAACTTAAAGATAGCCATCGGTTCGGTGTTGCCACCTCCCACCACGCTTGAGGCAACCATCAAAGGGAGGGATCTCATCACCGGTCTTCCACGAGAAGTAGTTGTGACCGACACAGAAGTGCGCGAAGCAATCGCTCTTTCGATCGACAACCTTATAGAGGCCGTTAAGGAAGTGCTTGAGACCACACCGCCGGAAATTGTATCCGATGTGATGGGAAGGGGACTCTACCTTGTAGGAGGAGGGGCACTCATTAAAGGTCTTGCTGAACTCCTCGCGGATAGTTTAAAAATTCCAGTTCACTGTGCCGATGACCCTATGACAGCGGTCGCAAGAGGAGCTGGTATTATCCTCGAAGACTTCGATCGTTATAAAGACGTGCTTATCGAGAACGAAGATGAATTACCGCCACATTCGTAAAGCGAAAACCGAGGGATTTTTCTGGGAGCTGGGACTACCGTTCTTTTTTCTTGGTGTGTTGGTCCTTTTTCATTTCATGTACCCAACGCTCATCGGCGATTTCGCTTCTCGGCTTGCATCACCGTTTTGGAAGGCTGAGCAGTTTGTCATCGGGGAGTTCAAGGGCACACTTTCATTTTTTAGCTCAAAGCAAAGCCTCATCGAGAACACCGAACGTCTTACTCGAGAACTAGAGAGCGCGCAGATAGCCCTTCTCGATCGAGAAATACTTCTTGAGGAAAACGAAACGCTTAAGGAACAGTTCAGCCGTTTCGAAGACAAAGACAGCCGTCTTATCGCGGCGGTTCTTTCCATTCCCCCTCAATCGGTGTATGACACTGCCATTATTGATGTCGGAGAGGCCGAGGGCGTCAGGCAAGGAGATCTCGCTCTTTCTGGTTCAGTGGCACTAGGGACGATACAAAAAGTGTTCAGACATACCTCCCGCGTTGAATTTTTTTCAACCGCAGGAAAGAAAATGTCAGTTTCCATACTGCACAATAAGACAACAGTACCAGCCGAAGTCATTGGGGAAGGGGCGGGGTCTTATAGTTCTCTTCTTCCCAAAGAAGTCTCCATTTCAGTGGGGGACCAAGTGATCATGTCTGACCTTAGTCCGCTTATATTTGCTCGTGTTGAAGCCATTGAAAATAACCCAGCTGACTCATTCCAAACAATTCGGTTTAGAAACCCCGTTTCGTTTCAGTCGCTGCGTTTCCTCGAAATACGAAAGGGAAGTACTGAAAACTCATTATAAGGACATGATCCTTAACACACAAAGAAAAAGTTTACCACTTCGACTCGCCACTGGTTTTCTTCTTTCGGTAGGAACGCTCTTTCTACCTTGGTGGTTCATGCTTCTTTGCATAGTGCCACTTTTTTTCGTTTTCGATTATTATTTCGAGCTGTGTCTTCTCGCTTTCCTGATGGATGTTCTCTACGGCAGCCCCCTCCCGCATTTTGGAAGATTTGAGTTTGTATTTTCAATAGGGTCATTGCTCATATACCTCATACTTACCGTCATTAAGAAACGAATTCGCGTCTAACGACCACAAAAAACGGAGACCATACGAGAAATGTACTTCCTATTGTATACTCCTTTGTATGTTGCGAAAGAGTAGCCATTTTTTGTCTGTCCTACTAAATCGACGTCGAAAAATAAGTAGAATTGATCCCGACGAGATTTTTCTTGACTCGAGCAATCTGCCACAATTCGACCGGCATCAGTTTGAAGGACGACTTGAACGACCCATTTCTCAGCGCACCATTTTCGTGCTCGCGGGAGTTTTTTGCTTGATTCTCATGCTCGTTCTTTCAAAAAGTTATACACTCCAAGTGAAAGCGGGAAATACCTACGCCGTACAAAGCGCCCAGAATCGCCTCCGCTACACGCTTATGTTCGGATCACGTGGAGTACTTTATGACCGGAATAAGACCTTTCTTGCATGGAACGTGATCGATGAGAAAGAACCCTCGTTTTCCAAGCGCAAATATCTTGATCAGGAGGGGTTGGCACACGTACTCGGATTTTTAAAATACCCGTTAAAGGATAAAGCTGGTTTTTACTATAAAGTTGACTTCGAAGGGCGCGCTGGAGTAGAGAAATATTATAACGAGTATATTTCACCTCAACATGGACTCAAGATTATAGAAATCAATGCGCACGGAAACATTGAATCTGAAAGTATCCAGAAACCCGCAAAAGATGGAGCGGCAGTTACACTAACCATTGATGCAAGACTTCAAGCAGAGCTCTATCACGACATGGAGGGGTTAGCACGGGAGCGAGGATTTCAGGGAGGCGCAGCTGTCATTATGGATGTAGAAAATGGAGACCTCCTGTCGTCCGTAAGTTTTCCTGAGTACCGCTCCCAGGTACTTACTGACGGCACAGACGCAGGTGCTATTACAAAAGCATTTGCCGATCAAAAAAAGCCTTTTCTTAATCGTGCCATGGACGGACTTTATACACCCGGTTCGATCGTAAAACCATTTATAGCCCTTGCTGCTCTTGAAGAAGGAGTTATAACACCGGAACAGGAGATCATCAGCACAGGATCCCTTACTGTGCCCAACCCCTTTGATCCAAGCAAACCAAGTATTTTTAAGGACTGGAAAGCCCACGGGGCAGTGAATATGCGAAGAGCGTTGGCCGTTTCCTCCGATGTCTACTTTTATGAAGTAGGCGGCGGATTCGAGGACCAGCCTGGGCTTGGCATCGCAAAAATCGAAAAGTACGCTCGGTTGTTTGGATTTGGCTCTGTTCCACCGGGAAACGATATGTTTGGAGAAGGAGGAATTATTCCAAATCCTGAGTGGAAACGAGCAAACTTCGACGGCGAATCCTGGAGGCTAGGTAATACCTATCACACGGCTATCGGTCAATACGGATTCCAGGTGACACCACTACAAGTGGCTCGTGCCTTTGCTGCTATAGCCAATGGGGGGAAACTTCTTGAACCTCGCATTATTGAAGAAAAGGACGTCCCACCTTCATATACTGTCCTACCGATCAAAACCTCATCGTTTCAAGTTGTGCGAGAGGGAATGCTTGAAGCGGTTACACATGGCGGAACGGCAAGTGGCCTCCTCCTTCCCAACGTAAGCATAGCGGGAAAGACAGGGACCGCAGAGCTTGGCACTCAGAAAAAGTTTGTGAACTCGTGGGTTGTAGGATTCTTTCCGTATGAGAAACCACGATACGCCTTTGCCATTATTATGGAAAAAGGTCCACGAGATAACACCATTGGTGCCTCATTCGTTGGCCGTCAGTTTTTTGAATGGATGAGCAAGAACGCACCAGAATACCTCACACCTGAAACGGTGACAAGTAACAAGTAACTGGAACGAAGATAGTTGGTCTTTCCTTGTTTCTGTCACTTGTTCCAGTTATTCGTTACAGTTACGCCTCGTTGACTTACCACCCAAAAACCGTTAAAATCACAGGGTTATAAAAGCTAACACATATCACCATGCCAGACGCCCCCGAATACCTTACACAAGAAAAATATAGCGAACTTGTCAAAGAACTTCAGACCCTAAAAACTGTCCGCCGCAAGGAGGTCGCGGAGAGTCTTGAGTACGCAAAATCACTTGGTGACCTTTCGGAAAATGCCGAATACCAGGAGGCTCGAGAGATGCAAGCGAACATTGAAGACCGTATTAAGAAGCTCGAGGCGATGCTCCTCTCTGCCGTGATCGTAAAAATGCATCACAGTGAAGTGGTCGGGGTTGGTTCAACCGTGTCACTTATGAAAGAAGGCGCGAGCGAAAAGGTGACCTACAAGATTGTCGGCTCAGAGGAAGCTGACCTTTCACAGTACAAGCTTTCACTCAACTCTCCTCTTGGACAGGCACTCCTTAGCAAAAGGAAAGGCGAGCATCTCACCGCCAAAACTCCTGTCGGTAACGTGAACTACACCATTGTAGATATCGAGTAACGTATTGTAAGTAAATCCTCGTTTTTAATTCCTTTTGAGAATTAAACATTCGGTATTACCTAAATTAATTCGGACAGTGAGATTCTTACGGTGTTCGAAACTTTTATGGCTTCTTTTGATGAAATCCGACAAATACGCCTATCGAAGCTGCAGATTCTTAAGGACAAAGGACTCAATCCTTATCCTATTTCGACGCACTGCGACGTAACACTGAAGGAGGCGTGCGACAAATTTGAAGAGCTTTCGAAAAAGACAGAACTTTTTCTTGCGGGGAGAGTGATGGCTGTGCGTGGACAAGGAGGTCTTGTATTTGTCGATCTCTTTGACGGTACGGCTACATTTCAAGCACTCCTCAAGAAGGACGAACTGGCGGCCGACGATTTTAGCCTTTGGAGTGAGACTGTAGATATCGGCGACATTGTCGAAATAAACGGAACACTCTTTACCACAAAGAGAAGCGAAAAGACACTTCAGGTGAAGAGTTGGCGTATGCTTGCGAAGAGCCTAAGGCCGCTTCCGGAAAAATGGCATGGACTTACCGATACTGAGGAACGGTTTCGGAAACGTTATCTTGATACGCTCATGAATGAAGAAGTGCGCAACCGCTTCGCTGTTCGCTCCAGAATGATTACTGAGATCCGCAACTTCTATAATAGTCGAGGGTACCTTGAAGTTGAGACCCCGAGACTTCAGTCCGTAGCAGGTGGAGCAAGCGCTGAGCCATTTGTCACACACTCAAACGCGCTTGGTGTGGATTTTTATTTGACCATTGCTCAAGAGCTTTATTTAAAGCAGTTAGTGGTAGGCGGCTATCCTCGCGTATACGAAATCGGACGTAAATTCAGAAACGAAGGAATCGACGTTACACACAATCCCGAATTTACGATGCTTGAATCACAAGAGGTCTTTTCCGATGCTACAGGGCAACGTGCCTTTATTGAGGCGCTCGTTCGCCATGTGGTCACCACACTTTTTGGAAAACTTGAAATCTCTTATGCCGGTAGCACCATTAATTTCGAAGCGCCGTTTGCCGTGATTACCTTTTACGATCTTCTTCGAAGATACGCATTACTTCCGTCACCAGAAAAAGCGCCAATGGGAGAGTTGACCCTAAAAGCGAAACAGCTTGGTGTCACTGTCGAGAACATCAAAACACGCGAGAAAATGCTCGATGCTATTTACAAAAAAGCCGTACGCCCGAAGCTTATTCAACCGACTTTCATTATTGACTATCCGGTTGAGATGAATCCTTTCGCCAAACGAAAAGAAGAAGACCCTACACTTATTGACCGGTTTCAGCTAGTTGCGGGAACACTTGAGTTTGTGAATGCTTTTTCAGAGCTCAATAACCCACTCGACCAAGCGGCGCGTTATGCCGAGCAAGACAAACAGAAACGCGAAGGGGAAGGGGAAATCTCGCCAAGCGATAAAGTGTACCTCGAAGCGATGGAATACGGTATGCCTCCGAACGGCGGTATCGGCATCGGCATTGACCGCCTCGCCATGCTCCTTACCGATTCGCACAATATACGCGAAGTAATTTTCTTTCCGATGCTCCGTCCAAAAACTGAATAAGAACATACAGACCCGAAGTATTAAAAACAACACCATACACAGGTGTTGTTTTGGTTGAGAAATTTAGACATTAGCTAACCAACTAAAATATAGTTGCTACCTTACTTCGAAATAGGGTAGCCGTACGTAAAAAAACAGCGACCTGAAAAGGGCGCTGTTTTGGAATAAAGCCTACGTTATACTACGTACTAATTTGTTTTTATGGCCAACTGCTCCTCAATTTCAACATTGATTTCCTGGAGAAGCCTCCAGGCTAAAGTTATTTTGTCGGCTGTCGGCCCATCAAGATTCAGAGTAGGACAGTACGACATCATCATGTGCACGGTAAAGTCATCGGTAGGGTCGCCTGCAGGTGCATTTCCGGCTGACTCAATTTTAAGTGTTCCGTCGGGGAATTTGTAAAATATCAATCCATTTTCCATTAGAAGGAGTGCGAGGCTCGGTATATGAGGCTTTCCACTTTCCTCAGTTCTTAATATTTTTGCATTCATTTTGAGAGAATTGCCACGTTCTGGACAAGATCACTGAACCAATACGTACCCTAGCAGGTATAAACTTCTCTGTCGAGAGGTCTGTTTTCTCTTGATACCTTCCTGTTCTTATCTACAGGTTGTCCACTACTTATCCACAGATAAAGGACTATGCTGTGGGACAAAGTGTTATACAATATGCGCTAAGTGGGATGAAGTGGTATGAACAAGAAAATACAAATAGCAAAAGTCATCTATCGAGTTTTTTACAAAGGCAAGCGTTACGCGTTGCCGATTTGTGTTTCCACAGGAGCCGAGTGCCGGGAAAAAGTATTGGTACGGCGCCTGCCTGCGCGAGCAGACAAGAAGAGCTAGCTCCTTTTCATCATGTTAATCGGCGAATTCATCCACACCATAGACGACAAGAATCGTTTGTCGTTGCCAGCAAAATTCCGAGCTGAGATGGGGAAGAAAGTAGTGGTGACTCCGGGTCTCGATGGATGCTTGTTCGTTTTCACATTGAAGCAGTGGGAAAAGATTTCAGAGCGACTTGGTGAATCATCGATGCTTCAAGCAGACACACGAAGTTTCAACCGATACATGCTTGGCGGTGCCACGGAGGCGGAAGTGGATTCGATCGGACGGGTGCTCATACCAGATTTCTTACGCGAGCGTGCGGACCTCAAGGAGAAGGTCGCGGTTGTCGGAGTACAGTCCCGTGTTGAACTCTGGAACGAGAAGCGGTGGCAGGAATACAAGAAAGGAGTTGAAAAGCAAGCGGATACATTGGCAGAGAAGCTAGGAGGGGTCGGCGTGCTATGACCCACATACCCGTTCTTTTACAAGAAGTAGTGACCGGACTTCAAGCCAAAAAAGGTGAAGTCATTTTGGATGCAACCGTAGGCGGAGGCGGGCACAGTGAAGCTCTCTGTAAGACCATAGGCGAAGGTACGTTTGTGTGTCTTGACGCCGACGAAGATGCCATCGACAGAAGTCGAACTCGACTTGAAGGGTGCGCGTGTGAGTTTCTCTTCTACCGGACGAATTATCGTCATCTAGATGAGGCGCTAGCTAGCTTTGGTATTCAGGGAGTCAACCGTGTGTTGTTTGATCTTGGCCTCTCAAGCTTTCAGCTTGGGCCGAGTGGACGAGGATTTTCATTCATGCATGACGAGCCACTCCAGATGACGTTTAACAAATCGCCAAAGGAGGGTGAGGTGACTGCGAAGACTATCGTGAACGAATGGAGTGAAGAAACCATCGCTACACTGCTGGAAAATTATGGCGAAGAGAAACAAGCGAAGCGGATAGCACGGAAGATTGTGGAGGTGAGGGAAACCTCACTCATCTCCACGACTTTCCAGCTTGCGGGGATTGTCGAATCGGTAGTAAAGCGGAAAGGGAAGATTCATCCAGCGACAAAGACGTTTCAAGCGCTTCGTATCGCGGTCAATGATGAATTTCAAGGATTGAAGGACGGACTTTCGAAAGCTTGGGAAAAGTTGCTCCCTGGAGGTCGAATTGCGGTCATTTCATTCCACAGCATGGAAGACCGAGTAGTGAAGGATTATTTTAGGGAATTAGGCAACGCCGAAGTGGGAACGGTTATCACAAAAAGACCGCTCGTCCCAGGCATCGAAGAGGTGCAGAGAAACCCACGTTCAAGAAGCGCTAAATTACGAATTATCGAGAAAATCTAAGTACTGAATAATGAAAGCGGTATTGAAAACTTCAAAATGGTTAGACGCATACGGAAAGAGTGTTTTCTGGTCTTTGGCTTGCCTCGTACTTTTCGTTACCTCCTTTTACATTTACTTAGTAAATACCACGGCGCTTAACGGGGTACGATGGGGAAGTGCTCGCCGAGAGATGGCCTCAATCGAGGCCTCTGTTTCAGAGCTTGAATCGCAGTTTCTTTCACTCAAACGCACCATCACTATCGCACTTGCCTACGAGAGAGGATTTGAAGATATAAAAGTTGTCAAATTTATTTCAACGGAGAAGGTGGGCATCGTCGCGACTGCCAAAGAATTCTAGCTTCGTCTTAGGCGCTTTACCGTACCAGCTATTCACGTAACGCTCATCGAGCGCTATTGTTATCGAAATGAAGCTACACCCCACATTCTTTTTTCGTATCCGCATCCTCAGCGTTGGGTGTGTAGCGATAAGTCTCGTACTTATCACGAAACTCTATCTTGTACAGATTGTGCATGGCAGGGAATACCTTGAAAAAGCAGATCGGCAATACGCACGCCCTAACCAAGAACTCTACGATCGAGGTTCGATATATTTTTCCTCGAAAACCGGTAACTTGATTTCGGCAGCTTCACTCAAGACAGGGTTTACTGTTGCCATTCACCCGAAGGATATCACCAATCCTGATGAACTGTACCGTTCACTGACCACGTTGCTCCCCCTTAAGAGAGAGGAGTTTTTTTCGAAGGCAGAAAAGCACACTGACCCGTATGAAGAGATCGCTCGTAAAATTTCCGCAGAGACCGCGGACGCAATCACGAAGCTGAAATTAAAAGGGGTGTCCCTGTATAAAGAACGGTGGCGCTTCTATCCTGGTGACCGTCTATCGTCCCAAGTGCTCGGGTTTGTCGGATTCAATGACAACGTGCTGACCGGAAGGTACGGACTGGAGCGATACTATAATGATGTCCTTTCACGTGACACAGCAAGCCTCTACAGCAATTTTTTTGCTGACATCTTTTCCGAGGTAAAAAAAGTCGTTGGACCAAAACACTTTGAAGGAGACGTGGTGACCTCTATAGAACCAAGTGTGGAAAGCTTTCTTGAGGACACACTCGCCGAACTTCAAAAGACCTTCTCGACCAAACGGGTCGGCGGTATCATCATGGATCCTCAGACGGGACGTATTTTAGGAATGGGTCTTTCGCCTTCGTTTAGTCCCAACGATTACGGCAAAGAAGTTGACGTAAGTCTGTACAGTAACGCGCTCGTCGAGAGTGTGTACGAAATGGGCTCTATTTTGAAACCGATTACCATGGCATCAGGGCTGGACGCAGGAGTCGTCACCGCCACGAGTACGTACTACGACGAAGGATTTCTGACTCTCAACGGAAAAACAATTTCAAACTTTGACGGCAAAGGACGAGGGAACGTCGATATGCAGGAAGTACTTAGTCAGTCACTTAACACAGGTGCGGCAACCGTTGCCCTCCGACTCGGCAAAGATCGGTTCCGGCAATATTTTAAGCAATTTGGCCTTGGCGAGGAAACAGGTATCGACCTACCAGGAGAAGCTCGAGGTCTCGTACGAAACCTTGAAAGTGGTAAAGATATTGAACTAGTAACCGCTTCGTACGGGCAAGGTATCGCCCTCACACCCATACAGACGATCCGCGCTCTCGCAGCACTAGGAAACGGTGGGTACCTAGTCACGCCACATGTGGTAACGAATATTAAGTACACGACCGGAGTAACAAGATCTGTTGAGGACCAAGGAAAGAGACAGGTGATACAGTCGGACACCTCAACGGAAATTTCTCGAATGCTGGTTCGAGTCGTGGATACCGCACTCCTTAAGGGTTCCTACAAGATGCCTCAGCATAGCATCGCCGCCAAAACCGGCACGGCACTTCTCCCAGACCCAAAAGGAGGTGGGTATTATAAAGACCGCTTTCTCCATTCGTTCTTTGGCTATTTTCCAGCGTACAACCCTCGTTTCATTGTCTTTCTCTTTGCTGTCGAGCCGAAGAATGTAGAGTTCGCATCCGCCACCCTCACGGTGCCATTTATGAATATCGCAAAATTCTTGATTAACTACTACGAAATCCCGCCGGATAGATGAGAGTTAGAGCACTTTTCGATGAAGGATAAAGGGGTCAAGATAAAGGGGTCAGGTACCTTTGATTTTAGGTAAAACCTCAATATACTTATTCAATGCCACGCCTACCTCGTGTTGATGTTGGGGGAGAAATATACCATATTATTAATCGTGCGAACGCACGGCTCCCGATCTTTTTTAAAGAAGAAGATTTTCAACTTTTTGAACATATTATCGAGGAAGCAAGGGAGAAGTTTACCACAGAGGTTCTTGCATATTGTTTGATGCCAAATCATTTTCATTTAGTGCTACATTCTCACAAAGACGGCGATTTGGGGAAATACATGCAGTGGCTTACCCTTACCCACACTCAACGCTGGCATACAAAAAACGAGACCATAGGTACGGGGCATCTTTACCAAGGACGCTACAAATCATTTCTCATTCAAGGTGACAAGCATCTACTTTCGGTGATTCGATATGTGGAGCGGAATCCTTTACGCGCAAAGCTCGTTAAAAAAGCGGAAAATTGGGGTTTCTCTAGTCTCGCTCGTCGACTGTCGAATAATCCAGAAAAACAGAAGTTACTAGCTTCGTGGCCAATTGAAATCCCCCACGATTATTTGGCTTTTGTAAATACACCCATGAATCGAGAAGAAGAGGAAACCATTCGATATTCAGTGAATCGATGCAAACCGTTAGGGTCGGATAGGTGGACGGTCAAGATGATTGAGAAGTTTCGACTGGAAGCGACCGTTAGAAAGCGAGGGAGACAAATCAAAGGTACCTGACCCCTTTATCCCGAAGAACGGGGGGCCGAGAGGAATTTGGAATAAAACTCTATTTATCTTGTACCACAAGTTACTAAGTCTTTATATCGCAAAGGCCGACAAAATCTAACCGCTCTTCTTATTCCTGTTTAGCTTTCCACTCATAAGCCTCTTTCTCAAGCTCTTCTAAATATGGGACCTTGGCGGCTCGGTAGGCAGGATAATCATTTGCATACAAAGACACGTTTTTCTCCTTCAAGCTAGAGTACTCTTTTGCCTTTTCAGGATAAGTTCTTAAATAATCTCGCATAACTATAAACTGACTTTCTTTCGCTGAGCCTTTTTCACATACGTGTATATTTTCAAGTTTCTCACCATCTGGCCCAAGTTTGAAAAAGATTAGAGTATTAGGAGCAATATAGTTTTCTCCCCATTCGTAACCAGCTTTAATCATTTTATCTTTTTCTTCTTGAAAAACTTCCATTTTATTAATCAACACCAATACATCAATTAAAGGTTTTGCCTTCATTCCTTCAATGGAAGTACTCCCAACGTGCTCAATCGTAATAGCCTTATCACCAAAAACATCAAACAGAAACTCCTTGATAGAAGAAAACTGGACCTTCCAATTTGGGTCATATTCTGAAAATAAGTATTTTCTTTTTGTATTTTTATCTAATTCCTTCATTTTTAAATTATAACAGAAGACTAAAAAAGTTCTGAACGCCTTATAAGGTTCATTGAAATATATTGGCAAATATAGATTATAAATTTATGACCCTACCGGGACCGCGAGTACGCTTATCGAAGCTTACAGCTTCAGTACCCCCGTTGGTTATTTTGCTTCTGGAAGTTGCAAAATAAGCTCAACGGGGCTTCGATTCCCGGACGCAGTGCTCCCAGCACTGCTTAGGGTCATTCAACAAAAAGGGCGCCAATGACGGCGCTCCTTTTTGTACGAATGACCCTACCGGGAATCGAACCCGGATTTAAAGCTTGAGAAGCTTCCGTCCTAACCGTTAGACGATAGGGCCAACATTGTTACTTCAAACTCTGAAATAATTCAATACGTGCTTTAGCTGTTCTCTTCAAAAATGACTCTCGTTTGGTTGCTTCTGGTCGATTCTTGAACTCCTCAGTGTACACTATCTTCCATGGTCTGTACTCCGGAGGAGGATCCTTCTTCGAAGGAAGAAGCTTCCGTCCTAACCGTTATCTGCCGGAGGCCGATCCTCCTTCGGAGGAGACGATAGGGCCAAAGACGAGTTAAGAAGCTCGAATTTCCAAGTCCTAATTTCTAATTTCTAAACAAAAAGAAAGAAGAAACAGACGGGAAAACTATAGCAGAAGTTTGGAAGTTTGTCAGGTATCATGCGCATAGAGTTGTATGGGGGGAAAATGGTATACTTTGGAAATTATCAATCACCCCTTTTTAATACTAATGAAAAAATTCACTATTCGTACACTACTTGTCTCTATTGGTGTTTTTTTGTTGACCGTAGGACACGTACGTGCGGCAGAGACTAACTGGAAGACTATCGACACTGGGACATCGAAAGACTTTAGTGGGATCTCGTGCCCCGATGCCCGTACCTGCTTTCTGGTTTCAGGTCTATATCTTTCTGGCGGGACCGGAGGGATTGTGAAGACATCTGACGGTGGCGAAAAGTTTACCCTCCTTAGTTCACCTACCTCGAATCCTCTCCATGCTATCTCATGTCCGACGAAAAACACGTGCTACGCCGTGGGAGATTTCGGAACCTTTCTTAAAACCGTCGATGGGGGAGTAACCTGGATCGAGACGTCTCTTGGAAATAAATCCAGCCCTCCGCAATTTACCGACGTACTAGCACTTGATGCTCAAAAAGTAATGATATCGGGAAAGGATGGAATTTTTTTCCGTTCTGAAGACGGTGGTGCAAGCTGGAATCGTCCGACCCTTCGAACCGTCGCCGATCTTTTGGACATCTACTTTCTCGATGGAACAACAGGCTTTCTTTCCGGAAGTGATGGCGCACTTTTCAAGACAACAGACAGTGGTTCTACCTGGACATTCGTCCCTGTCCTGCGATCGGCTGGCCAGATTGTCCACATAAAAGGAGACGGCAAGAGCCTTCTCTATGCAGTCGGAACAACAGTCAATAAGAGTACGGACGGGGGAGACACGTGGACAACCCTCACGGTTGGCGCTAACGGTATGGCAAAAAGTTACCAAGCAGTTGCTGTTCTCGGCGTTGATACCGCCTATCTTCTTGCCGATTTGAATACTGTCTTCAAAACAATCGACAGCGGCAAGACCTGGCAGTCTGACATCGTAGCGGGAAATACACTCCTTCAAGATATCTCCTGTCCAGGTACAGCTTACTGCTTTGCAGTTGGTAGCTCAGGTAAGATCCTCCGCCTCGGTACACCACCCGCTGAATCGCTTCCTCCAGCACCAGTAGTTACTCCTACGGCGACAACCTCGGTTCAAGTTCCGGTCATCGTAGTTCCAACCATTCCCGTCGTTGTAGAACCAAAAGCGGTCTCAGTACCAGCTTCGGAAAGAGTTGAGAGTAAGGTAACTTCCTCAAACGCTTCCGCCAATACAACCTTCAACCGCACCCTTAAGAAAGGTGCAAAGGGTGAAGACGTTAAGAAACTCCAGAAAATACTTGCAGAAATGCCTGACATCTATCCAGAAGGAGACGTATCCGGCTTCTTTGGTCCGGCAACACTGCGAGCCCTCCGAAAGTTCCAAGAAAAATACACTCTTGCATCTTCAGGGGAGAGCGGGTACGGGCAAGCTGGTCCAAAAACTCGGGCAAAACTTCTTGAAGTAGCGACAGGGAAGACTGACAGCCCTGATGCTCCCGCATCAACGCCTAAAACGGTTAAAGCCAGTACCGCAAGCTTCACTCGAACCCTTAAGAGAGGTTCTAAGGGAGATGACGTGAAGAAACTGCAGGAACTTCTCGCCAATGACAAGGAGATTTACCCCGACGGGGAAGTAAGTGGTATCTTTGGTCCCGCAACCGCAAAGGCAGTCGGACGGTTCCAGGAAAAACATGAAATTGCCGTACCAGGAGATGAAGGGTATGGGGAAGTCGGTCCAAGAACGCAAAAGACACTCCTTGAGAAAGCAGAATAGGCCCTACCATACAAACATCCGATTCGTTCTTGAATCGGATGTTTTTTGTCTGAACGAACCAATTTGCTATGGAAGTCATGACATGCTAACCTGCTCTGCAGAAATTATGAATTCTACCATCGCTCTCAGTAACCCACCATCGGCCACACTTGACACTGACGTCGCTACTCACCTATTCCACCCGAAATTTTTGGAGGTCTTTGCTCGAATCTATAACGATGAGCTCAAAAGATCCCCAGAAATCTTTTGGGAATACGAACTCCCAGGAGTTGGGACGGAAACACCCACATCTGTCGAGGAGATTCAGTCCTACCTCAACCTTACCTCCGGTATCAAGCGTGTAGCTTCGCTCAAGGCACTCTTCGAGTGTGTACTAACACAATCGACTAAAAACACCTTCCTGGTCCAACACGAAGCTGTGAAGAACAGATTCATGATGATCCTCTTACAGACGCCTCTGGAGGATGAACATACGGGGACTATTATCTTCACCGTCAAAGCTCCATACAGTGCTCCGCTTGGGCCGCTTATTGAGGAACTGGTTGGACTTGCGACCTTCAACGGCTACTCGCATTGCGAGAAGTCAAAGATGACCGAAGGTTCAGATCGAATTACGCGACTTTCAAGAAAAAAGGACTAGCCGCTTCTCGTTGTTCGAACCGCCACTCTTCTTGGTAGAGTGGTGTTTTCTTTACATTAGAAAAACGACGTTCACTCTCTCCTGAGTGGACGTCGGTATAAGAAGAAGCTAGAAGATTTAAAAAAGTCATCGAAGCAGATTCGGAGTCAGTGATGGGTGCTGCGTAGCCGAACGGTTGACTGAAGAGGTTCGCGGTTTCTCCTCTGAGAGAACGTCTGTCAATATGTTTGGGCCATACTTCCTATGATTAAAAAGTGCCGTTCTGAAGCAAGAAACCATAAACAGCGTTGGACAAGAACAAAGCGGTAACTCTACAGCCGTCTTGAAGATAGCCTGCGTATCGCTCATGCCATGATTAATATGCGCTAAAACTGTCTGGAAAGAAGTTGTAACATTCATAAAGAGGTGCAGTTTTCTACGCTCATTGTAACGAGTCGTTAGCTAAAAGTCGAGAATAAATGAAGAAAAGAAACTATACCTTACCCTCATTGTCGCGAGCTTTTTTTAAGAGCTCGCTGAAACGATCAGCCTTTTCCTCCTGCTGGCGCTCCCACGTCTTTAACCAGTCCTCTTCTTGTTCTGCTTTGTTTGAACTATTGATACTTTTGTTCGTTGCTGGATCTTTCGGTTCAAAGACGTGCTCGGCAAATACTTTATCCGCACCATCTGCAACATTGTGCAATTGTTTAAACTCCTCTCTAAATGGTTTAAATTCCCTGATCATGATAAAAGTTCCTCTACTATCTTTTTAACGACGGTACCGTCGGCCTGACCCTTGCACTCTTTTAAAATAGCGCCGATAAGTATGCCGATTTTTGCCTTGTCCGTGACACCAAGTTTCTTTTGAGTTGCTTCAGCAATCTTTCGTACTTCTTTCTCCGGCATTTGAGCTGGCAGGAATGTCTCGAGTATCTTCATTTCGGCTTCCTCCGCTTTAGCGAGATCCTTGCGTCCACCGCTGGTGAATTGCTCGATAGAATCTTTACGTTGCTTGACCACGCGCTTAATAACCGCAAGGGCTTCGGCGTCAGTAAGTCCGTCAGCCTTTTTAAGTGCGATTGCTTCGGTCATAAAGACCGCTTTCAAATTACGGAGCGCGGACAATAGGAGTGCATCCCTTGCGCGCATCGCTTCAACTATTTTTGTATCGATATCTTTAGTAAGTGACATAGGGAAAGTATACCAGATTCTAAAAAATAAAGCCGCTCTCGTTATAGAGAGCGGCTTAGGTATCCTGTCAAACTAAAAGCGTACTTTTTCGTACTGGCCCTGTATGAAGTCTTTCCAGAGAGGACTGTCCACGTTATTCCCCCCGCGAACCCACAGACGGTAATACGTCTGTTCCCGCGGTGAGAGCGGTTCCTTGTACGTCTCAATCAAAGGGCGGAGGGTATATTCACAGGTCTC
>CALRDB010000006.1 GCA_943354745.1 Candidatus Nomurabacteria bacterium | reverse complement strand
CAGCCCGTTTGCGCGGGTTTCAAACATTTTTTCGAGGACGTTTTGGAATTTCGTTTCGACGAGACCCTCTGCAACACCCCTTAGAATCCATGTTAACTTTTAGTACACGTATTGAAAGTTTGATTGCTTAGAGATTCCTTTCTAGAACCACACGCTGCACTCTCTGCAGCCTCTCCCGCACTCGGTGCGGGTTTTCTTTTTCCATAGTACTCTCTCTTTCTGATGAAGCAATAGCGAAAAAGGTAACGGGGCATTCAAACGAGTACTCGTCAATCGGAACATATTGAATTTTGAATACCTAATTTAAAAAAAACAAGGCTCTAGCCCCAACTACCGAATAACGACAACTTCTTCTTGCTCTCTTGCGGTCGGCAAGTGGGTGTTTTCTGGTTCCTCAACTTTGCCGGGTAACCTGCGAATAGGTCATTTCGAGATTGTATGTGCGGACGTCGAAGTTAAACGGTGTTTATGTCTACTACGCGTTCGAGTTCTTCCAGTGATGTAATTCCCGTCAAAATTTTTACAATACCGTCCTGAACCATATTCGGAATACCTTGTGGACGAGCGGCTTCTTCGATTTCTCTCTCGCTCGGGTTCTCTCGAACTATTTTTTCGATCGCCGCGTCTGCTTGAATGGCCTCGTAGATACCCACACGGCCTTTATAGCCGGTATTGTTGCATTTGTCGCACCCGACAGGTGCCCACATCTTAGTTCTGTTTTCCGGTTGGGCGCTTTGCGCAAGTGTTTTAAGTATTTCTTCAAAGCGAGTTTGTCTCTCTGCCGGAACGGGCGCTTCTTTCTTGCATACGGTACACAGTTTTCGTACAAGGCGTTGTGCCATAGCCAACGTAATAGCCGAGGTCATTGTCTTCGGATTCACTCCGAGGTCAATAAGGCGTGGAAAGGTGCCTGCAGCGTTGTTTGTATGGAGGGTTGAGAACACTAAGTGCCCTGTGAGTGAGGCGTTCATCGCGATTTCCGCCGTCTCTTCATCTCGGATTTCACCAACCATTATCACGTCAGGGTCCTGTCTTAGAGAAGCACGGAGTCCTGAGGCAAACGTATAGTGTTTGGCGACTTCAACCTGAGTTTGTACGATCCCTGGTAGGTGATACTCGATAGGGTCTTCGATGGTGATCACTTTAACCCCAGGGGTATGAATCTTTCGCAGGAACGCGTAGAGGGTAGTCGTCTTTCCAGAACCAGTCGGACCTGTCGTGAGGAGCATGCCGTTGGGTTTTGAAATCTCTTTCTCCACTACGGCGAGGAGTATTGGATGCATGCCAAGACTCTCAAGAGGGACGGAGATTGACTTCGGGTCGAGGAGACGAAGTACTATAGATTCGCCATAGGCTCCCGGAAGGAGAGATGTACGGATTTCGATACTCTTGTCTCCGAGGTCAATACTGAAGCGTCCGTCCTGAGCTTCCTCCTTGAGGTTGAGCTTGAGTCCGGAGAGTATCTTAATACGCGAATTCACCAAGGCGTACGTAGGTCGGTCGAACCTCGTGACTTCTTGTAAAATACCATCAAGACGAAACCTAAGTTGCACATAGGTTTCCTCAGGTTCCACATGGATATCAGACGCATCAAGTGCGATAGCGGCTCCAAGTATGGTTTCGACGAGACGGGAGATACGATTTTGAGTCTTTGACGTTATTACCTTTTCAATTCGTGGTATGACATCGGGAAGGTGTTTTACATTCGTCACTGCCTCTTTAATACCCTCCACACTCATATCTACGGTTCCGGCGTGACTTTGGGTCGCGTGGGAGATTTCCTCGTAATGTTTCCATGCTTTTTCCAAACTTTTTGTTGATGCCAGATAGAGTTCCAGCTGGTAGCCAGCATCCCCTAACTTTTTAAGCGCCGTCTGAACCTCGGTGGTATTTGGAGTGAAGATTGCAACGCTTACTTTTTTACCCGCAATGCCGAAGGCTGCAAGTTTGGCAGCCTTCGCCTCCGCTTCTGAAACGAGCCTCAGGGCGTCATTTTCGACAGCGATAGGTACGAGGTTGATATATGGAATACCATGCTTCTCCGCAAGGAACTGAATAAGTTCCTCTTGTTCAACCTCCGTCACTTCCGAGAGCTCTCGTTTTTCTTTTTCGTCGTCAAAAGTAACCATGGGAATAGAATAATGAATTTCGAATAGAGAAGTACGAATTATTGTAGCACAAGAGAAAGCTTTTTAGCTGGTGAGCTTTCTGGCTTGCTGGGACAGAAGAAATTTCCTAAAAAGCTAGTAAGCTAGTAAGCTAGAAAGCTATGAAAAGCACCCACAACCTTGCCGAATTCCAACAGGTGGGGCGAGATTTCGCCCTCGGCTTAACCCCTCTGCTCGACCGCGCCACGGTGGTCGGTCTCTACGGCGACCTTGGGGCGGGGAAGACCACCTTCGTGCAGGCGGTAGCGAAAGCTCTCGGCGTGTCTGAAACCGTGAACAGCCCCACGTTTCTTATTTTCAAAAGGTACCAGTTACCTGTTACGGGTTCCGGTTACAGTTCCCTTGTTCACATTGACGCCTACCGTCTCAAAAATTCCGACGAACTCCGGCGTCTTCGCTTCTCTGAACTCCTCGCCGACCCCGCGAATCTTATTCTGGTGGAGTGGGCGGACAGAGTTGCCGACCTACTGCCTAAACACCACCACCAGCTTCATTTTGAATTTGTAGATGATACAACCCGCAGGATTTCTTTTTCTTAATTCTCTCTTTCTAAGGGACACCGTCATCCTAGGCAGGAGGGGTTTTTAGACCCCACGGCTTCTCTTTACTTGGGTAAAGAGAAGCCGTGGGGGGTGATGTGGAAAAAAAGGAAAAAGAGAGAAAAAAGAAAAATTTGACTTTTGATTGGTGTGGAGTAGTATCGATTTCAGATTACTGAACGGTTCACGGTGGTCTTGCTCGAGAGAGCGACTTGCCGAGAGGTAAGTACATTGGTATGAACCACAACTGTTTAATGTTTAGGAGGAGGATAAATAATGAAGAATGAAGATTTGGTTAATGTCGATCTCGGGTACATTGTCAAACAACCGACCCGAGAGAGTCTAGCGTATGCCCTGCTTTCTGACGATACTAAAACCGCAAAGGAGAAATTCAAGTTGATTCTAGAGCTCTGCAATCCTCCAACAGAGGAAAGCGATAATTTGATTATGATGGCGATCATTTCGGAGTCGGACGATGCTCACGAATTCGTGACGTCTCTTTGCTCGATCGATCTTAGGGAGTCTAAATATTTACAGCACTTTTTCTCTGGGGTTTTGAGAGGGGTGATAGCCTTGCAACCCCTTTTTTCCTCGAATGATCTGGAGATGGTGGCTGGACAATTTGTCGCCAGATGTATCACGGGGAGTTCAAATGGTGAGGGCGAATTAAATGAGGGTTGGAAAGAAGATGTGGCGAATCTCATCAGCAGGTACACCGCACCTGTGACTTATCAGGCTAGGCGAAATAGAGCCTTATTCGCACTCTTTGAGGATATCAGTTTTTGGGTTCAATCTTCAACTGATGGTAACCTGACTGAGGTAAAAGAGTGGTCTAAATTTGGGCAGGAAATTTGGGTCAACATTGTCCTTAATTTAAGTCCAAGGATTGAACCTGCGATTCTTCTTCCAGCCCTCGTAGGGGTAGTACGCTAATTAATAAGTCTTTCCCTTCCTGCCGACCTAGCGTTTAATCGCTCGGTCGGCTTTTTTTGCTCTCATAATTGGGGTTGATATGGAAAGGAAGGAGAAAACCGGCTTTTTTATTTGCCGTTGGGTGTTAGAATCTAACTACCCCCTCTTAATCTATCCCTTTGAGGAGGGATACCACCAATGCTCGAGAAAAATACTAAAACTCTTGTCCTCATAGACGCGCACGCGATACTCCACCGCGCATATCACGCGCTTCCGCAGTTTTCTAATTCCCGAGGTGAACCGACAGGCGGACTGTACGGCCTCTCTACCATGCTCATTAAGATCATTACGACCTTTAAGCCTAACTATATTGCGGCGGCATATGATCTCCCTAAGCCGACTTTCCGACACGAAGCCTACAAGGCATACAAAGAGGGACGAGCGAAGGCAGACGACGCCCTTGTTTCTCAAATGAAGCGATCACGGGAAATTTTCGAGGTGTTCAATATTCCCATGTACGATAAAGAAGGATTTGAAGCTGATGATGTTTTGGGAACAATCGTCGAGCAAACGCGAAGCGTCCCCGCGAAAGCGGGGATCCAGAAAGGCAAGAAAAACGAGGAGGTACTGGATTCTCGCCTCCGCGGGAATGACAGACAGGTGGATATTATCATCGCCACTGGCGATATGGACGCGCTCCAACTCGTCACCGACAAGAAAGTGCAGGTGTTTACGCTAAAGAAAGGGATTAACGACACGATTCTCTATGACGAAGAGGCGGTGAATGCGCGGTTCGGATTCGGTCCGGAACTTCTGCCCGATTACAAAGGGCTTCGGGGAGACGCGTCGGACAACATCAAAGGTATCGCGGGGATTGGAGAAAAAACAGCGACCGAACTCATTATGAAGTTCGGCTCGGTTGAGGAGATATATAAAAAACTGAAGAAGGATAAAAAAGCGTTTGAGAAAGCGGGAATCAAGCCCCGCATTGTGGAGCTCTTGGAGAAAGGGAAGGAGGAGGCGGAGTTCAGCAAGGTACTGGGGACGATTCGTCGTGATGTGCCTATTACCTTTACTCTTCCCGAAAAAGAGTGGTGCGAAGATATAGATCTCTCTAAGGCAGAAGCTTTGTTTACAACTCTTGAATTTCGGCAACTCGTGCAAAGGTTGAAGGATGTAGTGAGTAGGGTACAGGGAGGCGAGGGTGCCCCTGGCGGGAACACAATTGTAGAATCTTCGGTTAAAGAGGAAGGAAAAAGAAAGGAACCTAAGAGGACAGCGCGAGAGGAAAATGCCCCAGCGCAGGCGTCACTCACGGAAGCCCTTGCGGTCTCGGCGATTCCACCACAAGAACTGAAGGAGACCTCGGTGGCGCTGTGGCTTATTAACTCCACCATCACCAATCCAACAGTTGAAGATATATATGGTTTTGCACAGACACGCGAATGGAAAGACGCGCGAAAAGCTGTCTTTTCTGAGGTGGCAGAACGGAAGCTCATCGGGGTTTTGGAAGATATTGAGATCCCGCTTATTCCTGTTGTTGAAAAGATGAATGAACGAGGGGTACACATCGATGTGTCATACCTTAATGTACTTTCAAAGGAATATCATAAGGAACTCTCCGCTTTGGAGAAAGCGATTTGGAAGATGTCAGACGTTGAATTCAATATTAACTCTCCTAAACAACTTGGCGACATTTTATTCGCAAAGATGGGATTGAAAGCTGCGCGACAGAAGAAGACTGCGGGCGGGGCGCTGTCGACGCGAGAGTCGGAACTTGAAAAGATGAAAGACCTCCACCCGATTATTGGTAAAATACTCGAGTACCGCGAATTTCAAAAACTACTCTCAACCTACATCGACAATATTCCCGCTATGGTGGCCAAAGATGGACGACTGCACGCAAAGTTTCTCTCCGCGGGTTCCACGACGGGGCGCATGGCATCACAAAATCCGAACCTACAGAATATTCCTATCCAGACAGAGCTCGGCCGAAGAATTCGCAATGCGTTTACTGCGGAGCCTGGAAACAAACTTCTCTCGATCGACTACTCGCAAATTGAGCTACGAATCGCGGCGATTCTATCCGGCGACCAGAAATTTATTGAGATATTTAAAAACGGGGAAGATGTACATACGGCCGTAGCCGCTGAGGTATTCAATGTCTCGCGCGATAAAGTGACCAAAGATATGCGAAGACAGGCCAAAGTAATTAACTTCGGAATCCTTTATGGGATGGGGGTGAACTCTTTAAGACAAGCGCTTGCTGAAGGAGGTACGCCTATCTCACGAGAAGAAGCACAGTCGTTTTTCGATGAGTATTTCTCCGGCTTTTACCAGCTTGCGGGGTATCTCGACACGGTAAGGACCGTAGCGCACACCCAAGGCTTTACCGAAACGCTCTTTGGCCGTCGTCGTTATCATGAAGCGATTCATTCAAACATCCCCTACATTCGAGCTGCCGCTGAGCGTATGGCTATCAATGCTCCTATTCAGGGCACAGGGGCTGATATTGTGAAGCTGGCAATGGTACAGGTAGATGCCTACATAAAAGAGCACGGGCTCGAGAATGAGGTATCGCTCATTCTTCAGGTGCATGATGAACTCGTCTTTGAGGTGAAGGAATCTATGGTGGAGAGTGTTGCGACGGAGATTAAACGCATAATGGAGCATGTGCTCGATACTAAAGAGAACAAGGGTGTGCCGATTGTTGCCGAAGCAAGCGTCGGTGACAACTGGGGGGAGATGACTAAAACAACGGAAGCAACACGGAACTAAGACAACACGGAACAGACTCGGAACTCTTTGCTTTCTGCTATCCGCTACTACTTACTAATCACTGATACCTAATGCTTTATTTTTTATACGGAACCGATACGGATAAGGCACGCGAAAAAGCTCGTGAGCTTTTGGAGTCCCTGCAAAAGAAGAAGCCGGACGCGCTGGTTTCTCGGCTCGACCCCGAAAAGTGGGGAGAGGTACATCTTGAAGAGCTCATCGGAGGGCAAGGGCTATTCTCGCAGAAGATGCTTATCTTCGCTGACAGAGTCATGGAAAATAGGGAGACGGAAGCAGTTGTCCTGCAGAATCTTGCTGCAATTGGTGAATCAGGCAACATTTTTATTTTCCTGGAACAAAAAGTGTTGAAGCCAATTTTGCTTAAAATCACCAAGGTGGCAGAGAAGGTGCAAGAGTTTGAGAACGTAGAAGAAAAAAAGAAACCGGAATTCAATATTTTTTCGCTCACCGACGCGTTCGGGAGACGAGATAAGAAACAATTGTGGGTACTACTACAGAAAGCTTTTTCGAGTGATGCCGTACCAGAAGAAATTCACGGGATTCTGTTCTGGCAATTAAAATCTATGCTTCTCGCGTCTGCCGCCAAGACAGCAGGGGATGCAGGGATTGCTCCGTTTGTATTCACCAAAGCTAAAAGTTTCCTCAAGAATTACAAGGAAGAGGAGCTCAAAACCCTTTCTTCCAAACTCGTCCATATGTATCACGATGCTCACCGAGGCATACATGATTTTGAAATCGCATTGGAACGATTGGTTCTTCAGCTCTGATAGGAGGCCAAGGCCTTTTTCAAAATCTCTCGTTTTTCAAGCGATTGTTTCCAGATACTATTTTTCCTGAGGCCATTTACGCATACTCCTGCGGTAAAGTTTATCTCTTGCGCAAACCGGTCTATGTTTTCTTTGCGCGTTATGGTTATTTCGTTATATGTCACGTCCACGTTGCTTTCCACCCCGAAGTCTTTCAGAAGTTTTTGGATAAGTCTAAGTATCTTTTCGTCATGTTGATATCCGCGCACCGCACGGCGGTTGCCTATAAAATACACAGAACCTTCGTCGTCAAAAAAAGCCCGGAGAAAAGCACGTTGCAGTATTTTCTCCATATAAGCGACAGATTGTAATAGTTCCTTTTCTTTTTCACTGATATATTTCCCCAACTCTACATTGTAATAAGCGCTTTTATAAACTTCAGGCAAGGATTCGTAGCGTTTGGGAGGAAAGGAGTATACCGCCACCATGCAGTCGGCAACATGCTGGTGAAGAGAGAGGCTACGATTTGTATATACACACCCTCTGCTACTTACGTCACCATCAAAAACCATGTGTCCCACAAGCGATACTAACTGGGTATTCCATACATCGAATGGTGTGGGATGTCTATGTAACCTACTCTGTCCTTTTATCCTCCGACTATACTTGTTGAGTCGTTTAATGGCAGCCGTTCGTATTTCCCGTTTTCTCTTTTTGTTTAGTGGAAGATTTTGTATATGAAAATAAACCGACGTCTTAGGCCGGTGCGTCTTTTGGACAATTTGGTTAATTGAGAAACCGCGCTTCCTTAGCGTAGTGCACTGTTCTTTGAAAGATACCATGGTACGATAAGTGTCCCATTTTCTCGATCTATCCGCCCACCTGGAATCGAACCAGGAACCTCTTCCTTAAAAGGGAATTGCTCTACCAATTGAGCTATGGGCGGGAACCCCCGTGTTATACCATACTCTCGCCGAATTTTGAAGTTACAAAGGAAGATCAACTGCGAATGCGCCCCCTCCCGAGAGGAGAAGCGAAAGTGAGATAACGGTTGTGAGAAAGAATACATGGCGTCGATGCTCGATAAACGATCCATGTTTACCTTTGAGGTAGTAGGCTACGAGCGAAAGGAAGAGGGAGATAAGCGCCGCAATCTGAGTATAGAATCCGACGAGGAACATAAGAGCGACGATTATTTGGAGATATCCTAGCGTGCTGGCGTATCGTGTGCCGTTTTTAAGACCAAGCGCCTCAAAGAGTTCCCCATGGGACACTTTCCCCTTAGTGAGGGTGTGCTTACCAAAATCAAAGAAAAGCACAGCCATGGCTACGCGCATGAGAAACGGCGCGAAAAAGCTAAAGGTAAGGAGTGCGGGGAATGGATTTAACATGGTATAAGAATATCATACGGTGACAAATAACTGAATAACGGTGACTGGAACCAGTCCACCCAGTCCATGTGTCAACGTTGTTCCTGTTACAGTTACTTGTTACAGTTCCAGTTATGAGGTATCTCATCCTCCACAATGTTCGAAGCGTTCACAATGTGGGGTCTATGTTCCGCACCGCTGATGCTATTGGAGTGACCAAGATATATCTTACCGGCTATACGCCAGCACCAACGGATCGATTCGGTCGGGACCGA
The DNA here is from genome assembly GCA_943354745.1 of Candidatus Nomurabacteria bacterium. Taxonomy (GTDB): domain Bacteria; phylum Patescibacteriota; class Minisyncoccia; order Phycocordibacterales; family UBA10002; genus UBA10002. The sequence continues at coordinate 22,196 of CALRDB010000006.1, read as the reverse complement.
AAAGATTTTTCTAAAGTTTCTCTCGGCGCTGAACAAAGTGTGTCATGGGAGGCGCGAAAAACACTGAAAGTGTTGTTACAAGAATTAAGGGAGCGTGGAATAAAAATTATCGCTGTTGAACAGTCAGAGCGTTCTGTCGATTACAAGAAGATAAAGATTTCTACGCCCACCGCCCTTATTGTGGGGAATGAAGTGGGTGGCATACCTCAAAACATACTAACGCTCTGTGACTCAATTGCTGAGATACCTATGCGAGGACACAAAGAATCGTTGAATGTGTCCGTGGCGGCGGGGATTATACTGTTTCGTCTTTTCGACAAACCTTAGTCGCTGCTCCGTTACTCAGTGGCCGACCCCACTTTTTTAGTAACTTCGCATATCAATGAGGTTTCCACCCTCGTCGAGTAGTTCAACGGTATCGTGCTTGTCTCTCCAAAGACGGGTACTTCTACCTAAGTAGATGTGCCAGTCCCCCCGGAAAAAATTCGGGTCATCTTTGTGATAGGTAACACATTGGTTGTAATTGATTTTTGAAGAAAGATGGGCTTGGCAACTCCCGTCCGCTTTAAGCGCCACCGGAACTATTGCGGAAGGAACCGCGCAACGTTTCAACTGTTTTAAGTAGTCGTAGCAGGCGTCGCTTAGTGTATTCGGAGGAAGAGGGAGTGGTTCACTGAGGGGAGAGGGGCAGGCGAGCGGAAGCGTTGGTGTGAAATTCATTCCTTGCTCGAAATATCCTGTGCACGTATTCAACTGAAATGACTGCCCGTTCGGTGAGCGTCCAGAAATAATATGCGCTTTTTCTCCCGGGCGAAGTCTAACACTCTCCCCGTTCCCTACATTACCCGGATAGGGTAGTGTCCACGCGGTAGGGATTTTTTCGCGGTTAAGGCTGCTTCGGCTTCGGAGGGTAAGTCCTGTGAAGGTGATGCTTTCGGTATTTTTGGGCGAGGCTTGCACAGTGACATATTCGCTATTCGCCACGGCATTTTGTCTAATGGTGCTGATAGTAAGTTTTCCTTGGAGTGGCGAAATATCCGAAGGTGATTGGGGCATCGAGATTGTCGTGTTTGAGATAATGGTAGTTGGTGTGGTTTGTAAGATCGCTTTTTTTACAGGCGTTTGTGAAGGTGCTGTTCCTTTGGGGGGTGTAGGAATCGTTTGTGATTTCGGGGCTGTTTGAGTAGCAGGAGCCTTGCGTAATGCCTCCTTGCTCTTCCCGCTTACCCAAACCACCCCGACGATCATCAGGACTATGGCAAACCATTTAATGTCATCCATACAGATAGTGTAACTCGAATCTTGTAACTTGTAACGGTTGGATATGTTCTTTGCCATTTCTTCCCCGTTTCGTTACACGTCCTAGGTTATGGGGTATAATTTGCACGTGAAGCACGTTTTTTCTTTACTTATTTTCTCGGTATGTGGCAGTGCGCTAGTGGTCGCAATAGGTGTAGCGGAGTCTCCCTTTCTTACATTTCGCGACATTAAGACCCTGGCCGCGGGTGTCTTTTTTACCGAAAGTACGACCCCTGAAGCTTTGAAGGCGAAGTATGCTCGAATAGCGCAAGGTGGTGATAAGGTGCGTGTGCTTATCGTGCCTGGACACGACGATGAATCATGGGGCACCGAATTTCGAGGTGTACGTGAGGCTGATATGACTGCGGATCTTGGAGAGGAGCTGACGCGTCTTCTCGCGAGGGACCCTTCCTTCCAGCCGGTGCTGGTACGTGCTCGGAGCGGATATGCCGAAGGGTTTAGTGACTATCTTAAAAAAGAAAGAGACACGGTACGATCATTCGTTGCAGAGAAAAAGAGGGTCATGAAGGAGGCAGTTCGTTCAGGCACGGTGAGTACGACGATTGGGGTCATTCATAATTACGCACCTACCGATGTAGTTGAGAGACTTTATTCCATCAATACGTGGGCGAACGAACATGGTGTTGATATTGTCCTCCATCTTCATTTCAACGATTATCCTGGTCGGAGGAGTGAGCGCACAGGCCGGTATAGCGGACTTTCGATCTATGTACCCGACGCGCAATTCTCAAACGCTCGAGCGAGTAAGGCGGTTGCAAATTCTCTCTTTGAACAGCTCTCCAGATTCCACGCGGAAAGTAATTTACCTCTTGAAGACAGTGGTGTCGTGGAAGACCAAGAACTCATTGCGATCGGTGCCTATAACACGCTTGATCCAGTGAGCGTACTTATCGAATACGGATATATCTATGAACAAAAGTTTCTTGATGTGGGCATTCGGTCGGCAGTTATCAAAGACCTGGCTTTCCAAACAGCACAAGGACTAAACCGATTTTTTGGCAAAGGAGGAGAACTATTCCAGCGGTATCCAACCACACTCCTCCCTCACACGTGGCAGGAACCGATTCAACAAGGAATGACCGATAGCTCAAACGTGCTTTCTCTTCAAGCCGCTCTTCTCTTCGAGGGTTTGTACCCTCCGGAAGGGGAGAGCAAGAACAGCTGTCCGCTTACCGGCAGTTTCGGACCGTGCACCATGCGCGCCGTAAAAGGATTTCAGGAAAAATACGGGTTACCTGCCTCAGGTACGGTAGGAGAATTGACCCTCGCGAAGTTGAATGAGAAATATTCACACTAGCGGTGTGAATATTTTAACTATTAACCTTTGACTGTTAACAGTTAATGGTTCTGTTGGCCGAGAATCTTCACCAGTTCTTCTCGGACGATGGTGGCGTCGTCCCAAATTTCTTTTGAACCATCTGGACCCATAATGAACGGGTCGGTTCCTTTGCCGGTGATGAGTACCGCGTCTCCTTTGCTTGCCTTTGTGAGTGCTACACGGATTGCAGTACGGCGGTCTAGAATAAGCGTCGGTTGTTTATTTTTCATCCCGGCCGCCATTTCACGAATAATCTGTTCGGGATTTTCATCGTATGGATCTTCGTTCGTGAGGATAATCTCGTCACAGTATTTCTCAGCGATACCGGCCATCACAGGGCGCTTCCAGGTATCTCTTCCGCCTCCCGTATTACCGAGAACACAGATTCTGAATTTCCCCGCGTAGGTTTGATAGAATTTTTCCAGCGAATCGGGGGTATGTGCGTAATCCACAATAGCCGAAAAATCTTGTTTACCCTGAGCTCCGTCGAAGGACCCCACCTCTATTTTCTGCGCTCGGCCAAGAATGCCGGTTACTTTCTTGATACCTGATTGAATCTGTTCGATGGATATACCCGCCGTCTTTGCGTAGGTAATCGCCGCAAGGATATTGTAGAGACTGAACTCTCCCGGGAGTTTAGATTCAATACGGATCCCTTCCCAATTAAACGATACTCCCTCGGATGTCACTACGGGTCCACCGGCATCTGCCGAACCGTACTCTTTTTTAATTCCGGTAAACACTTTCAGAAATTTCTCTGCTTCTTTGTCGTCGCGGTTGACGACCAATACTTTATTTTTCTTCCATGAGGTATTAAGTGCTCGCGCGATAGATACTTTAGCCGATACATACTTCTCATATGAGCCGTGTGACTCAATATGTTCGGGCGAAAGGTTGGTAAAAATGAGTGTATCGAGAGACATAAATTTGTGGCGAAACTGCCGGGCTCCCTCCGAAGTCATTTCAATCACCGCGTGCGTGCATCCGGCGTGTACCGCGCGCCGGAGAAAATGCTGGAGGAAGAATCGTCCCGGCATTGTCATCTTGTGGAGGTTTCGTTCTTTCTTGTCGCCAATTTTGAAATGAATGGTGGAGGCGTGGGCGGTTTTGTGTCCCGCTTCATCTAAGAGGGCACTTACAAGCTCCACCACGGAGCTTTTACCTTTCGTGCCGGTAACCGCTATCACCTCTATTTTACGAGCAGGGAAGCCAAAAAACACAGCTCCCAAAAGGGCAAGCAGGTAGTGGTAGGGGAGTTTGCATGCGCGGAAGATTTGTCCCAAAGAAACACTTTTTTCTTTTGGAACCAATCGCGTCTCTATTGACTTTTCAGTTTGTCTTGTTATCATATGAGCATCTACAAGGAAACGCACTTCGCAGTCTTCGTGTCTGCGCGGTGCGTTTTCATTTTCTAAACTTCTCTCGTCCAAGTTTCTGACGAAGATTATCCATTGAGTAGATTTTTTCTCTCGCCTCTTTTCTAAGCAACTTTGAACACGTCTTTACATACAGACTTAACACAAAAAACAGTTTGTCATTTTCGTACAAATGTCTGACAAGCGAATAGAAGTCTTCGTCGCTAATCACTTTGTATTTTTCGCGCAGATACACCCTGAATCGCCCCCAATCAAGCTCCCAGCCGAGGGATTTAATACCTAGGTGTACATTTCGCGCGTCAATAAACGCAAAGTTTTTCATGCCGCTAATCATAGCGGTTTTTGAATTCATCCGCCACAGATACAGGTTATGCATATTTGCGCATAGCATTTTTCTGCTAGAATCAATCCATGGCAAAAGTCTTTGTTGTTATTCCTACCTATAACGAAAGTAAGAATCTCCCCATTCTTGTTGACAGGATTTTTACGTTACGCATACCTGAACTTGAATGTGTTGTCGTTGATGATAATTCTCCAGATGGTACTGGAGATGTCGCAGACGAACTTGCGCAGAGGTATCCTTTACGCGTACTACACCGGAATGGCAAGCAGGGGTTAGGAACAGCGTACATACACGCATTTAAAGAAGTACTCGCGAACGCTCCTCTAGACTCTCTGGTTATTCAAATGGATGCCGATCTGTCTCACGAGGCGTTGGCGATCCCCCAGTTACTCAGTGCCGCTTTACGGTACGATGTGGTACTCGGGTCTCGATATATCGAGGGTGGTGGGATCAAGGAATGGAATTTCCTTCGGCGACTCATCAGTCGTTTCGGAAACGTATATGCCCGCATCGTACTTGGTCTTCCTTACCACGACCTTACCGGAGGATTTAAATGCTTCCGCAAGGAGGCACTTGCGGGTCTTGACCTGGACTCCTTTTCTTCTCTTGGTTATAACTTTCAAATCGAGACTACATACCGATGTCACAAAAGGGGATACCGGATCGGCGAAATCCCTATTGTCTTTACTGAGCGTACGACCGGTTCATCGAAATTCAATCTTTCAATAATTGTTGAGAGTTTTCTGCGAGTCGTTCTGATCCGTTTTCGCCGGTAATCCCGAAAGACGCAGTTTTTTGCTCAAGAGTACGATATAGCGGTCGTCAAATACATAGGAGGTATATTCGTCCGTGCGGTCATAACTTTCGATGTAATGAGCGATCGCCTCAGCGCTTTCAAAACCAAACATGTCAGTAGTATCCAGTAGCACAATGTCAGAGCGCTCATTCTCAAAGCCTGCGAACTGAATTTCCTTTCGTTGCGCAAGGTGCGGAACAAGATTCGTATGAGCCGCAACACTCACACCTTCGGGAACCATTCGTACTAGGTTGCGGTAAGCCTCTTTCTTTGGTGAATTTCCTAGGCTTGCAAATGAAAAAATGGTTGGACTGAGAGGGGATCGAACAACGAATCCAATAAAGATTACTATTCCAACCGCCCAGACTATGTCTCTTTTTTTATCAGGGATCCATTTCAAAAGGATTTTTACTCCATATACGGCCGAGATAAATAGTCCGGGGATAACGAGAGCGTCGTAATGATACAAACTACTAAATTGGGAAGAATAGTTGGTTAGAACATTTTCCGCGAGACCGGGAAGCACCAAGATAAGTGACCGCCAAGAAAGAAGTGGCAAGAAGAGAAGCGGAAACAAAAGCCAGAATACATAAGCCATTTTTGGCAAAGTGAAAACTGTCTTCAGGACGAGGAGAGGATGAAGTGCTGAATTCTTCGCAATCTCGCTTACCGTCTCACCTAAGTGAGCGTATCGATCGATACGGAGCAATCCTCCGCCAGCAGCCGGCATAAAGATCTTCGTCGCGAGGAAAAAATAAGTAACAGAGACGATGATAATGATAACTGCGATACTAAGGCATTTTCTCCTATCGGGGAACAGTAGTTCTTTCCGAAAAGAAAGATTTTTGGCTATCAAATACAATCCCGCAAAGAGTACCGTCAGGACGGCATCTTCTTTTGTTGTCGCCGCAAGAAAAAGAAATATTCCCGCATATATCCATTTTTTGGTTTCGAGGAAATACAGAGCGAAGAGAAATAATGGAACAAAGAATGCTATCTCGTGGAAGTCATATAGTTGCAGTGCGTGGAGAGGCGGGTAGAGAAGATATGCGGTGACAATGGCGAGCGCCCACTTTGTCGCCGAAACTTCTCCAATAAGTATCTTCTTGGTGAGAAGGAAAAGCGGCAAGGCACCGAGCGCTAAGGCAAGTGTTTGTATGAAGAGAAGGTAATACGGACTTTGAAATAGGGCATAACCGGGAACCAACAAAAAGAGGAATGGGCTAAAGTGAACACCTAAATGGTTCGGTATTTGTTCAATCGTATTGATAAGTCCTCGACCGTGTGAGGCGTTCCAGAATGATTGAGTAAAGATGCCGAGATCCCACGCCTGTGTAAGAAAGTTGTAGTGGCGTAGAGCGGTTATTAAACCGAATATCACTATGTATAATCCGATGAGGATCCACAGGATGTGTAAATCGGAGAGTCTTTTTCGCATCGTTCCATCTTACGTCATTTCCGAATTTTAAAAAACCTCAGTTTGGTCCAGTCAGTCTTGTACTTAGGGGTGTTCAGTGTTACTTTTTCCGCATGCCGATTCGGTTAACTCTACAGGAAAAAGAGATTGCAAAGCGGCTTGCGAAGATAAAGGAATCCTCCGGCTCGCATTCACCAAGTCCTGCAATGCTTGCCGCCGTTAAAGGCGTCACGGTGAAGCATGATTTCTGTTACCTTTCCAATCCGTACGCGACGGACCTATTTTTGAAATACGCCCGGAGAGATTTCAAAAACGTCGACACACTTCGCTTGCTTGTAGAACACTATCCTTCTCAAAATAAATCGCTTGCGGAAAAACTGGTATCTATGGCTGGGGTATCGGCAAAGAACATCTTTGTCGGCAACGGAGCGACGGAGATTATCCACGCCGTTCTAGCGAACTTTGTAGGAGTCAAACTCCCACAAAGTCGTAGGAGTTTGACTCCTACAATGACCCCCGCAAAAATACTGGTGCCGATACCGACGTTTTCTCCGTATCTCGAGTTTGCCCCAGAGGGAGTAACGGTAGTTATGCACCAACTTCAGAAGGAAACTAATTTTCAACTGGATATTCACGCCTTTCTCTCCAAGGTAAAAAAAGAAAAGCCCGACGCGGTTGTACTCATAAATCCTAATAATCCTGACGGGGGATATGTCGGGTTAGTGGAAGTGCAGAAAATTCTTCATGTCTTACGTGGTACGGAAACGGTGATTGTAGATGAAAGTTTTATTCATTTTGCCGGAGACACGGATGGACGCAGATACAGAAACGCAGATAGACGCGGATTTTCCCCTACCGAAAGTGTCACCTCCCTGGTACGCACCTACCCAAATCTTATTGTCGTTAAGAGCTTGTCAAAAGATTTCGGTATCGCGGGACTACGGCTTGGCTACGCCGTGATGAGTGAGAAGCGGGTATCGGCACTTCTTGAAAAGGGGTATTTGTGGAATGTGTCAGGTTTCGGTGAATATTTTCTCAACCTGCTGAGTCGCCCGGATTTTTTGAGAGCGTATGAAAAGAATCGGATGCAGGCGGTGGGGGAGCGAGATCTGTTTTATACCGAACTTTCAAAAATAAAAGAATTGCGCGTCTGCCCAAGCAGAGGAAATTTCTTTCTGGTTGAACTTTTGGATGGCACAACCGCGCACGACCTTATGGTCCGCCTCTTGGTCCAGTACGGTATTTATATCCGTCCGTGCGGGGACAAAGCCGGTCTCAATGGGGAATATGTCCGTGTTGCCTCACGACGCAAGAAAGAAAATAAGCTCCTTGTAGAAATACTGAAAAAATCTCTTGTATACTAGAGGAGTAACTACCACGATGATATGAGCGCTTCACTCACTAAGAAAATACTACTTGTGATACTCGTCGTATCCGCCATTCTTCGAGTGGGATGGCTTCCGCGTGGGGATACAGTAAGCGATGAAGTGTTTTATGGTTTTCGGGCCGTAGATCTTCTTGATTTTGATGAAGCTGATAAGCAGACTACTCCTCTTGAGTGGTGGGACCCCGCCATACCTTCGTGGACCAAACTGTCATTTCACGATCACCCGCCGCTTGTGTTTCTTGTACAGCATGTCTCCATCAAACTGTTCGGAGAAAACAACTTTGCGCTACGGTTACCTTCGGCGCTCTTAGGTATTGCGTCCATCTATCTTGTCTTTTTACTTGGCTCACTCCTCTTTTCCTCTGGCGCGGGGCTTATTTCCGCCGGGCTACTTTCAGTAACAGTGAATCATGTTTACATTTCACGCATAGGCATGCAGGAGTCGTACGTCATCTTCTTTATGCTTCTCGCGTCATATTTCTTTATACGCGCGGTGCGTAACCATAGGTCATTTATTCCCGCTGGCATCGCGATAGGCTTCGCCCTCCTCACCAAGTACAACGCGTTCATTCTCTTCCCACTCTTTGGAACCTATCTACTGCTCTACCACCGTGCTTCGTTTCGGCTGAAGAGCCTCTGGATATCCATAGGAGTCGCGCTTCTCATCTTCTCTCCCGTGATCGTATATAACCTCATGCTGTATCGCACGGTCGGACATTTTGATTTTCAATTTTCATATGTGTTTGGGCAGAATCCCGCGGAGTGGAGGGACGCTCCGGGGAAGGAGATAGGATCACTTGCGGATCGTATCGGAGACTTTGTTCCTCGCCTTATTTCCACCAATTCCTGGGTGTTCTTGGTACTCGTACTCGTCTCTCTCGTGTATCTTCGGAACAACTTTGTCTTGCTCGCCTTCGCGTACCTTCTGCTCCTCCTCTCTGCGATCGGGCCATCGTTCCGTTTTCTCACGATGCTCACTCCGTTTTTCGCGCTCTCAGCAGGAGCCTTTCTCGAGAAAAAGAAATACATGCTCTGGTTGCTTATCCCCGTGCTTCTCTTTGAAGTTGCCTATTCCGTAAATAATCAAATCAGATATTATCCTGTCGGTCCACAGCCGTGGTTTGCCTCCAGGGTACGACAGGAGAACGCTAATTGGGGGTACAACGCACTCGGCGACTATTTCAGAAAAGAGCTTGCGGGGAAGTTTCCTTCCGCGACCTTTCGAATGCGCTATGCGTTTATAGAGAAGACACAAGATGCGTTTATCAAGAAAGATGAGCAAAGAGGGTACGAGCCGTATCAAGCGCTCATCGTTCTCCACGGGAATTTTGATCTTAGTGCCAAGCTCTGGGTGCTTGAACGGCTGAAGATCTATCACGGCTGGCCGGTTATCGACTTCTCAACATACCAACAGTATCGAAAAGAGCAGGGGGCTGACTATTACGATCGGGCAGGGTTTAAGAGTTACTTTGTTTCATCGACCAACATGGTTCCGGAGCCAGAGTTTGTTGAATTGGTACGCGAGTTCACGCCAATTCCAATAACCAACCCGAAAGGGGACGTGGTGTTTAATGTCTATAAGAAGTAGAGAGTATAGTTATCTAAAGAGGTCGGAGTGACTGCCTAATCTCACCAAAGCGATTTTCTGCATGGTTGTATCAATCTTGTAGATGAGCAGGAGGTCGCTTTCAATATGACACTCAAAACAGTCCGAGTATTTTCCCTGTAACGAATGATTTGCATACCGAGATGGCAGTATGCCTCCAGTGGCAAGTGTCGCAAGCACCTTCTCCAACTCATACGCATCAAAACGTCCTGAACGCGCAAGGTGTTTGAATGCCTTCCGGTATTGTTTCGAAGGATGAAAGGAGTACACGGCCGTGAGTTAGCTTTTCAGAATATCTGCATGCATCTCTTCGTACGTTTTGTACCCTTTTGCATGCTTAAGCGTCCACTCAATCTCCTTACGGAGCGTTTTTTCGTTTCGGAGCTTGTGTCCGCGTTTTGTCGCTATAGCGAAGGGGATAGACTCGGTTTCAACAACCTGCTCAAGAAAGAGTGTGACTCCCGCCGAGAGGTCAAGTCCAAGTTCACCGAGCATTTTTTGCGCGGCTTTTTTCGTCTTCGGGTCAATGCGGATGCTAAGAAGTGAGTTCATAAGAAAATAGGTGAACTTCTAATCCATGCAGTATAGCAAATGTATATACGTTGTCAATCATACCTATAGCCTTGTGCTCAGTTGTTGCGAAGAATGCGATAAGTATGTCAGTGTTGACGAAGAGGTAAGTTCAGTTTACAGTTGCGATTAAGTCAATTTGTTCTTTTGAAAACCTCTGGCTAAAAGTGGTCACGGCCAAAAGGTGCTTACTAAGGTAGGCATTTTATGGCGGTGACCACTAACAGTGTAAAAAATAATAACCAAGAAAGGCAAGAAATAAATATGAGAATCCTTAGGTTCTTAAATCCGTTGTTTTGGATAAACGTCAACACGTTTGGCTGGCATTCTGCGAACGCGGGATGCAGTGTTCTCAAAGACGGCGTTGAAAACTCCGCCATTCAGGTGCACTCCATTATGACGGCGATGGGTACCACCCAAAAATCCCAGGAGGAAATAGTCCGAGAAGCGCAGAGGTGCGTTGCCGCCGGCGGCGATTTCATCAAACAGTAACTCCTACGGCTTAGGGTGTCACAATCAGAAAGGGAAAGAATCATCTCGAGCGCACAATGCAGGCGCTCGATTTTTTATTTCCCAAGTAGTTTGAGTGCATGCTTCACGCGGTCGCTGGTGCTCGTGATTTCTTTCGGCAAATCTTTCAGCGCTTCGCGCGCTTCACCATGGGAATAACCAAGGGATTTCAGCGCCTCCAACGCGTCAACTTCTTCTCGGAGCGTTGTTCCTTCTTCGCCTTTGCCTAACTTCTCTTTGAGTTCAAGGACGATCTTTTCCGCGGTCTTTTTCCCAATGCCGGAAATCTTCGTCAGGTACGCCGTTTCGTTTGAGGTGATGGAACGGCGGAGTGTTTCGGGGGTCGCGACGTTTAAGATATTCAGCGCCGTCTTCGGACCAATACCAGGGACGCTCAAGAGAAGCTCAAAGAGCTTTAGATCTCCTTCGTTAAGGAAACCAAAGAGTTCCTCAGTGTCCTCGCGGACAACATGATGGGTCTTCAGCTTTGTCCCCGTACCAATTTTAAGCTGGCGGAGTGTGTCGTCGGTCGCAAAGACGCGATAACCAACGCCTCCGGCGTCAATAATCGCGAATTTCGCCTCTTTTTCGGAAACGGTTCCAGAAACGTAGGAAATCATAGGAAAAGCTTATAGCTTCTAGCTGATAGCTTATAGTTCATGAAACCCATTATACATCATCGGATATTTTTTCGTCTTTCTTGCATTTCAGGCTTATTTTTGATATCGTCTTGTCTTACCTAACAGCTAAAAGCTAACAGCTAAAAGCCTCAGTTATATGGCCATCACAACTTCAGCAAAAAAAGCCCACCGAAGCTCGCTCAAAAAGCGAGTATTCAATCAGCGCCGGAAACAGGCTATTGATCAGATCGTAAAGAAGGTAAAGAAGCTCGTATCAGAAAAGAAGGTGAAGGAGGCAGAGAAGCTTATTCCTGAAGTGTATAAGGCTTTCGATAAGGCCGCAAAAGAGCATACGATTGCGAAAGGCGCCGCAGACCGAAAGAAATCTCGTCTCGCGAGACTCGTTCAAAAAGCAAAGTAACACTAAAGTAATTTCTTAATTACTTTAGTGTCATCCCGCACTTGATGGGGGATCCAGGCTGGCCCCACATTAAATGTGGGGGATAGAAAAGAAAAACTCCCTCCGTCATCTGGCGAAGGGAGTTTTTCTTTTCCAGAAACGGGAGTATAGTGGTGCGCATCATGGTGACTGGTTTTATTCTTACTGCTCTCGGGCTCGCGCTCTTCGAGATTATCTCGAGCGCGGATAACGCGATTATCAACGCGGAGGTGCTTCGCACCATGTCCGAGAAGATGCGCAAATGGTTTCTCTTCTGGGGAATCCTGTTCGCTGTCTTTATCGTCCGCGGGCTCTTGCCGTGGGCGATTATCTGGGCGACGGTGCCTAGTCTTGGCCCGATTGGAGCCTTTACCGCTACCTGGTCGAGCGACCCGATGGTTCACACCGCAATAGAGACATCCGCTCCGATTCTCATGGCCGGAGGGGGAATCTTCCTCATCTTCCTGTTCTTCCACTGGTTGTTTCTTGAGGAAAAACATTTCGGGCTTCCCGGTGAACGCTTTTTTAAAAAGCATGGTGTGTGGTTCTATGCCATCGTTTCAATCCTTCTCTCTGTGATTGTGTGGCTCGCGCTCAAGACCGATCCGCTTATGGCGTTCGGCGCGGTTATCGGTTCGACTGCATTCTTCATTACCCATGGTTTCAAGGAAAACGCGGAGCGCGCAGAGAAAGAACTGCTCTCAGGTTCCTCCGTCAAATCGGATTTGAGCAAGATTTTATATCTCGAAGTGATTGACGCCACGTTTTCCATAGACGGCGTCCTCGGCGCGTTCGCGTTTACGCTTTCCATCCCGCTCATTCTGGTGGGGAACGGTATTGGAGCCATTGTGCTTCGGAAACTGACAGTCGCGAACATCGATACGGTTAAAAAGTATGTGTTCCTCAAGAACGGCGCGATGTATTCGGTCTTCTTTCTAGGTCTCATTATGCTCCTACACGCGTTCCGTGTACCCGTACCGGAATGGCTTTCTCCGTTTGTGACCTTCGCGGTTGTCGGCTATTTCTTTTTGAAATCAAGAAAGCATATCAAGCTTCTTACCGCGTAATTTCTGAGGAAGCAGAGGCACGCAGTTTTTCCCGACGAGTGAGGCGGATTTTTTGTAGTGCAAGCGTGAACCACATGCCGGCGACAAGTACCGTTGATGCAGCCGTGGTCCACAGTGAAAGGGTCAGGTAGGTGCACGCGAAAATCGTGAGAACACTACCGGTGATAAGGCTAGAGGAGAGTGCGGGTTTGTCTTTACTTAATATTGAGGGTATAAGAGCTATCGCAAATATCCAGGAGCCCACCGAGAGTATGATGTCTTGCCATGTCATGAGGTAAGTATAACTTCGACTCAATACAAAAACTACCCCGATGTACATCGGGGTAGTTTTTGTATGGTATCCTCCCGCGTGGAATCGAACCACGATCGACAGATCCGCAATCTGTCATCCTATCCGTTGAACGACGGGAGGTGTTCTGTGCATACTAGTATTTTTTGGCCTTTCTGGCAAACAAAAAGGCGAGTCTCCAGGGTCGCCTTTGTTAGTGTGTTGCAATTGATTCGATGCCTATTTCTAAGCGTTTAGTCTTATGACCTTTACACGAAGTCTTTCTAGAATCGAGCCAGATCTTTGGGTCGGGACATTTCTCGACGGTACGCGCTGAAGCAAGTTCCCGTGCATCCTTTGCTTTGTGAGCAATGACCGAAACGATGATTTTAGCTGGATTGGAGCGACTATCGATTACCAGTGTCAGAACAAATTTTTTCACTGGTATCGAATGATAGCAGAGCTACGCCTTCTGTCGAGGAAACTCTCAAAATCCAAGATATTCCATGACTCGCTTTGAGAATGGTTCCTCGTGTTCTTCTTCAGGAAGATAGTCCTGCAAGAATTCTCGCATGGTCTCACTGTCGATATCCTCCGTTGGAATGACCAGTAAGGGGGTGGTAAGACTTTTTGCTTTGATGATGAGCTTTGTGGGGGCAAGCTCGGTAACCCAAAACGATTCTAGTGTGGTAAATGACTGGAAGCTTTTATTGATCCATAGGCCTCGGTTGGTAATCTCGTAGGTAATAAGTCTTGGAGCTTGAAGTGTTCGCAAAAACAGGACCACGGTGCTTATCGCCACCAGAATGGCAAAGAGTGTGTTGTGGAGCATTATGGCCGTTATCATAATAGCGAAGGCGATAATACCTACGGCCCAATACCAATCGGGTTCATGATGCTGGTGTACTCGGTCATAGGCTTGCCATGTAAGTTTAGAAGAAGACATGGTTCTATTTTATCACGAGTTGTCGCTTTCTAGTGTTCATTGCGGATCTTCATCCAGAGCACGCCCATCATATTGGTGCCGGTGCCGTCCGGTCCGCAACCCCAGAAAGCGTCTACGGGAGAATTTTCAACTATTCTCCTTTTGCCGGAGCGGTGTAACGCGTCACGAACTGTTTCGTGCTGTGCGAGTTTGGCTCGGAGAATCTCTTCCATCACGGCAACTTTCTTCTCGTGCCAATCTTTCGGTTGCTCGGGTTTATGCTTGTGCGCAATTTGTTGTGCTTCTTCGGGACAGCCCGCCCTAAGAATCCTCTCGGCGATATCAGGACACACCTCGCTAAACTTTTTCCACTGAAACGCATGCTCGGCGGTGGGGAAACGCTTGTTCCAAATCTCTACTTGGTGTGCCGAGAAATTATTCAGTGCGTCAAAAGCGGGCGAGTAAAAGTAAATCGCATCGGCGGTTTCCTTAGTTAGTCCTTCGCTTGAGATGGGGTACATAGGATAAGTGCTACTTTGTTGCCGAATGTAGGAAGGTGAAACTCGTATGGGTTAATTTACGCTCCTCTGCAGAGCTCAGTAAGCTGGTCAATCTTGGTTGATGTCATTTCCTATTCCGGAAGATCCGCTCTTCGGGTTTTGTGCCCAGAGGTACTCAAAATATTTTTTCAATGCTTCGGCGGTCTTGGCGCTCTTAATGAGAAACGCAAGCGGAGGATTTTCGCTCGGAACCACGATACCTACCGATTCTCCGCAGATATTGAACCACATGGGGATCTCAGTGGTGAGGGGAAGATATTTTGCCTCACATAACGGCATAGCGTTTCGGTTGGCGACGGTAAGTGGTGGAGTATTGTGCCCGTACAGTATCTTGGTGCGAATACCCTTTGCCGTCCTTTGTTTGTGATACTGTTGCCAGTACTTTTCGAGTCCTCCTTGTATGCCGGACTTTGATGGGCCGAGAAAATATACTTCAGAGCCTGGTGCCGCGTCTAAGTTCTTGTCGCAGATACGCTTGATGATATCCTCGCCTTCGTACACCACCACCTCACGCTCCTTGACCTGCCGTCGTAAGCTCAATTCCTCTGCAACCTTTTGTGCGAGCAACTTTTTACGTTCAGCTTTCTCTACGAGCACCTGAGGGTCGTTGATGTGATAGAGGGCCACACCATGCGAGACCGACCGGCTTACCAGTTCCTGAGTCTCTAGTTCCTCAAGAACCCCATATACTACACTGCGCTGTAAACCAGTTTCGCGTATAAGCTCTCCAGCTCTGACCTTTCCAAGTCGAAGCAATACCAGATAAAGTTTGATCTGGTTCTTCGTGAAGCCTAATTTTTTGAGATTTTCTTCAATCATTCTGTACAAAAAGTTAGAACACCTTAAGTATTATATTTTTAGCCGTATTTTGTCAACCTTCTTAAGGGTTGTCCTGAACAAAAACTCAATTATGTGGCTACAAATATAGGTTTTGTGTTTACAAGTTCTAAAAAATAAGATAGGTTGACCTAGGAGTTTAGGTCTCTACTTCGATTTGCAGGGAAGGCCGCGTCTCGACTTCGGTCGGGGGGCAGGGCACCCAAGCGAAAACGAAAAAAAGGTTACACTTCAGGGTTTACTTTGAAGACCTTTGCCATTCATCCCGCATATATGCGGGATGAATTGTATCTGCGGAAGGGTATAATAGAGAAAGAGTAGAAAGGAGATGAACCAGTGCAAACTTATAAGGAAATCGTTGCAGAGATCAGAGGGTTACGGTGGGACAAGCTTAACGCGAAAGAATTGCGTGTGTTGATGACCTTAGCGTTAACCGCGGCGGAAGAATTTGCCGCAAGTTTGAGAATTGCGAAGGCTCACTATCCGAATAGCAGATTGCTTGAGGCAATGGCGAAGGGGGAACTGAATACGGCCAACCTCTCATTTGCTGATTTCAAGAGATCGGGTGACCACTCCGAATTTCTTGAACACTTTGTCAAAAAGCACAACCTCCTTGCAGGGTGCTCGCCCGAAGTACTTACGGCACGAGCGCGGTATCTAGACACCGTCATGCTACTGCCTTTGAGGGTACGGACGATGAGTATCGTGGCAAGGGAGTATGAACTCCCGGGAATTTTCAAGGGAATTCTGCAAGCGAAAAAATGGCACGGGGAAGCTCTGGAAGCGTTCAAACATTTTCTCGAGATGCACATCAGACTCGATGAAGGTGAACACGGACACGCAGCCCAACTCAGACGTTTCAAGGTTGATGATAGGGTTCTACCGTTCTTTGTAGCTCGACGAGAGTTGTATCGATGTATTCCCGCACTTTGGGAAAAGTGAAGTTGTTATCACCAGCCCTGCCATGTTTCCGGCGGGGCTTTTTTGTGTACATTAATAGCGTTGTCATCAGGACAACATTGATTTTCAGTACTTCGCGAACAGCGCCAGAGAGAACCACCCAGCTAATAGTATCCAGTTTCTTAGAACTCTATCTCAACAGTGAGAAGGTGATGGACGGTAACTCTCGCGTATCAGCTCGTCATAAACAACCTTCTCTCCTTTAGATTTCGCCACGCTGCGGAGGGGGCGAGATTCGAACTCGCGAGGCCCTTTCGGACCTAGAAGTTTTCAAGACTTCCGCACTAGACCAACTATGCGACCCCTCCGCGCTGTGGCGAATTACGTTAACTGTCATACTATCAAAAAATCTTCTTCTCGCAATCTTTTTGCATTGCGCACTACACGTTATGGGTTATACTCTCCTCATGCGTTATTTAGGAATTGATTTTGGGTCAAAGCGAGTTGGAGTGGCGCTTTCAGATGAATCTGGGACGCTTGCGTTCCCGCACCGTGTATTTCTAAACGATGTAACGCTTCTTTCCGAGATTGAGACGATCGTCAAAGAGCAAAAAGTGAAACTGGTTGTCATGGGGGAGTCAAAGGACTTCAAAGGCAAAGCTAATCCGATCGCTAAAAAAGCTGAAGAGTTTCGCAAGATTCTCGAGAAGCATACGCATAAAAAAGTAGTGTACGAACTCGAGTTTCTTACTTCAATTCAGGCTACGCGGAAACACTCAAGGCGCTCAGATGGTAGTCGCGGAACGGGACAGCGCGCTCGGGACCGAAAACCGAACGATATGCTAGACGCGTCTGCCGCGGCAATTATTTTACAAAGTTATTTAGATACACATGGCAAATCTTGAAGATTTTCGCAAAGATTTGGCGGTCCAGCTTTCTGAAGCTCCAAAAGGAGACAGAAAACAAATCTTGACCGAAGCCAAAAAGACCACGGAGTACTGGGACGCACGAGGCGAAAAAGTTCATTCAATTGAAGAAGAGGTGCCTAGTGAAGACGGTCTGGGAGTCACAGTTAAAAATAAGCACCTGTATCACGGCTCATATCGTGATGACATACAGGATCTGGCCGCCGCTGAGGAAACAACGGTGGGAGAAGGCATTTATTTTACTTCAGAACCTACAGCGGCAACCGGGTACGCTCGACACAGAGCGAAAGGGCGGAAAGGTGTCCCCATTGAAGGGTACAAAGGAGAGGCAACCCCTGTGCTGTATGAAGCTTTAGTTCAGAATCTAAAATTGTTGGACCTCCGAAAGACTGAAAATGTTTCAAAAATACTTCCAGGATTTCGCGCAAAACTTCGAGAAGTAGAACAAAACCCGCAAACTCCTTGGTTTTTGCAGATGGCTATGCATGAGGCTATTCAGCAGATAAAAACAGGGAAAGTTGGTCCGGGAAGCATTAAATTAATCGCCGTTAATAACCCTAAATTGTTTACCGAGTATGTCCGTTCGCTAGGGTATGAAGGGCTTATTACCTACGAAGGAGGCGAAGGAGATGCCGGGAATCACGATACCTATCTTGTTTTTGACCCTGAAAAAGCTAAGATTATTCAGCGACATGAGGTTGTGTAACAATATGACAATTTCTTTTGACGAATTTAAAAAAGTTGAGATAACCGTAGGGAAGATACTTTCCGCGGAGAAAGTGCCGGAGACGGATAAGCTACTCAAGCTCAATGTGGACTTTGGGCAGAAACTCCCCCTCAATCCCCCTCTTAGAAAAGATGGGGAGGAGAGCGCCACCACCTCCTCCGGCTCGGAAGTCGGAGACCCCTCCTCAGTTGAGGAGGGGAAGCAAGAACACCCCACCTCAATCCTCCCCTCTGAAGAGGGGAGGAGGCAAGAGGGTCGGGACATTCGGCAGATTATCTCCGGCATTTCCGCATATTTTCAGGACCCGCAAACCTTGGTAGGGAAGAAGTGTATGTTCGTGACGAATCTGGAGCCGAGGATGATTAAAGGTCTGGAATCGAACGGGATGCTTTTCGCGGTTTCGACCGAGGACGGGAAGTTTAGTTTACTCGAACCGAATGCGGAGATACCGGAGGGAACACGTGCGAAGTGACATTTCTTAATGTCATCCCCATGAAAATGGGGATCAAGAAGAAAAGAACTGGATTCCCGCCTACGCGGGAATGACAACCACTACTATGAATCTCTTTCACTTTCTCGATCCCGCCTTTCTCGTTGCGACCTTCGGTCTTTTCGGAGTGTTCGCGATTGTTTTTGCCGAATCGGGGTTATTTTTCGGTTTCTTTCTGCCGGGCGATTCGCTTCTGTTCACCGCAGGGTTACTGGCGTCACAGGGTCATTTCAACATTCTTGTCTTATGGATCGGGTGTATGTTTTGTGCC
The DNA here is from genome assembly GCA_943354745.1 of Candidatus Nomurabacteria bacterium. GTDB lineage: Bacteria > Patescibacteriota > Minisyncoccia > Phycocordibacterales > UBA10002 > UBA10002. Next base: position 3,523 of record CALRDB010000006.1, on the reverse strand, counting down.
ATCGTGGGAGACAGCGTGGGGTACGCGTTTGGCCGTAAGGTCGGGCCGAAAATTTTTAACCGTGAAGATTCATTCTTTTTTCACAAGAAGCACGTTGAACGGACCAGCGCTTTCTACGAAAAATATGGCAAGAAGACTATTATCCTCGCGCGTTTTGTACCAATCGTGCGAACGTTCGCTCCTATTCTTGCTGGGGTAGGGCAGATGGAATACCGCACGTTCATCTCGTTCAATGTTATCGGAGGCGTTCTGTGGTCCACACTGCTCATCTTTCTCGGGTATGTGCTTGGCAGTCTCATACCGAGTATAGACAAGTATTTACTTCCCATTGTTCTCTTAATTATAGTGATCTCCTTTCTCCCGATTCTGTTTGAATATTGGAAATCAACAAGAGGTATTCAACCCAAAGCTCCGGCCGATAGGGTATAATACGTACCACACATAACGAATCGGTACGTATGTAAGGTACCTTCGTAGCTGGTATTGTATGACTGCGCCATCTAAACAAAAAAGAAGTCGTGTGTTTCATCAGTTTTTCCCACCGCCTAGATTTTTAGAAATGCCGGCGGTTGGTCTTGATATTTCAGACGATGCCGTCTCGGTACTCGAACTCGTACGGCATAAACAAGAGTTCGCTGTGGGACGTTTTGGCCGTCGTGTGTTTCCTCGCGGAAGTATCTCAGGGGGTTATATACACGACAAAGATGCGGTCGTCGGGGAGATTCGGAAGCTTAAAGACGCACTGAAACTCGACTTTGTGAACGCATCGCTTTCTGAAGAAAAAGCCTATCTCTTTGAGACGAAAATACCTCGGGTGACCCGTAAAGAGATACGCGGAGTGCTTGAATTTAAACTTGAAGAGAATGTGCCTATTGCGGCCAGTGAGGCTATTTTTGACTATACGCTTATTGCAGCACCAGGACATGAACCAGGGGATTCAATTACCGCGGGTGTAACCGTCTTACCGAAAAAGGTGGTCGAAACCTACAGTGAACTTTTGAACGATGCCGGTCTGGTGCCACTCTCTTTTGAGATTGAAGCCCAAGCGATTTCTCGGGCGGTTATTGAAAAGGGCGATCGAGGCACCTATCTTCTGGTGAACTTCGGAGAAAGTAAGACAGGACTTTTTATTGTGAGTAATGAGGTCGTACATTTCACTTCCACTGTAAGTATTGGAGGGGTGCATATCACTCAAGCAATCGCGAAATATCTTTCGGTAAGTATTGAGGAAGCTGGACGTATCAAACATGAGTACGCTTCTTTCAAGAACAAGAAGAATAGCAACCTCTTTCTCTCACTCATGAATGTCGTTTCAGCATTAAAGGATGAGATTAATAAACTTTCAGTATATTGGAGAACTCACCAATGTTCCGATGGTGTGCTTGGTCACAAGATCCATCAGATTGTTCTTTGTGGACGTGACGCGGGGCTTGAAGGGTTTGCTGATTATTTAGCATTGGCATTCGAAAATACTGTCGTGGTGGGTAATGTGTGGCAAAATGTATTCTCTTTGGGTGACTACGTACCGCCGCTCGGTCTCGATGACTCCCTTGATTTTGCCGCCGCGGTCGGCTTAGCGTTACCGAAAGGACATTAAAAGGTGAAGTAACGAATATGTACAAAAACACGAATCAAGAAACAAAGATTTTTTCTGTTTATTTGTGTAGTCATCGTGATTGGTAATTTGTGGTGTATGTTTAATTTGTTACCAAAAATTGAAAAAGAAACCATTCGCCGGGAGTACCGGACAAGACTCGCCGTGGTGGCGCTCAGTCTCTTCTGCGTAGTTACGGTGATTTCTTCAGTGCTACTTATTCCGTCGTTCATCCTTTCCGCGGGGAAGGAGAAAGTGGCAGAACAACGAGTGGACGCGTTGACAAAGAATGTAGAACGGGGAAACAGTACCGGTCTAGAATCTTCTCTCCAGAAGGCAAAGTCTCGCCTGGCGCTGTTAAGACATACCGACCCCAAAATACTACAGCATGAACTGCTCATAGAAATTGTTTCAGTAAAATCTAATCAAATTTCCCTTAAAGATATTTCTTTTTCCGGATCGGCTGGGGGCAAACGTACGATGAGTATTGCCGGCATTGCTCAAAACCGTGAAGCGCTACTTGCCTTTGTGAAGGCGCTTGAGCGGACAAATTTGTTTGCTACTGTAAAGTACCCTGTCGCAAACCTTTCAAAAAACGCTAACATCGAGTTTTCTGTAACAGCAACGGGGACTTTTTAATAGCGGAGGCGGGTCATAACAAAGTAGGGAACGTTGTTATTGTATGAGTACACAAACTATTGGACGAAAAAGTAAAGAGCTTTTGGTGGTAGTCGTTGTCCTCAATGTCGCGGTATTGTGCCTGTATGGTTTTCTTTTTCGGGAAATTAAGCTAAAAAATGAACATATTTCCACCCTCATCAACCAGATTGAAACGGAGGGGACCGAAGAGAGTATCCATACTCGCAATAAAATGTTGGTCACTGAAACCGCCACGTTACGCGAAAAACTTTTAGAGTACACTATAGGAAAGGATGGGACCGTCACTTTTATCGGACTTCTTGAGAAAAGCGGAAGAGAGGTGGGTGTCGAAGTTCTGATCGATTCGGTTGTTCCTAAGGAAGTGGTGTCATCAAAAGATGTGGAGACGTTGCGATTTGCGCTTAAGGCGACTGGTAGCTGGTCGTCAGTTGTTCGGTTTCTCGGACTCCTTGAGCTTCTCCCGTATGAATCGGACATTGAAAATGTGGTGGTTTCTAAATCAGAATCGGTCGCGGAGAGTCCTTGGGTTGTGAATCTTGTCCTACTCGTTTTAAAAGATAAATAATATGGCACTTTTTAACAAAAAACTATCGCTCGGAGCCTTGTTTACGCGGAAAGCGGTTGAAAGCGAATCGGCTCAGTTTGGTCGTGATGCACGAACAGATTGGCAGGTTGTGGGAGTATCTTTTCTCGTGTTGCTCGTGGCCGCGGTTGCCGTAAGTATGTTTGTGTATGGAAGGATACACAAAGGGGAAATCTTTCTCGTGGGTAAAAAGGAGTCCATGTTACCGAAATCATTTGATCGGTTTGAGCTTGAAAACACCGTTTCGTTTTTTGAGCGGAAGAAAGAACGATTTGATTTGCTTAAGCAAAAAGAATTTTCCACCAAGGATCCGTTTATTCCCGCGTTGCAACCTAGGAAGTAGGGTTGGATATTTAGTGGAAATCGAGTAGTATCAGAGTCGTTGAAGTAAGCCCGCGTAGTTTAATGGATAGAACTGCGGACTTACCCGCCCGACTCGCCTGACGCCTCTGTAGCTCAATGGATAGAGCAGTGCTCTTCTAAGGCATTGATGTAGGTTCGATTCCTACCAGAGGCACCAATACAGAACTCAACGGCTTTTCCAAAGCCAGAAGGTGGGACGCGCGAAGCGCGTCCCACTGGTTTCCGTCTGAATTTCGCCCAGAATCCAAAGGGGAATTTGCCAAAAATGAATCCAAATCTGGCGCGCTTGCGCGCACCTGTTTTTCGCCAAGGAGGAGGTTCGA